>NZ_JBAKHE010000006.1:0-322407 GCF_049065885.1 Brucella sp. IR068 | reverse complement strand
CAATCACCCAACCCGAAGGTCAAATCCTGTCAGCGCCTCGTCTGCGGTGCCGGGCTTCTAGATCAGTCAAACCAACCTGTCAACCACTTTTTTCGAAGAAAATCACAAACTTAATCGAAGTTCTTTTCTTCTAACATCAACAAGACTCAWTGCCCCGTCAACGCCGCCAGCCTACCAACACCCAGCATCTCTGCCAGACACCTTCAACCAACTCCAAGGACGCATCAGCCTGCCGCTTGCGGCGCCGCCGCCCTCGTTGTGGCGCCATATAGACCCCACCAAACAAAACTGTCAACGCAGTTTCTCAAAAAAACAGGAATTTTCTTTCCACAGCCAATATGGTCCTTTTTAACCAAATTTCAACCGTGAAAAACTGGCGATTCGAACAGTTGCGACGATTCCGTGACGGCTGACATGACAATCGGGTGAATGAACATGAAGCCTATGCCTTATATTCTGGCGGTCGATGGTGGCGGCACCGGGTGCCGGGCGCTTCTCGCCGACCGCGATGGAGCGGCCATGGGCCGGGGGACCAGCGGCCCCGCCAATATCGGTGCGGAGCCGGTCGCCGCGCTGGATAATATAATGCGCGCGGCGAAGCAGGCCGTGCAGGACGCGGGGCTCGATGTCGCCATACTGAGGGAGACCTGCGCGGTGCTCGGGCTCGCGGGCGCAAATTCGCTTGCCGACAAGGACAGCATGGAACGCCAGTTCCCCTTTGGCCATGTGAAGATCGTTTCCGACGCGGTCAGCGCCCTGCAAGGCGCGCTCGGGCAGGACGATGGCGCTATCGTCATTCTCGGCACCGGTTCGGTCTTCGTCAAAAGGGAACGGGGCGCCTTCGAGATTGTCGGCGGACGCGGCTTCATGCTGAGCGACCACGCGGGTGGCGCGCGGCTTGGGCGGGAACTTCTCGAAGAAACGCTGCTCGCACTGGATGGAATGGCGGAGCGTACGGCACTTGTCGACGCCGTGCTGGCGCGGTTCAACGGCGAGCTTCGCCAGATCATCGCCTTCTCGCGCAAGGCAACAGCCGCCGACTACGCCGCCTTCGCTCCCCTCGTTTTCAACCACGCCCATGCGGGCGATCCGCTCGGCAATTCGATCCTGCAACACGCCTGCTCTTATATTGCACGCGGTCTGGAGCGGCTCGACACGGAAGCGCTTGGCCGGTTCAGCCTGACCGGAGGCCTTGCCTCTTCCTATGCAGCACTGCCCTTCCTGCCGTATCGGGGGCACTATCGGCCTGCACTTGGCGACGCATTGCAAGGCGCATTATCGCTCGCTTTGCTGGAGAATACGCACAATTAACCGGCGGTACATGTCACCACGCATATGAAGGGCGCCCTCCATATCGCCTCAGCAACAAAGGCACTAAAACAAAAAATAATCGAGGATGGCGTGACGAAACTACAATCTTTCGGCGGCAGCGTGAAAATTTTTGATCGACACCCCCGAAGCTAACATTACATTTTTGCTGAATACGCTGACAGGTTGTCCGAACCCACCCATTTCCGGCAATATAAGACGGTAAATTAGCTGATTCTCAATATATTAAGGAGATTAGTATGCCAGATATTGCAAAAGAGTTTAAGCATATTAAAGTTACCGCATACCCAAATATCATTGCTCTATCAGTAGCAACAGATGATGTTTGGTTTTCATTTAGAAACAATTACGATGTCTCAGAAATGAATGACTTTGATAAAACCGTTATAGAATTTGCACTTACAGCTATCGCACAGGGTCGCGATCTTTATCTTTTAGGATCTTATGAGGGCGATGGCCACGGAAATGGGCCTCTCAATATAACGGCGGCAATTGTTGCCACCCCGAAAAACTGACAACATCTTCAGCGTCGAGCCGGAGATGTATCGCGCAGGGAACTTATTTAGCCGGGTGCTCGAGCAAGCAGATTTCTTGCCCTGGCGTACACAAACCTGAATGGCGTTATGATAGCGGAGGCGGTGGGTGTATCCGGTCGCCTCTGGATGCAGGCAGGTCGTGCATCAGACCCCCGCCAGGCGCAAAAAGACTTGTCGCAGCCGGGTTTAGCGCCTAACTTCCAGGGAGCAGGCTTTGGCCTGATGTTGCGAACGGCGCCGGTTTTGGCTGGCGGCGTGTGTTGCGTATTCTTTTCGTGCATTTCCGGACAAAGCCGATTTCGGTACTTCGAGGAAATGCCCCACAGGGGTGGCATGCTGACCAAAAAGGGCAAATATGGCCTGAAAGCCATGGTACATCTGGCGGGCGTTACCGATGGACAACTGGTTTCCGCCAGCGAGATCGCCGAAAAGCACCATATACCGCGCAAGTTTCTCGACAATATTTTCACCGAGCTTCGCAATGCCGGTTTCGTTCTGAGCCGCAAAGGCAAGGGCGGCGGCTTCTGCCTCGCCCGCCCGGCCAACGAGATCGCCATCGGCAACATCATCCGTGCGCTCGATGGCGCGCTTGCGCCTATCGCCTGCGCCAGCAAGACCGACTATCGCCCCTGCGACGATTGCGATGAGGACGAATGTGAAGTGCGCCAGATGATGCTGGATGTGCGCGAAGCCATCGCCAGCGTTCTGGATCACCGAACGCTGGCCGACAGCAGGGCTCTGGATATCGAGCATGCCCCCAAAAGCGGGAACCTGCTTTGGGATTAGGCATGCGTAGAAACAAAAGACAGAGCGGTTCCAGACGCCCCGATTCAATGGGAACCGCTCTGGAATCGCTGGCCAAACAGGCTCAGGCGGGCGACCAGTTCGGGAACGGATCGTTCAGGCCGGACCAGCGCTCCGGCACGAAGTCTTCTTCCTCAAGCAGACACTGGTCCAGCTCATCGATGAGCGCGTCTTCCTGCATCGGATCGACGCCGATGAACACGATTTCCTGACGCCGGTCACCCCATGTCTTATGGAAATATGGTTCCATGGCGCGCTGCCATTCGGGTTCGTCCGGCCAGTATTGCTTTGGCACGGACGACCACCAGCGACCCCTTTTGCCGGTGCGCACCAATGCGCCAGCCTGACTGATTTCGCCAACGAAATCCGGCCTTGTCGCCAGCCAGAAGAAGCCCTTCGCCCGCACGACGCCCGGCCAGCCCTTGTCGATGAACGACTGGAACCGTCCGGGATCGAAGGGGCGCCGCGCGCGATAGACGAAGGAGCGGACGCCATATTCCTCGGTCTCGGGCGTGTGCGCGGCAAAGCCGTGCAGTTCCTTGTACCAGAGCGGATGCTCATGCGCCTTGTTGAAGTCGAAGAGCTTCGTGTCCAGTATGGCGTCGAGCGGCACTTCGCCGAAATCAGCTTCCTCGATGCTGGCATCGGGATTGAGCGAACGGATGACCTTGTGGGCGAGATCACGCTCCTCTCGCGAAGCCGTCGATATCTTGTTCAGCACGACGACGTCGGCGAACTCGATCTGTTCGACCAGGAGGTCGACAAGCGTGCGCTCGTCCTCCACGCCGAGGGATTCGCCGCGATCGCGCAGAAAGTCGCTCGACGCATAATCCTTCAGCAGATTCGCGGCATCGACAACCGTCACCATCGTATCGAGCCGGGCGACATCGGAAAGGCTGTTGCCCTTCTCGTCGCGAAATTCGAACGTAGCGGCGACCGGCAAGGGCTCGGCTATACCGGTCGATTCGATCAGCAGATAATCGAAGCGCCCCTGTGCCGCCAGTTGCGAAACCTCCTTCAGGAGATCATCGCGCAAGGTGCAGCAGATGCAGCCATTGGTCATTTCGACCAGTTGTTCATCCGTGCGGGACAGATTGGCGCCGCCCTCCCGAACGAGGGCGGCATCGATGTTCACTTCGCTCATATCATTGACGATCACCGCAACGCGGCGGTTCTCGCGATTGTTGAGCACGTGGTTGAGCAATGTCGTCTTTCCGGCTCCAAGAAAGCCGGACAGGACCGTAACGGGCAGTCTCTTTCGCATGACTCCGTTCCTTGATGACGGGATGGGATCAATCGTGGTGATGGTGATCGAGATTGAAGGTCAGCGTGGTGAAATAGCTGAGCTTGTCGGCTTCCTTTGAATCGGAAAGCGGGCTGGAATAGGCCGCCCCGACGACATTGAGACCCGCATTGCGAATCCTGATCCTGGCAATGCCTTCCGCGTCGGTCTTCACCGGTGCCGCATGGCTGTCATTGACATAGTCCGCCGCGACTTCCACGCCTTCGACCGGCTTTCCGTCAACCAGAACCTGCACGGGCAGTTCGTTGCCCGCCTCCAAGATCGTCGGGTCCATCAGCGGCACGATTTCAAACGGCAGGCCCTGCGGCTCGGGCTTTTTGCGCAGATGGTCGAGAATGGCGACGGCGAACTTCCGGCTCTGGCTGGACTGTTTTGCGCCCGGCACTTCCGATTTCGGCTTGTTGACCCACTTGCCGTCCGGCCCCTCGGCCCAGAAGCCATTATCGAAGACGCTGCTGACCACGACCGCATCCCCGGGCACGCCGAGCAGGGCATGATCTTCCTGCCGCCTGATCTCAACGGCGAGTTCCTTGCCGTCCACATCCCGGGCCGTGACCGTCTTCAGCTTCTGCGGATCATAGGCCTCGTCGCTCGCGCCGTGACCGTAAACGACAGCCTGCGTGCCATGACGCTCGGCAATCCAGATGCCATGCGCACCTGCAAACGCAGGAGCGAGAAAAACCAAAACGGCACCGGCGTGAAGCGTCCTCAAAAAGCTGCGCATTCATTTCTCCTTTATGTTATATCGTAACAATTTTCGTGGTGAAAATGGGCGGTGGAAGCCGCCCTGAAATGTCCCGGAAAACCCGGAGCGCGTTTCGATCGGATGGAATCAGATCGACGCTCCAGCCCCTTCTACGTGGAGCAACATCTTGTCGACCCTCGTTCTCGGATCATGCTCCAGAGCGGTTCCGTTCAATATGGTATGGCGGAACCGCTACGCACTTTTTGGAAATGCTCCAGACCGTCTGGGCCTGACGAGCGCTCAGGCGAAGGGGCGAAGCCTTTCCGCTTTTGGTTCGTGAGTGCCGGGCTGTCGATAGTTGCAGCCCGGCACATTTGCAGCCGCGTTCTGAACGCGCGTGCATCCAGCAAAGGGAAGCGGCTGCGGCTGTTATTTCGACAGGCAGGTTTTAAGTGAATCCGCCAGATTGCGGATGAGCTGCGGGTAGAGATCCGGCCCGTCCTTCAGTTCCGCACCCAGAGGATCGAGAATACCGGTTCTGGCCTCGGTCCCGTCGATAACCGTCTTTACCAGCTTCGGCTCGAATTGCGGTTCGGAGAACACGCAGGTTGCGCCAAGCGACTTGATCTTGTCGTGGATTTCCTTGATGCGCGCTGCGCCCGGCGCCTTTTCCGGGCTGACCGTGATCGACCCGGCGGCCTTCACACCGAAGCGATTTTCGAAATACTGGTAGGCGTCATGGAAGACGATGAAGGGCTTGTCTTTGACCGGCTCCAGTTCGCTCGCGATTTCCCTGGTCAGCGCGTCGATCTTCTCGCCATAGTCCCTGGCGTTCTTTTCATACTGCGCGGCATGTTCCGGGTCGCTTGCGCCCAGCGTCTTCGCAATATCCGTTGCCAGGACCTTTCCGTTCTGCGGGTCGAGCCAGAAATGCAGGTCATATTCGCCATGGCCGTGGTCATGATCATGCCCGGCTTCGGAAGCTTCCGCGGCATGATCGTGCTTCTTGTCATCATGGCCATGGTCATGACCTTCATGCCCGTGGTCATGCGCTTCAAACGGACCGCCTTCACGGAACTTCAGCCGGGTGAGGCCCTCCGCATCGCCAAGCGCGATGACCTTCGCGCCCTCGCCCAGCGTATCGATCGGCTTGTCGAGGAAGGTTTCCATCGACGGCCCGGCCCAGAAGATCACCTTGGCATGCTCGATTGCCTCGGCATCGGAAGGCTTGAGGCTGTAGACATGCTCCGAACCCGCCCCCTGCACGATCAGCTTCGGCTCGCCCACGCCCTGCATGACCGCCGACACGATGGAATGGAGCGGCTTGATTGATACCACAACGCCTTCGCGCTCTGCGGCAAGCGAGATATTCGTCGCGCCGGTAAGGAAAGCCGAGGCGAGAAGAAGGGAGCGGAAGTGTTTCATGGTCTCTCTCTTGTGCGGTTGGAAACGGATATCATATTCAAGTGATATGTTATTTTATAACGTCTATTGCGTTATGCTATAACGTCTGTCATAAGGTGAGGCAACCCCCATTTTTGCAAAAATCGCAACCGGGGTGGCGCAACGAAAAGACACTGAGAAAAGCCCGGAACAGATGAGCAGGAAGACCGCCCTCCCCGTCCAAAAGGCGCGGGAAACCTTGATCGAAATGAAGGACGCTGGCGTCTATCGCGACGGGCGCTGGCTGGTGCGCAATGTCGGCCTGAGCGTCGAGCGCGGGGAGATCGTGACCCTGATCGGGCCGAATGGCGCGGGCAAGAGCACCGCCGCCAAGATGGCCCTGCGCATCCTGAAGCCCGACGAAGGCAGCGTGATCCACATGCCTGGACTGCGCATCGGCTATGTGCCGCAGAAGATCAATATCGACCGCACGCTGCCGCTTTCCGTCGAGCGCCTGATGACGCTGACAGGACCTCTCTCACGCAAGGATATTGAGACGGCATTGGAAGTGGTCGGCATCCCGCATCTTGCAAAGGCCGAGATCGCCAACCTGTCGGGCGGCGAATTCCAGCGGGCGCTGATGGCGCGGGCACTTGCCCGCAAGCCCGACCTCATGGTGCTGGACGAGCCGGTGCAGGGCGTCGATTTTTCCGGCGAGGCTGCGCTTTACGAGCTGATCGCGAAACTGCGCGACGATACGGGCTGCGGCGTGCTTTTGATTTCGCACGACCTGCATCTCGTCATGGCGGCGACCGACCGCGTCATCTGCCTCAACGGCCATGTTTGCTGCAGCGGGACACCGCGCGACGTGACGGCGAGCCCTGAATATATGCGCCTGTTCGGCAGCCGCGCCGTCGGGCCGCTTGCGGTTTATGAGCATCACCACGATCACACGCATCTGCCCGACGGGCGCGTGCTTCATGCCGACGGTTCCGTGACCGATCACTGCCATGCCGATGACGGCCATCATCATGAGCACGAGCATGACCACGCACATGACCACCATCATCACGAAGGGAGCGCGCCCCGTGCTTGACGATTTCTTCACCCGCGCCATCATCGCCGGTGTCGGACTGGCGCTCACCACCGGGCCGCTCGGCTGCTTCATCGTGTGGCGGCGCATGGCCTATTTCGGGGATACGATGGCGCATTCGGCCCTGCTCGGCGTGGCGCTGGCGCTCGTTTTCGACATCAATCTGATGATCGGCGTGTTTGCCGTCGCCGTGGCGATTTCCGCCATTCTGCTGCTTTTGCAGCGCCGCCATACATTGTCGGCGGATTCGCTCCTCGGCATCCTGTCCCATGCCACCCTGTCGCTTGGCCTCGTCCTCGTCGCCTTCATGACATGGGTGCGCGTCGACCTGCTGTCCTTCCTGTTCGGCGACATTCTGGCCGTCTCGCGCATGGATATCGCCTTCATCTATGGCGGCGGCGTGTTCGTGCTGGCGGTTCTGGCCTGGCTGTGGCGTCCCTTCCTCGCCGCCACCGTCAGCGAGGATATTGCCCGCGCCGAGGGCATGAACCCCGCCCTGTCGCGTATCGTTTTCATGCTGCTTCTGGCCATCGTCATCGCCATTGCGATGAAGATCGTCGGAATACTATTGATAACCTCGCTGCTGATCATACCGGCAGCGACCGCACGCCGCTTTGCCTCCACGCCCGAGCAGATGGCCATCCTCGCCTCGCTGATCGGCGCGGCAGGCGTCATCGGCGGACTTTATGGCTCCATTCATTTCGACACGCCCTCCGGCCCGTCCATCGTGGTCGCGGCGCTTGCCATTTTCATTTTGAGCCTGTTACCCCTACATAAGAGGGAACAAGCATCACCGAAACGGATCGCTGGACAATGAGCACCCATCACCATCATCACGCCCCGCAGGACCTGACCCGCAATCAGACACTGGTTTTCGACGTGCTGTCCAAGGCGGAAGGCCCGCTCAGCGCCTATACGATCCTCGACCAGCTGCGCGACGACGGCTTCCGCGCGCCGCTGCAAGTCTATCGCGCGCTGGAAAAGCTGCTCGACTACGGGCTGATCCATCGGCTCGAAAGCCTCAACGCCTTCGTTGCCTGCGCGCATCCGCAATGCCACCAGCAGGGTCTGGTGGCTTTCGCCATTTGCGAGAAATGCGGTCAGGTGACGGAGTTTTCCGACGCGGCAATCGAAAATCTCGTCAGCGCATGGAGCCTGCAGAACGGCTTCAAGTCGCGCAAGACGACGCTGGAGCTGCGCGGCCTCTGCGAAGCCTGCGGGGATCACTGAACAGATACGAACCTGTTCAAGGTAACCATGTCCGAAGGTTCCCGGTTTAAAAAGTAACGCATCGGCAATCGAAACCTGCTAGATTGCTCTCCTGAAACTGCGCATCGTGCTTTCTGAAAATCGTTTGCGATTTTCAGGCCGATGCCGGAGGGGAAAAGCAGGTAAGATTTCGATATGGCACGGGTTAAGCCATCCCATGAACGTCGCAGGGAAGAGAGGCAGCGCACAAGGCTGCGCTCCGGCAAGATCGTGGGCCTCGACGGGCGGTTTATCATCGAATGCCAGTTCAGCGATATCGCGCCCCATGGCGCCAAGCTCAGAACCGTGGAGGTCCCTACTCTGCCCGAGCGTTTCTGGCTGTTCGACGATTATTACGGTCGCGCGCTTCTGGCCCGCGTCGCCTGGCGCAATGGCCGTGAAATGGGTGTGGAACTCGTATCCGACCCGGCAGTCACGCCGCTGGACGAAGAACGCCTCGCCCAGCTTTCAGGAAAATATTATTCGCTGTGACCGACAGGCTGCGCGGCTGCCTGCTTTTCAGGAACCTGTTTCCCCGGCGCGGTCGGCGTCGGCGCGCCGCGCATGTTCATGGCGCGGATTTCCTCGGCTGAAATATAGTTGAACTGCTCGACCAGAAGGTCCTTGATGACCGGCTCTGGAAACCGCGCATTGAGATCGGCGATGATCGAGGCGCGCACATCCTCGAAGCTCACCTTTTCAACCTCTTTCGTATCCGAATAGCTGCCATAGAACTTGCGGAAGATTTCATCGCTGATGAAGAATTCGAGCGGCACGCTGAGCTTCTTGCGAACGTTCGAATCGATCGTATAGACGAGCTGCGTCACCACATAACCGGCGACGCCGCCGTTCGAGAGGATCGGCACGCTCATCACATCCGTCTTCACGTAGTCCACGCCTCCAAACCCGCCGACCGCGGCCTGCGCCCCATCCGGGGATGAGGCGTTCTGGCGAACCGCGAAGAAAAGCGAGCCGAAAGCGACAGCGCAGATCCACAGGCCGATGGCAATGATGCGGATCATCGTGCGTGACCGAGCCTCGCGCTCTGCATGGAATAGGTGCCGTCGGCTTCCTGCGTTTCCAGCGCACCGCGAATGAGGTCGGCCAGTTCGCCGACAGCCCGCAGATGCAGTTGCAGCGCTTCGCAGTTTTTCTCAAGCTTGTGCTTCAGGCTGTCGAGCAGTGGCTGAAGCGGCTTCATCGTCGCCGGCTCGGCAGCGCCGGCCGCCTTCTTGATCGCCTTGTTGAAATCATAGAGCCCGCGGCTCTTGCGTGCGTTGATTTCCGCAAGATCGGGGTTGCCGCCTTCCAGCAGAAGGCGCGTCTCCGTATCGATGACGTCTTCCAGACGCTGGATCGCCCGCACGACCGGCTTCAATGCTGGGTTCTCGGCCGGTTCCTCTGCCAGCGCCTGACCGGGTTCGCTCGTCACGGCGACGATCAGCGAATCCTCTGGCAGGCTGTTTTCAGAGCTTGTCTCGGTCATTTCGGGGGTCCTCAATTATGACGCTTGTCGTTACGGGCCAATCAGCCGCGCGCGCTGTCCGTGTCGCTATCTTTGTGTGGAACAGTTCCGGTGAAACGCAGTCCTCGGAACGGTTCTATCTCTCTATTTTCCCGCATGTCTTCATCCCGAAACCGGTTCCCCTTTTCGGGAGACATGCTCCAGCTGCTTTTGAATGAGCTTGCGTTCGAAACCATGCACGATGTCCTTCGAAACGGCGTTTTCGCTCAAATCGCCTCCCAGATTATTGATCACGTCTCCCAACGCTACCGTTGTCGGTGCTTCTGGCCGCGCGTTGCGCGCCGCCTGTTCCTCAAGCAACCTGGCAATGCCGACACCGCCGCCATCCGCCATCTTGTTTGCCATGGCTTCCGCCATCATGGACTTCCAGTATTCACCGGCGATCCCCTTCCCGAAGGTCGCCGTCGTGTCACTGGTAAACATCGACTGCACGAAGGATTGCAGCATGAAGGCCTCGAACTTGCGATAGGCCGGGCTGGCCGCATTCTGCGCATCCGGCCGCACGCTGACGCCCGCCGCAAGACTGTCGGAAAAGCTGGCGAAATTGTCCCGCGTCAGGCCAACGGCAGCCGAGGCCACCATGGTTCCCGGTGCCGACGGCGCTTTCAACCGTTCCGCCGCCATGCGATAGGCTTGCGGATCGGCGGCGCGCGCCACGTCCATCACCAGATCTGACGGCGGGTTGATCGCCATGCAATACACTCCCTCTTCTGTTGATTGCACCATAACGGGTCAAACTTGACTGAAACTTGTGCGTGCGTTCAGCCTCGTTTTTGCGCTCAATCAGGGCCTTGCGACCGGTTTGTCGTTTTCCGGCTAATAAATTCCTCGATAAGGCTGGAAAGTTCGCGCCGCTCGCGCTCGTTTCTGGTGTCGGTCAGGCGATCCTCCAGCAATTCGACACGCCGCTGTTCCTGCAACAGCGCCTTGCGCTGCGCCTGAAGACGCTGCTCAAGCTGCTGCGATTCGGCTGCGTTGCTGCCGAGGCGTCTGATAAGCAGCGAGGGATCGATATTGAGCGCATCGCCATCATAGCGGCGATCCTGCATGGCGATCAGCGCCTCGCGCTCCTCATCCAGCGCGCCCTTGCGCGCATTGGCTGCGGCAAGCGCCTGTTCCACCCGGGCGCTGCCAAGCTTTTGCAGTTCAATCAGCTTCTTCAGATTGCGCGGATTGGTCATCGCGGCCCTCAGAACAATTCACGCAACTGCGTGGCGGTCTCGTTGGTGAAGAAGCGCAGCAGTTCCGGCAGGATGAAATAGACCACCAGCAGCCCTCCCCCCAGCACAAACGGCATCGACACGAAGTAGACCGGTATGGTCGGCGTCAGCTTGTTCACCAGACCGATGGCGAAATTGACGAGGATCGCAAAGACGATGAAGGGCGCGGCGATGCGCAGCGTCGCCAGAAAAGCCCCCGAAAGCGCATCGGTGAAGTCGATCATCACTGCATCGGGACGAAACTGCCCGTCCACCGGAATGGCCACATAGGAATTGAGCAGCGCCCGGAAGATTTCCAGATGCATGTCGGTGATGAAGAACAGGAACAGCGCGCTGAAGGTGACGATCGTCGCCAATGTCGCCTGCGGTTCGCTTTCCGTGATGGCATCGGCGGGAGAGCCGGAATAGCCGATAGAAACGGCCATCGTGCTTGCCATGAATTGCAATGCCCAGAAATAGATATGCGCCAGAATGCCAATGACCGCGCCGATGAATATTTCGCTCGCCATCAGGCGGAACAGGGTCAAGGGCTGCCCGGCATCGACAACGGTGATGATGCGTTGCAGCACGAGCGGCAGAACCGCGAACGAACAGGCGAGCGCGATGAACAGCCTGACCTGCAAGGGAATGCGCGCGCTCGAAAGTCCCGGCATCAGCATCAGGCATGCGCCGATGCGGCAGAACGCCAGAACGGCGGCCAGAATGATCTCGTTAAGCGGCAATTGCGCGACAGGCACTCAGGGCCCTTTCATCGTATGTTGCAATAATTACTCCCCTCGTCCTTCGAGACGCCACGCCTCGACAAGCTCGGCATGGCTCCTCAGGATGAGGGGTGTGGGCGCTAGAACTCTTCCTCATCCTCAGGAGGTGCCCTGAGCGCGGGCAGGGCGTCTCCAACCCTCGCTCCCCTCATCCTGAGGAGGTGCCCTGAGCGCAGCGAAGGGGACCGTCTCGAAGGATCAAAAGACCGAAGGATCGACCGGTCATCACTACGAAATCGCGCCAAGTGACTTCACCTCCACGCCACGGGCGATTTCGACATGGGAGAGCACCGGCAAGGTGGCGAACAGGCGCTCGATAATCATGCGGATATATGGCCGAGCTTCCGGCGAGGACACCAGCACGAAGCGCTCGCCATTGTCGAAATGCTTGCGGATGACGGCGGAAGCCTCGGTGCCGAACTGTTCCAGCAGGCGCGGATCGATGTCGAATTCGACGATCTCGCCCTTGGCGTCACGCTTGAGGCTCTGGTGGAAAACCAGATCCCAGCGATTGCCGAGACGCAGAACATTCAGAACGCCATTGTCGGAAAGATCGCCGCAAATCTGCTGCGCCATGCGCATGCGCACATGCTCCACGATCATTTCCGGGCGGCGGACGAGCGGCGCGATTTCCGCGATGGCTTCGAGGATCAGATGCAGGTTGCGGATGGAAATGCGCTCGGCGAGCAGCAGTTTCAGCACCGCCTGCAAGCCCGAATAGGAAATATGCGTCGGGCAGATATCTTCCAGAAGCTTGCGATATTCAGAACCCAGACGATCCAGCAGGATGCGCATGTCCTTGTAGGACAGAAGCTGGGCCAGATTGTTGCGGACGATTTCGCTCAGATGCGTCAGCAGGACGGAGAGATTGTCCACGGTCATGTAACCATCGCGGCGCAGATCAGCCGCGAAGGTTTCCGGCACCGAATAGGCGCGCATGCCGAAGGCCGGCTCGCGTACTTCCTCACCGGGGATGGACGGGATCGGGCGCTCGCCCAGCACGACGAGCGTTTCGCCGACGCGCAATTCGTGGCTGGCGACAGCCGTGCCGTGTATCTTGATGCGATAGCTTTTCGGCGGCAGGGCAATGTCGTCCGTCACCTTGATTTCGGGAATGACGAAACCGTATTCCTGCGCGAACTTGCGGCGCATCTTGTTGACGCGGTGCGCCAGTTCCTGCTGCGAGGCGATCAGCCGGGCGGAAAGCTGCTTGCCGAGGCAAAGCTCGATCTGGTTGGTTTCCAGCGACGCCTTGACCGAGTTGCGCTCCTGCTCTTCCCCCTCGCGCTGCTTCTTGTCGGCTTCGCTCGCTTCCGCCTCGCGCTGGCGCGCCTGGCGGCGCGGCACGGCAATGCCGACAAAGGCCATTGCGCCGCCCAGCATGAAGAACGGGAAGGCTGGCAGGCCCGGCATGATGCCGAGGACGAAAAGCAGCATCGCCGCGACCAGAAGCGCCTTCGGATAGGCGCCGAGCTGGCCGAAGATCGCCTGGTCGGCGGAACCGCGCGTGCCGCCCTTCGACACCAGAAGACCGGCGGCGAGCGAGACGATCAGGGCCGGAATCTGCGTGACCAGACCATCGCCCACCGACAGTTTGGTGAAGACGTCGGCGGCGTGCGCAATGTCCATGTCGTGGCGCGTGGCGCCGATGATGATGCCGCCGAAAATATTGACGGCGGTGATGATGAGGCCCGCAATCGCGTCGCCGCGCACGAATTTCGAGGCACCGTCCATGGAGCCGAAGAAGGAGCTTTCCTCTTCCAGCTCGCGGCGGCGGCGCTGCGCTTCCTTTTCATCGATCAGGCCGGACGAAAGGTCGGCATCGATGGCCATCTGCTTGCCGGGAATGGCGTCGAGGGTAAAGCGCGCGCCCACTTCCGCGATACGCGTCGCGCCCTTGGTGATGACGAGGAAATTGACGATGATCAGGATGCAGAAAACCACCAGACCGATGACGAAATCGCCGCCCATCACGAATTGCGAGAAGCCGTGGATCACATGACCGGCGGCGAGATAGCCTTCATTGCCATGGGTCAGGATCACGCGCGTCGTCGCGATGTTCAGCGACAATCGCATCATGGTGGCGATCAGCAGCACCGTCGGAAAGGCGGAAAAGTCGAGCGGGCGCTGGATCCACAGCGCCACCATCAGGATCAGGACCGAAAAGGCAATCGAGAATGCCAGCCCGATATCCAGCACCACCGCCGGGACAGGCAGGAAAAGCACCGTCAGGATGATGATGATGCCAACCGCCAGACCCATGTCGCTGCCGGTCAGAAATCCGCCTTTTATGAAGGGTTTAGCCGCTGCCTGCTGCACGTCCGTCTCCTGTTTGCGGAGGGAACTTAGCTTGCGAAGCTTGCGCGAAGGCTACGTGCTAGAACCCCTTCTCGATGCGCGAATATGCGAGCAGCGTGAAAGAGTTGATCTGCGCGCCGACGAAAGGCGCGGTCAGGGCCAGCACGACGAAGATGACGATGATCTTCGGCACGAAGGTCAGTGTCATTTCCTGAATCTGGGTCAGCGCCTGGAAAAGCGCAATGCCGATGCCTGCCAGCATCGCGGCAAGCACCGCCGGGCCGCTTGCCATAAGCACGGTCCAGATCGCGGAATTGACGATATCGAGCGCGTCGGCCTCGTTCACCGCATCATGTCCTAGCTGATCTTGACGCCTGCGCCGATCATCAGCGTCTTGCCGTCTTCCAGTTCGGCCAGCATGCCGTTGGACTGGATGGTAACGGATTTCACGACGCCGGATATGCTGCCATCGGCATTGGTCAGCGTGCGGCCGATCCAGCCTTCGGCCTGCGTCAGCGACGTATTGGCGATTAGCGTTTCAAGCTTGCTGTTCATCTGCACGGCCTGTTCCACATTGGAGAAGGTCGCAAGCTGCGAGACATATTGCGTCGCGTCCATCGGCTGCGTCGGGTCCTGGTTCTGCATCTGCGTCACCAGAAGCTTGAGGAAGGAATTGTAGTCGACGCTTGCCTTGTTGGCCGCCGAATTGCTGTTGTTCGGCGTATTGTTGTTCGTCGTGTTCGTGCCGACCGGCGGTGTCGTGGTCATCGGTTTGCCTCTGCGGATTTCCGGATTGCAGCCACGGGCGAAGCCGGGGCTTCAAGGCCCATCAGTTCGGCCTCGCGTGGATATTGCGCGCGAATGGTCTTGAGCGCCTCAAAAACGCGCCCGTTATGAACCAGCTCGTCGACCAGCTTCAGCGCATTCAGGATTTCCACATCCTTGAACGTGGAGAACATGCCCCTCAGCATCTGCGCGAAGGTGGCGTGGGCCTGTTCGCGCATGGCCGGTTCGATCAGCATCATCTGCGCGGCGAAATAAAGCTGGCGCAGCGGCGTTGTCGTGTCTTCGGGCTGGAGAACGTGGTTTTCCAGAAGGAAGGTGGCGTCGTTCAGAAGCTCGAGCGAGACCTTGCGGTCGGCCTTCAGCACTGCACCATTGATAAAGATACGTTCGCCCGCGCGCAGCGAAAGGCGAATGGCCGGTTTTCCGTTGGGAGCCATTTCAAAGTCCGTCCCGGATCGACTGGGTGATCTCGATCAGCGTGGCGTAATCGTTGCTTTCGCCCTGGCGGATGCGCTCGATTTCCTTCAGCACGAAAATGCCGACGGAAATGATCGCCGCCTTCAGTTCCTTCGGCAGCACGTTTTCCTCCGACCCCAGATCGTCGATGATCGTGGTCCAGAGCTTCGTGGTGAAATAGGTCGCGTCGATCCCCTCGCGCGAGCCACTGCCGTTTTCCTTCGCCAGTTCGAGCATTGCGATGGAACGGTCGAACAGCGTCCGCTCCCGTTCCCTGGCGCTCGCCATATCGTCAGTCATGACATCTTCGTAGCGCATCTGATACATGGTTTTCTCCGTCTATCAGTCCGGACGGGCTCGCATCATGCTGCGTCCGTCCTGATCATCCCGACTATCTGAGATAGTTGAGCAGGCTCATATTCTGCAGCTGAACCGTCAGCGAATAGGAAGTCTCGATCTGCGTCTTCAAAGCGTTGACGCGGGTCGCCGCCTCGTAAGGGTCGACTTCCTCGAGATTGAGCACCGACTGGTTCAGTATCTTCTGCTGCGCCACGATACGCGTCGTCGCCGCCTGCGTGCGCGACTGCGCCAGACCGAGCGTCGTCTGTTCCGACGTCGTTTCGGTAATCGCCGTCGTCGTAGTCTGCATGGCTTTGCCAGTCAGGGCTTCGAAAGCCTGGCTGTTGAGGCCGATGGTTGCGAATTCGGCGACCATGACCGCCGACATGATCGTCCTGCGGAAGCCGTCGGCATTGGCCGAGATCGACGTATCGGCGGTTTCGGTGGGCGAGATGCGGCTCTTGATCACCGTGTCCGATGCATCCGACCAGTTCGCGGCCCAGTTGGCATCGTTGAACTCCTCGGCGAAATCGCCGTCGAGAAAGGCCGTCATCTCGTCGCCGGTGATGTTGGCCACCTGCGGATCGTCGATGGCGAAGCCAAAATGGTTCTGAAAGGCCTGGCGCACGGCGGTCTGCGCGGCGCTGCCCTCGGTATAATCGGCAACCGGCTTCACATCGGTGTTCACACCGGCGAAGATATATTCGCCGTTATAGCTGGTGTTGAGCAGGCCGGTGACGGAGTTGAGAATAGACTTTGCCGACTTGGCAATCGTGGCGGCACTTTCAGCGGTATTGTTGGCGCCCGTCAGGTCGCCCAGAAAGTTCTGCGTGTTTTCGATGATCGTGCCGGCAGCGGTCTGCGTCGCATTCATGCGCTGCTGCACCAGCTTGTTCATGTCCGTCAGCACGCTCAGCCGGTCATATTCCTTGCGCAGGGACACGGTCTGCCCGGATTTCGAGCCGAGCGACAGCCCGACATCGAACACGGTTCCCGTGGTCGCTTCCTGTTGGGCTTTCAGCATCTCGGCCTTGTTCTTCGCGACCATGGCCCTGAGGGCTGACGTTGCGCCATAGGTGGAAATCGATTGCGCTTTCATTGGCCTCACACCGCGTTGAGAAGATCGTCGAGCATTGCGCTGATCGTGGTCAGCACCCGGCTCGATGCCTGATAGGAATGTTCAAGATCGAGAAGCAGCGCCATTTCGGTGTCCATGTCGACGCCGTTGGCGTTGGAGAGGGCGGCGTCTGCCTGAGTGGCAACCGTCGCATTATAGGAGAATTCGCTGTTGGCCTTCTGGCGCTTGCCTTCAAGCCAGCTGATGGATGACGCGCTGTAGTCGATCAGGCTGGAGCTGGCCGAAAGACCTGTTGCCGGATCGAACGCCATCGGCTCCGAGAAGGCTTCGTTGAGCGCCCGCAGGCGCTCGCTGAACCCGGCTGCGCCTTCGATGTTATATTTGTAATCAGGCCCGTTGGCCCCGCCGTCACGCAGCAAGAGCGCGCTGCCCCCCTCGGAGGCAACGAAAGCCGAGGACACCTTGATGCTGCCTGCAATGCCCGCCGACATACCTGCGCCCGGAACATCCGGCGATCCGGCCCAGCTGAACAGA
This sequence comes from Brucella sp. IR068, assembly GCF_049065885.1. Taxonomy (NCBI): domain Bacteria; kingdom Pseudomonadati; phylum Pseudomonadota; class Alphaproteobacteria; order Hyphomicrobiales; family Brucellaceae; genus Brucella; species Brucella sp. IR068. The sequence goes on along the minus strand of NZ_JBAKHE010000006.1, from coordinate 305,029 downwards.
CCCGTCTTGTCGGCGCCGACGCCGGTCTGGTCGCTTTCGGCAAACATCGTCACCAGATTGCGCGCAATCTCGTCAAGCTGCATCTGGTATTGCGGGGCGATCTGGTCGCGCAGTTGCAGCAAGCCGCTGAGACGGCCTGTTCCATAAGGCTGGTCGAATGTCTCGTGGTTGAGCGGAACCCCATCCACCAGCACCGCCTTGCCGGAAATGCCCGGCGCCAGCACCGTCGACTGCTCGAAGCTAACCTTGCGCGCCGTCGTCTCGAAAAGCGTCACGCCGTTTTCGGCAAAGATCACCATGTCATTGTCACCGCGCATCATGGTGGTGATGCCGATCTCGCCGGAAAGCTGCTTCAGGATCGCATCGCGCTGGTCCATATAGTCGGAAACATCGCGATTGGCGCGCGTGCCGCCGACGATCTCCTGATTGACCTTCTCGAACTTGGCCAGAAGATCATTGATATTGGCGACGGAATCCGCGATTTCCCGGTCCGCATCGTTGCGCAGCGACTGGATCTGCTTCGTTCCGGCATTGAGCGCATTGGCGAGCGACTGCGCCGTCGACACCACGCTGTCGCCAAGCGCGCTGTTGGAAGGCGAAGCGGCATAGGTCTGGAGCGCATCGCGCAGATCGCCGATGAGGGCCGAAGGCGAGCCGGAATAATTATCCGCCGAATAAAGCGACGAAAGGCGGTCGAGCCCGCCTGCGAGAATGGAAGAGGAAGAGGCCGTGCTGTTCGACTGGATGAACCTGTTGAACAAGGCCTCATCCGCCGACCGGCTGATCCCCACGTAAAGCGAGCCATAAGGCCCCGATACGAGAGAAGCGGTGCGTCGGGAATAATCCGGATCGTTGGCCCTGGCGATATTGCTGGAGACAACGGAGGTCTGCTTGGACGTTGCCGCAAGCGAACTTTTGGCCGTCAGAAGAGCAGAACTAAGCGACATCTTACCCCATCCTACAAGTGCATTCCCGGCAGGCGCGATGCGGTCTCGTGCCCGGAAATGCGGCTAAAACAAACACCTGGAAAGCCCCTGATAATTCCGCTTCTATCGGAACTGCCCCATCGTGCGTGAACCGTGCCCGTTGCCCGGACGGTCCGTATTCTCAATGCGCCAGTGGTCCGGTTCCGGCATTTGCGCCCCTCGGAAAGAGGTCCGGGCAAATGCCAAATTCAAACCACTGTTTCCGGGAAAGGCTTTTCACCCTCCCCGGAACTGGCCGGTTTAACGTTTCAGATTGACCAGCACGTCCATCAGTTCGGAGCCGGTCTGGAAGACTTTCGAATTGGCCGTATAGCTGCGCTGCGCCTCGATCATGTCGGTCAGCTCCTGCGCGATATCGGCATTGGATTCCTCCAGCGTGCCGGACATGACCTTGCCCATGCCCTCGCTCTGCGGGAAGCCGAGGCGAACGTCACCCGATTCAGCGCTCGGCAGGAACACGTTGCCGCTCACCACCGTCATGCGATCCGGGCTTGCGACATTGGCAAGCGGAATGCGCGCCAGAACCTTCTGCGTGCCGTTTTCGTAGATGGCGACGACCGAGCCGTCATTGGCCACATCCACGCCCTTGACCGCCGACGGCGCCTGGCCGTTGATCTGCGCCTGCGAGATCGTGTATTCACCGGCGCGCTGTGTCGAGGCGCCGAGATTGAGGCTGAGGCTCTGGCCGCCATAAGGCCCTAGATCGACCGTCACGTCGCCCGCGGACGTCATCGCGCCCGTGGTCGGATCGAAGGTCAGCGTCGTCGGGCCGCCGACCACTGCATTGTCGGCTGCGTTCTTGACCGTGACGCTCCATTCATCCGTGCCGGTCTTGCTGAAATAGACGTCGAGCGTGATCTTCTCGCCCTTGTCGTTATAGGAGATCAGCGAGGTCTTGTGATTGAATTCGCCGGCTGCTGGAACCTGATCGCTAGACGGCAAATTAACCGTGAAGGTGCCCGACGTGCTGCCTTCCGGCGGAAGGGCCGCGCTGTTGACATTGATGATGTTCAGGCCGGGAATCGTCAGCGCGCCGGCGGGGTCGTTCGGGCCTGCGCCCAGAAGATAATAGCCGGCTGAATTGACCAGATTGCCGTTCTTGTCGGGAACGAAGGAACCGGCGCGGGTCAGGAAGGTGGAGCCGTCCGCGCCCTGCACCACGAAATAGCCGTTGCCATCGATGGCAAGGTCGGTCGTGGACGATGTGGAGCGGATGCCGCCCTGATCGGAAATGCCGTAACGAACATTGGTCAGCACGCTGCCGGAATTATACTGTCCGCCTGTGCTGGGCAGAACGAGCGACGAAAACTGGGTTTCGGCGCGCTTGTAACCGACGGTGCTTGCATTCGCGATGTTGTCAGCGACCGCCGACAGGCGGTTCGCCTGCGCGTTCATTCCCGAAACACCGGTCCGCATCATACCGTAGAGGCTCATTAGCAGCTCCTGATTGGTTGTATCACCATCATTGTGTCACCGGCCAAAATCCAAGAGTTCTGGGCCGGAATCCGTGAAGTCCAGCGATGGAATCGGCGACCCGACCCACTCATCCGCGATCAAGCTAAAGAGCCACGCTTGCGTGAAACTGTAGCCTCGGGATGTTTTACGCTTTTACTGGGGAACCGACGCGGTTTCGGAAATCCGCAGACCTGCTCGAAATCGCGATACTGAAAGCATGTCTCCCGGAAGTGGGAACCGCCTTGGCGGGGAAGTCAGTCCGCCGGACTGGCCTCTGGTGTCGCTGCGATGCGGTGAGAACATGCGTGAAGACAAAGAGACAGTGCGCATCAACCTCATTCGATATTGATGCAGTAGCCCAGGAAGCGCTTGGAATCGATCGGATCGAAGCCCATCTGCTCACGCAGCTTCTTGCGCAACTTGCTGATATGGCTTTCAACGACGTTTTCTTCGACTTCACTGTCGAAAATGCCGTAGATCGCGCTGAAAATCTGCGCCTTGTTCAGGCGGCGGCCGCGATTGGCAATCAGATATTCCAGGATGCGGCGCTCGCGGCGCGGCAGCGGAAAATCGACGCCGTTGATCTGCGGATCGCGGCCATCGGAGAAAACGCGGATCGGGCCAAGCTCGGTGCCATCGTCGCTGGAAGCGGCGGATGCGCCCGCGCGGCGGCGGATCGCATTGATGCGCGCAAGGATTTCACGCACATGCACCGGCTTGCGCACAACATCGTCAACGCCTGATTGAAACAGCTCCAGCGTATGTTCCAGTGACGGACGGTCGTTGACGGCGATCACAGGCGCCTTGCAACGTTCACGAATCCGGGCCGGAAGGCGATGCTGATCGGCACATTCACCGATCAGGAAGGCCTCGACAGCCATGATATCCTGCTGCGGAACGCTCTCCACCCACTCATCGAAATCGGTAGGGGTAAAACCCGTCGTCGTGATGCCTTCGCGACCGAACCAGGATGAGTATCCTTCAGTCACAATATCTCTGTCGTCTACGACAACGATCATCGGCCCGCCTTCCGAATCAATATGTTAGCCCAAGCACGCTAGCAATAACTGGCGAGAGGAATCAGCAACAATGGCAATTAGTTGCCCGCAACAAATTGGGAGGCATTTTAGTAGATGCTAAAATAGAGGGAATCGCATTGATTGCAACGCGCCTCATCCTTTAGGCGCACAAACCTTAACCGAATATTAACGGCTCACGAACATTTACGATTCTTTACAAGGGCTTAAAATTTCGGTCGCTTTAACAGCACTTGCCGAAGACTGCAACCGGCAATTGAACAGGCGCAACATGGGTGCACCTGACACTCTGTTACAACCTGTTAAAATTGGCAGGAATCGGGTTTACCCGAAGCAGAAGTTTCGCGCCTGCGGCGTCCAGTTTCCGAAGCCGGTGGCGACCATATTCGTCATCACGCGGCAGACGTAACGCTTCTGGGCGGGGTCGTTGTTCGGCCCGGCGTGATAGCGCGCGACGGCCATCGTCCAGTTGCCTTCGCGCTGGCGGAGCTGCTTCAGGAATCGGGCCGCGTAATCGACATTGAGGCTCGGCATCAGCATCGCGGCAACCGACGGAAATTCTTTGCCGTGATAGTGAAAGTTGATCTGCATGCAGCCGAGGTCGATCAGCTTTGCGCCTTCGGCCCTGACCTCGTTGAAACGCCTCACCGCCGCCGTCTGCGACGGCATGAATTCGGCGCGCCCTTCGATGTTCATCGCATAGGGTTGCAGGGAGTTCTTGCGGCCGGTTTCCGTCAGCCCGACCGCGTAGAGAATGCCGAGCGGGACATCGTAGCGGGCCGATGCCCGGTGCATTTCGCGCTCACAGATATTCTCGGCTCTGGCCGGGCGGCTGTCAGACAACCAGGCCGCGATTGCGGTCGTTATTGCGAACAATACCGTTCCCGCCATCCTGCGCGCCCTGCATGTCCGAACGCTCGCGTCCTGCCTGACCGGATTCATCATTCCGCCTGCCCTCGCCGCCCATGAGACCCGCCTGGGTCTCGCTGCCGTTTCGCCCGTCAAAACCCTGCTGCATGCTGAAAGCCTGCTGCTGGCCCGATTGCTGGCCGCTGGCCTGCTGTTGCCCGGCATTATGCGATGCCTGCGCCTGCTGCACCGCGCCCGCCGCGTTGCGATCGGTGACGGTCACGGAAATTTTCGCATCGTCCGCGACGCCTGCCGCCTTCAGGGCTTTCTCGATCATGGAGCGGTCGGCGGCGAGCGTTTCTGCCGCATGGGTCTTTTCGGCGACGAGATGCACCTCGACCCCTTCCGATCCCACGCGGATGCGCGCCGTCACCGTCCCGAGTTCTGCCGGATCGAGCCTAATCTGCAAGGTCTTGACCGTGCCGAAGCTGCGTTCGGAAACCACCTGAATGTCGGCGATCCGCGCCGCGCCCTGCGACGGCGTGGTGGCTGCCTTGCTTTCTCCCGGCACACTGCTTTTGGGCGCCGGTTGCTGTGGCTGGAGATCGGCCCTGTCGGGCGTCTGGCCCGACTGCCGCGTCTGCCCCTTGTCCGCGTTCGCGGGGCTGGCGAGATCGTCCACAGCGTTCTCGCTCGGATTGCCGCCGGTCTCCTTCGATGCGTCAGGAGCGATAAACTGCTCCGCCCTGGCGCTGGCCGAAGGCGTCGCCGGGGCTTGCCCCTTCTTCGGATCGACATGCGCATCAGGCAGTTCGCCAACCTGCTTCTCTCCCCCTTCCGGACCTGCTTCCTTAATTAAGGCAGAGAGCGGATCAGAGGGGTTTTTGTCGTTTTTGGCGATATTTCCTGTGGCAAAATTGTGATTTGGTCCCTTCAAATCAGGCGAAGAAGTGGCCAAAGAGAGGAGATTTTGCGGCAGAACGAAAATTGCAGCCTGTTTCGCCCCGTCTTCATCCCTCGTTTCAGCCTCATCCATTTTGGCTGCGTCGTCCTTTTCATCCTTCCTTTCGACCTTGCCCTGCGGTCGTTCCAGAAGCGAACTGAACAATTTCGCCGGGTCGGCCTGCCCCTCGCTTTCCGCCTCCGCCTTTGCCTGCGACGGACCGGAATTTCGGGCGAGCGAAGCAAGTCGGCTGGTCGAATTCAGCAAAATATCAACGCTCATTGAACGGTCTTTCCTAGCAAGGCATCGATTTCGGCAAGCTTGCGCCGCGCATCTTCCATCGTTTTCTGCAAATCGTCTTCCGGCTGGTTTTTGACAGGCTTCAGGCTGACGGCCATCGGAGCTGCCGCAGGGTTCGCAACCGGCTTTTCCGCCCGGTTTTCCGGCGGATTCGCTGTTGCCATCGGCGGCACATCCCTTTCGGTCAGGGCCGGTTTTGCGGGCGGCGAGGCATCCGGCGTGCGGGTGACGACCGTGCCGACCGCTTCGGCGGCCTTCAGCAGCTTGCGATCCGGTTCCTGCAGCTTGTCGGGCGAAATCTGCGACAGTTCCCGCAGCGCGCTGCCTGCCGAATCCGAGGCAACATCGCTTGCCGCCGCATAGAGATTTGCACGGGTGGGGTCGGTTTTCAGTTTGTCGGCAAGCTTTTTCGCCTCTGCCGACATGAAACGCGCCCGCTCTGTCTGACCATCGACAAGCGCTCCGCGCGCGATTTGCAGATAGAGCGAATATTGCATCACCGGATCAGCCGAACCGATCAACCTTGCCAGTTCCGCATTGCCGATACGGTCGTTGAGCTTCACGGCCGCATCGACAAATTGCGCCATGAAATCACGCATATAGGGCGAACGGGGAAAGCGCTGGAGATAATTTCGCGCCAGAAGCCTGATCTTGTCGGCATCGCCAAGCCGGGCTGCAATCGGCATCGAACGGCGGATCGCCGCTTCCTCGAACAGGGTGCCCGGCGCATCGAGCCGCACCTGATCGAGCCGCATCAGGGCCGTCGCCGGATCGAAGGCCGTCATCTGGCTGGCGGTGACGAGCACGATGGAGGCCTTCAGTTCCGACGGGACATCGGGCGCCAGCGGAACAGAGAAAAGCTTCACCACTTCAATCGTCTGGCCGGAAGCATAGGCAAGCGCTCCCTTGACCAGTTCCGGCGGCACGGCATCCGTCTTGAGGTCGGCAAGTACCTTGCGCACCGCTTCCGGATTGCCGCCATTGAAGAGATAGATGATCGCCGCATAGACATTTTCCGGATTGTGCCAGACGTCGCCCGACGCCCGCCCCATATCCGTGCTGACGAAGCCCAGAAGCTTGTTGAGCATGACCACCGCTTCCGGCTTTCCGGCGACGATCTGGTCCTGCAACATGCGCAGCGAACGCACGAGCTTGTAGGGTTCCAGCACCGGCAGCGTGCGGGTCTCGGCCACCGCCTGCGCCTGGGCTTGAGCAAAGGCCGGAGAGGCCGCTCCCGCCAGGGAAAGGCCTGCCACACATGCCAGGAGTGAGCGCGTGGCGAACCGCTTCATGGCGCGGACTTGAGGAAAATATCGATGCGGCGGTTTTCAGCCGCATTCGGATCATTGGCGTTCTTCGGCTGGCGGTCGGCATAGCCTTCCACGCGCAGCACGCGCTTTTCATCAAGCCCGCCGCGAACCAGCATGTAATAGGCCATCTGCGCGCGCGCCGAAGAGAGACGCCAGTTGTCATAGGTCGCGCTCTTGAACGGACGCGCATCGGTATGCCCGCTGATGATGACTTCGCCCGGCTGGCGGGAAATCACCTGGGCGATGCGCTCCAGCATCTGCACCACGCGGGCGTCCGGCTTGGCGGAGCCGATGGTGAACATGCCGTAGTCTATCTTGTCGGTAAGCTGGATCATCACGCCGCCATCGACGGGAACGACCGTCACATCGGGCATCGGCTCGGCTTTCTTTGCGGCCGTACCTTCCTTCGCGGTTTCGCCCTCAGCCGCCTTTTTCAGATCGGCAATGAGCTGCTCCTGCTTTTCTGCTGGCGTGTCTGCTGGCGCTTCCGCAGGCTTTGCAGCTTCCTCCGGTTTCGGCTGGGCCGCTTCCGGCCTGGGCGGCGTGGCCGGTGCCGCATCCGGCGGGGTCAGGTCCTCGACAGCCTTGCTCGACCAGTAATCGGGGCTGAACGGATCACGATAGGCTTCGCCGCCATCGGCGCCTGTTGCGGGGCCGGATTTCGACGTGCCGCCATCGCCCTTGGCAGACTGGTTCTGCAGAACGCCGGTTTCGTGGGCCAGTTCCGACAGCACCGCATAGGGTTCGCGGAAAAGCTGGCGCTCTTCCTGTTCGCTTGGCGGCGCGACGGTCGTATCGTTGATGACCTTGGTGCTGTTTTCGATCTTCTGGTCGCTTTCATAGCGAACCTTGCCGTCTTTCTCCTCGACATCCTGCACGCCCTTCGGGCTTGAATGCCGGTCCATCAGCTTGACGGGATTGAAATAGCTGGCAACCGCCGCCTTGGTTTCCTCATTGGCGGCATTGATGAGCCACATGACGAGGAAGAAGGCCATCATGGCGGTCATGAAGTCGGCATAGGCGATCTTCCACACGCCGCCATGATGGCTGTCATGGTCGTCATGCCCGCCGCGGCGCACAATGATGATCTCGCGCTTGGTTTCGGGATCGATGTTCATTGCACCGCAGCCTTCAATTCTTCAAGAAGCGGCGCGATGCGCGTTTCAAGCACCCGGTCGCCAAAGGAAAAGGAAAGTTCGTCCGCGCCGGTTTCCGAGAACCTGCAGCCGGACGGCAGCAGGGCGGCGTGATCGCGGAGCGGCGCAACCAGCCGCGCCGGGCCGGAAATTTCCGGCGCTTCGCCGTCGAGCGCCAGCGCCGCAATGCGGCGCGCAAATTCCGCAACCGCCTCGCGCTCCATCTTTTGCGCCAGCAATGGCATCAGGATTTCCGCGATCTGGCCGGAAAAACTGCGCTCCAGCGCGGCCAGCGCTTCGGTGAGGCTTCCTGCCAGAAGCAGGGCCTGCTCACGCGAGAATGCAGCGCGCAACGTTTCGATTTCGGCCTCATGCTCCCGCAGAAGCCGCGTCTTCTCCGCCTCGTAGAGCGCCTCGGCTTCGCGGTGTCCATCTTCCCGCCCGGCTTCAAAGGCAGCGCGCCTTTCTTCCTCGCCGGCGATGATGGCCGCAACTTCCGCCTGCTCGGCGGCAGCGGATTTTTCGGCAGAAGCCGCACGCTTCGGCGCCTCGCTTCCAGCTTGCGGCGCGGGCGTTTCCTTCAGCGGTTTCGGCGGCAAAGGCGCAGCAATGATCTCGACCGCCTCATCCTCTATGTGATGGGTCGAGAAATCGGGAAGATAACGGCTGAGGGAAAGCGCGCTCATCGTCAGGCCGCCTCAAGCTCCGGCATGACCGAAGCCTTTGCGGTCGATTCCCTCAATGGCTGGCCCTCGCGGCTGGCGGCGGTTTCGTGAATCCACTGCTTGAGAACGGCTGCGACGCGCTCTTCGTCCATGTCGATCATCTGTTCCAGTCGCAGCTTTGCGGGCATGCGCATGCGCTGGCGAAGATCGCTGAGGCTTGTCTTCATCTGGTCGGCATAGGCTTCCGGCCCACCGATGACGGCCTGTACGCCCTGCGCCCCTTGTACGCCTTCGCCTGCCGCCTGACCGCCGACGAAATCGGGTGCAGCCACGTCGCTTGTCTCGCGGATGGCGACTTCCGTGCCGGCAGTCCTGGCATTCTGGTCACGCAGCAGCGGACGCAGGCCGAACCAGATCAGCAGACCGACAGCGGCAAGGATCGCAAGCGCATTGACATAGGAGCCGCTCTGGCGAAGCACCGTGTCGGTCCACGGCGTGGAGACCGGTTCCATATCGGCACCGGCAGGATCGAGGAAGTTGACGGCGGTCACGTTGATGACGTCGCCGCGATCCGCGTTGAGGCCGGCGGCGGTTGCCACGAGGTCGCGGATCTTGGCGATCTGCTGGTCGACGAAATTGGCGGGCGGCGGCGTGGTGCCTGCGGTTTCCAGAAGCCGCGCCTGATCGATGACCACGGCGATGGACAGGCGCTTGACGGTATAGCCGTCGCTGACGGTGGAAACCGTCTTGCTGTTCATTTCGTAATTGGTCAGTTCCTCGCGGCGGTCGGTCTTTTCCGACGAGCTTTCGCCGTTGCGATTCTGGATTTCTTCCTGCGGAATGTTCTGTTCGACGCCGGTTGCGTTGTCGTTGCGATTGTTGCGGGAATCGCCGCTTTCACGGACAACGCGCACCGAACGCTCGACACGGGATTCGGGATCGAAGATGGTTTCGTTGGTCTGGCGGCGGTCCGTATCGAGCACTGCCTGAACGCTCGTCTGGAAATGCCCCATGCCGAGATAGGGCGCCAGCGCCTTGCGGATGCTGTCGTCCACATTGCCTGCGACCTGCTGCTCCAGCGAGGCGGTCATCAGCGCTGCGCCATTGGCGGCTTCGCCAGCCGAGGCCAGGAGGCGGCCATTGGTGTCGAGGACGGTCACGGCGGAAGCATCGAGCGAGGGAACGGCGGCGGCGACCAGCTGGCGGATGGACTGGGCAGATTCGGCGGCAAAGCCGCCTTCGGCGCGGATGACGACCGAGGCCGACGGCTTCTGGTCGCCACGGCGGAACGAACCCTTTTCGGCGAGCACGATGTGGACGCGGGCGGCCTTCACGCCGCGAATGGCCTGAATGGTGCGGGCGATTTCGCCTTCCAGCGCGCGCACGCGGGTGATTTCCTGCATGAACGAGGTCAGGCCGAGCGAACCCATATTGTCGAAGAGTTCATAACCGGCATTGTTCGAGGTCGGCAGGCCCTTTTCGGCCAGATACATGCGGGCGTTTTCCGCCTTGCCGATGGGCACGAGGATGGACGAGCCATCGGCCTTCACATCGAAAGGAATGCCTGCCTCGCCAAGCGCCAGACCCATGCGGTTCACATCGTCACGCGAAAGACCGACATAGAGCGTCTCATAGGAGGGGCGGCTCAGATAGATGCTCGTATAGAGGATCGCGGCCATGAGCGCGGCGCCCACAAGTCCGAGCGCCACGAGTTTTCGCGCGCCAAGCTTGCCGAGCGTACCCTTGAGCTGTTCGATCAATTGCTGGAAATTCTGCTGCATCCACACCACCGCCATAATGATGGATGCAACCTAGCCCGCGAAGCTTGCGCGAAAGTGGCGGCTGATGAAGCAAGTGCTTCCGGAAACTGGAAATGAGCGCAAAGAATTGGGGCGCGGAATGAATCCCGCGCCCCGTTTTCCGCCCAAAGACATCCGATCCGATCAGGTCGGTTCGGATGCGAACCCCTGATTTGCCTGAGAACTCGCGAGCGCCGGCAACCCGGCGCCCGTTGCAGAAGCGCGTCTCATTTCGGGACGCGCTTCCATGCTGGCTCAGTTATGATTAGCCGCGGAACAGCGACAGGATCGACTGGCTCGACGAGTTGGCGATCGAGAGAGCCTGAACGCCGAGCTGCTGCTGAACCTGGAGAGCCGACAGACGAGCCGATTCCTTGTTCATGTCAGCGTCAACTAGCGTGCCGACGCCCTTTTCGATGGAGTCGGACAGACCGGACAGGAAGCTTTTCTGGCTGTCGATCTGCGACTTCGCAGCACCAAGCGATGCAGCGCCGGTGGTCAGGCTCTTCAAAGCCGTTTCAACCTTGACCATCGCAGCATTGATTTCGGTGTCGGTCAGAGATGCGTTAGCAGGAACCTGGAAGAAATCAGCGGCAACAACAGCGGCAGCAGCGCCCGTCGCATAATCAACGGTGCCATCTGCGGCTTTGCCAAATACCTGCGTTTCAGAGGCCTTAACATCAATGGTGTCGACCTTCACGGTCGTGTCGGTACGATTGTACGAAGCGACAACCTTAAGATCAGTCGTGCCGTCGTTAACAAGCAGATTCGAACCTGCATAATTAGCGTTGCTGGCAGCTGATTTGATGTTGTTTTGAATCGCAGTGATCTGCGTTGCGATCTTATCCTGGTCTTCCTTGCTGGCGCCTTGCGCGCTAACAAGGAGCTTCTTCATTTCGTCGACCTGATCCTTGATCTTGTTCATCGACGTGTAAGCGGTATCGACCTTGCCAGCGCCGAGGCCAAGAGCGTCCTGGACAGCCGAGTTGGCCTTGTTGTCGGACTTCATCGAGGTCGCGATGGACCAGTACGAAGCATTGTCCGAAGCTTCGGAAATACGAAGACCGGTCGAAATACGGTTCTGGGTAGCTTCCAGCGACTTGTTCGTCGAAGCAAGCGTCTGGAGAGCGGTCAGAGCCGAAGAGTTTGTAAGAATGCTAGCCATAGTTTTTTGCCCCTTGGGAAAAACAATCTGAGGGACAGGCCGGGTTTCAGATTACCGGCATGGTGGAGCGGCATCATGCCTGTTGCCGCGTAACGCGCGGAAACCCACCATGAGCCGACAGTTAGAACCCAAACATTAAAGAAAGGCTAATTTATTCCGTCAAAATTTAACCGATTCGCAAATTCCCATTCGGAATTTTGCTTGGTGCGGTTTGAAGCGTACCAAAACGGGTCAGGAGAACGAACGTATCAGGCTTCCGACCAGTATGTTCCAGCCGTCGATCAGCACGAAGAACAGAATCTTGAACGGCAGCGAGATCACCGTCGGCGGCAGCATCATCATGCCCATGGACATGGTGAGCGTGGCCACGACGAGATCGATCACCAGAAAGGGCAGCACGATCAGGAAGCCGATTTCAAACCCGCGCCGCAGTTCAGAAATCATGAAGGCGGGGACCAGAACGCGGAAATCGACGATGCCGTCATCGCCGGTGCGGAAGGATGGATCGGCGAGGTCTTCAAAGAGCCGCAGATCCTTGTCGCGCACCTGTCCCAGCATGAATTCGCGGAAAGGCTGGGAAATTTCGGTGAAAGCCGCCTGCTGGGTGATTTCATTGCGCATCAGCGGCTGCACGCCGTTGTTCCAGGCCCGGTCGAAGGCGGGTGCCATGACATAGAACGTCATGAACAGGGCGAGCGAAATCATCACCATGCTGGCGGGCGCGGTCTGGAGGCCGAGGCCCGAACGCAAAAGCGAAAAGGCGATGGCGAAGCGCGTGAAGCTCGTCACCATGATGAGAATGCCCGGCGCGATGGAAAGCACCGTCAGCAGCCCGAACAATTGCACGATCTGGCCGCTCGCCGCGCCGCTGCCTGCTGGAAGCAGGTTGTCGAGCGTCAGCGCCTGCTGCGCCTGAGCGGACACCGTGAGGGCGAGCGTCAGGATGACGCCGAGGCCAAGGAGCTTCTTCATTCTACCACCAGCGCCGAGATGAAGACGCGGTCGACCGCGCCTTCCGAACGCAGGCGAGCGCGTTCTTCCAGATCGGCGCGCAGATAGGCAAGCCCCGCCGCGCCCTGCAATTGCATGAGATTGACGCTGCGCAGGAAGCTCAGGAAATCGTCGCCGACGCTTGCCGCCAGCGCCGCCGGAATTTCATGTCCGGGCTTTGCCACCAGCGACGCTTCGAGGCGCACCCAAGTATCCTGCGGAATGCCGAGATTGGTCACGATCGGCTGCAAGGGCACGACCGTGCCGATGGAGCGCGATTCGAAGTCGCCCTTTTTCGGCTTGTCTTCCTTGCCGGAGACCTTTGCCGACGCCAACTGATCGGCGGAAATCATGCCGCCCAGATACCAGCCGCCGCCACCGGCGATGACGGTCAGGACCGCGACAGCCGCAAGCAGCGTCGTCAGCGAGCTTTTCGCCTTGCCGTCCGTTTCCGTTGTCGTCGTGTCGCTCATATCCGGCATGCCTCAGAAGGGAGAAACCTGATCGAGAATCTGCTGGCCGTAAGGGGGCTGCTGAATCTCGCTCAGTCGTCCGCGCCCGCCATAGGAAATGCGGGCTTCGGCGATCTTGTCGTAGGAAATCGTGTTGTTGCCGGAAATATCGCGCGGGCGCACGACACCGGCGACGTTCAGCACGCGCAGTTCATTGTTGACGCGCACTTCCTGCGACCCGCGGATGATCATGTTTCCGTTCGGCAGCGTGTCGGTGACGATGGCCGCGACCTGCAGGCGGATGTCTTCGCTGCGCTCGATGGTGCCCTTGCCCTTCGACTTGCTGTCGGAATGGGTGTTGACCGAAGCGTCCATGTCGCCGCCGGCGCCAGCGCCTGTGCTGCTGCTGGTCGCAAAGGAACCGCCCGCGCCGTAAATGCCCTTCGACACGCGCTCGCGGTCGGTCTTGTTATCCAGATTGGCGCGGTCGTTGATGGAGATGATAACCGTCAACACATCGCCGGGCGTCGCCGCGCGCGGGTCCTTGAAGAAATTGGTCGAACGCTGGTCCCAGAGCGAATAGGACGCCTTGCTCGGGCGCGCCGGATAGCCGTTGAACTGCGGATTGTTCTGCATGCCGAGATTGGCCGCGACAGGGGACAGGTCGGGCGCGCGGCCGATTTCCTCCGGCTTGGTCGCGCAACCGGCAAGAAGGACCAGGGTTGCTGCTGCAAGGATGGCTTTGTTCATACTGTTCTTCATTGCACCGTATTCCCGGTCTGCGCTGCGGCGCGCTGGTCGCTGACAGGCTGCGGCGCGGTCGAGGTGCGCTGCGAGCCGACGATGACGCGGGCGAGCTTGGCCGCCTTTTCCGGCGACATTTCATTGAGGATGATGCTGGAGACGCGTGGATTAAGCTTGAGGATCAGGGCTGCCGCCGCTTCATCGCCGATCAGCGTCATCTGCGCCGCCGCCGCCTCCGGCTTCATCTTCGAGATGATATCCACCAGCGAATCCTGCGCCTTGCTGACGAACTCGTCGCGGCGCTTCAGCCACATTTCATATTCCCGGCGCTTTTCCTCAAGCGCCCGCATCCGCTCCTCGACATCGGCCTTCAGCTCGGTCAATTGTCTGGCCTGAAGCGCATAGCGGGCATCCGCCGCCTGATCGTCGATATTGCCGCAGAACTTGCGGATTTCATCGAGATTGCCGAGTGATGGCGGATCGGCGAAAGCGGGAACGGACGCCGCCAGAAACAGCGCCACCGCCGAACCATACCGGATCATTCTACGAGCCTTGGTCATTGCACCACCAGTTCCGCATGAAGCGCGCCGGATGTCTTGATGGCCTGCAATATCGCGATGATGCCGGTCGGCTTCACGCCGATCTGGTTCAGGCCCTTCACCAGATTTTCAAGGTTGGCGCCGGTCAGGATGCCGATCTTGGCGTTCTGCTGATTGACGGCGATATCGGTATTCGGCTCAACCGCCGTCACGCCGTCGCTGAACGGCTCAGGCTGGACGACCATTGGCGTTTCCGTCACGCGGACCGTCAGGCTGCCGTGGCTGATCGCGACTTTGGAAATGCGCACCTTCTCACCGATGACAACGGTTCCCGTCCGCTCATCCACCACCACACGCGCCACTTCGTCGGTCGTGATCGGCAGACCCTCGAGTTCGGCCAGAAAACGCGCCGCAGGCACGTTCTTCGGACGCGACAGGCGGATCGTCTTGGCATCGCGCGCAATGGCCACGCCGCGACCATAACGGCGCTTGGCGAAGACATTGATCGTATCGGCAGCGCGCACGGCAGTGGTGAAATCGGGATCGCGCAGCTCGACGATCATTTCGCTTTCCTTGCCGAAATTGCCGGCCACTTCGCGCTCGACCAGCGCGCCGTTGGGAATGCGCCCGGAGGTCGGCACGCCCTGCGTCACGCTTGCAGCTTCACCTTCCGCTGAAAAGCCGGACACGATCATGTTGCCCTGCGCGACGGCATAGATCTGGTTGTCGGCACCCATGAGCTGGGTCATGACGAGTGTACCGCCTTGCAGCGAGGTCGCATCGCCGAGCGACGATACCGTGACGTCGATGCGCGAACCGGCACCGGCAAAGGCGGGCAGGTTGGCGGTCACGATGACCGCGGCCGTGTTCTTGGAACGGGTGGAATTGCGCGGCGCGCTGATGCCGAGATTATCCAGCATGGCGCGCATGGACTGTTCGGTGAAGGGCGAATTGCGCAGGCTGTCGCCCGTGCCCTTGAGGCCGATGACGAGACCATAACCCACGAGCTGGTTTTCGCGCACGCCCTGAATGGTGGCGATGTCCTTCAGGCGCGCAACCGCGCTGCCGCGACCAAGCTCCGCATAAGCCATTTTGGACGGATCGCCGCCGGAGCCGAGCCAATCGGCATCGGCATCCACTGCGGAACCGAATTCCCGCGCATTCTTGGACGACTCGTCCGCAAGGCTTGCGGCGGGCTGGGAAACAAGCGCCAGGACGGCGAGCAGGATGGCGAAAGTCTTTCTCACTGCATCCCCACCTGAATACGCCCATCTGCCAGCACCGTGCCGGACACGATGATGCCGCTATCGACGTTGCGAACCTTGATGAAATCGCCAGCCGCACCGGATTCGAGCGGCGTTCCCATGGCGGTGATTGTCAGCGTACCGGCGGTAAACACCAGCGGCGCCGGAACCCCGCGCGTGACCAGCGACGGCTCGCCCAGGGCCGAAACGAGGATCGGCTTGCCCGGAAGCAGCGTCTTGCGCGCCACCTTGCCCGCCGCCTGATCGAGCGACAGCACATATTGGCTTGCTGCGGGCGCATTGATGAAGAACTGCTTTTCCAGAAGGGCCGTGTCGCTCACGATCTGGCCGGGATAGACGGTGGCCGAAGGCACGACAAAAGCGATGCGATCGGCAGCATTCGCACCGGCTGTTGCCGCGAGCAGCAATCCGCCTGCAAGCGCCAGCCCTGTTTTCCGGAAGATTGCTTTCGCCAGCCCCATCGCCATCACCGTCAGCGCAGGTTCTTCGACACGGTTGCCGCCATTTCGTCGGCAGCCTGAATGACCTTGGAATTCATTTCATAGGCGCGCTGCGCCGTGATGAGATCGGTGATTTCCTTCACCGGATCGACATTGGACGCTTCGAGATAGCCTTGCTTGATCGAGCCGTAGCCGGGATCGCCCGGAACGCCGACCAATGGGCCGCCGGATGCTTCCGTTTCGCGGTAGAGATTGCCGCCGAGCGGCTCCAGACCCGCTTCATTGGTGAAGTTCGCAAGGGTGAGCTGGCCGAGATCGACCTGATTGATCTGGTCCTGCAATTTCGCGAAAACCTGGCCCGTATCGGTGATCGTCACTTCAATGGCATCCGGCGGAATGGTGATCGCCGGTTCGACCGGATTGCCGTCGAGCGTCACGAGCTGGCCGTCAGGGTTCTTGTTGAACGCACCGGCGCGCGTGTAAAGCGTCTCGCCGGTCGGGCTCTGGATCTGGAACCAGCCGCGCCCGGTCAGCGCCACGTCGTAGGGATTGCCGGTCTGGTTGAAACTGCCCTGAATGTGGAGGTTGCGCACCGCCGCCGTCTGCACGCCAAGGCCGACCAGCGCGCCCTCCGGCACGATGGACTGGTTTGCCTGATTGGGCACGCCTGCCGTCCGCTCGGACTGGTAGAGAAGATCGGAAAATTCCGCACGTGCGCGCTTGAAGCCGGTCGTGTTGATATTGGCGATGTTGTTGGCGATCACTTCCAGATTGAGCTGCTGGGCGTTCATGCCTGTTGCGGCAATCGTCAGGGCTTTCATGGCGCGTCCTTAATCTCTCGTCTGGACAGAAGTCTGAATCATAAGTCGCCATGCGGGTTGCAAACGGCGACTTCCGGATCAGACGCTAGATGGGCATGCGGCTGATTTCGAGATAGGCCTGCACGATCTTGTCGCGGATCGCGATGGCGGTCTGAAGCGACTGCTCGGCTTCCATGACGGAGCTGACCACGTCGCGCACCGGCGCATCGCCCTTGATACCCTGGATGGAGGTTGCTTCGGCGGCCTCCAGCTTCTGGCCGACGGAATCCGTCATCTGCGACAGGACCTCGCCGAAGGAAGCGCCCGGCGTCGCCGGAACGGCCTGCGGCGCGGAAGCCGAGCCCACGCCCTTTTCGACGACGGTTTCGGAAAGGCGCGACAGGGCATTGCGCGCCGAAATACTCATGATCGAGTCGTACATTATGTGCTCCTCAAGAGATCGATGGTCATGGAAATCAGCTCACGGGCTTGTTTCACGACCTGCAAATTGGCTTCGTAGGAACGATTGGCTTCGCGCATGTCCGCCATTTCAACGACCATGTTGACGTTGGGATAGCGGACATAGCCGCGCTCATCCGCTGCGGGATGGCTCGGCTCGTATTGTTCGATGAAGGGCGACGTGTCCTTGCCGACTTCAGCAATGCGGACTTCGGCGGCGCCGGTGCCCTGCTCCAGCTCGGTGCGGAAGGAAACCGTCTTGCGGCGATAGGGATCGGCATCGGCGGTCTTGGCAGTCGACTGCGCATTGGCGATGTTTTCGGAAACAATGCGCAGACGCGTCGATTGGGCCGAAAGGCCCGACGCTGCGATCTTCAATGTGCTCTGCAAGGCATCGGAAGACATGACTATCCCTTCGCTACCGACAGCATCATGCGGTGGAACGCCTTCACGATGCTTGTGTTGAGCGAATATTCGCGGGCGATCTCACCGGCCTTCATCATTTCCTGTTCGACATCGACCGTGTTGCCGGAATGGGTCTGCTCGGTGATGTCGTCGGGGCGCAGGCGCGCGCCGGCGATCCCGTCGGCTTCGGCTTCCAGGTGCAAAGGGCTGGTGGCAGCCATGGTGAGCTGCGTCTTGTCCAGCACATCCGCAAAGGGCTGCACGTCACGCGCGCGAAAATCCGGCGTATTCGCATTGGCGACATTGCCCGCAACCGTGGCCTGCCTTACCGACAGCCACTGCGCCTGCCTTGCGGCCAGATCGAAGAGATGAATCGGCCCCATATCTATTACCCGCCATCCTTATTCACTGTTCGTTAACCTACAGGGCGAATCTTGTGCGAGACTTGCGTGATGCTGGGAAACCGGCTAACTGCCAGCCATCGTCAACGCGAACCGGGAGGTGCGACATGCTGAACAAGACAGAATTTGCCGCGCTCGCTGGTTTCGGATCGCGCGGAGGCGCGACCGTTTAAGGCGTTTCCGACGTTTCCTGTCGGCCAGCGGGCATTCTTCATCGAAACCCGGAGCGTCGTGCATCCACCGGATGCATGAAATCGCTTCATGGCGCGCACATGCGCCTTACAGGAACCCACTGTCATGAAACAGAATGGACAGCCTCGCGCTGCAGACGATACCGCCGTGACCCTCGAACCGGTCAGGCAGACGGACTACCAGCAGGTGATTGCCCTCAATCCCCATCCGCATCAGCAGGGCTTCGTGGCCAGCAATGAGGAATCGCTTGAAGATGCCGGGGAGAATCCGGCCTGTGTTCCGCTCCTTGTCAGGGCTGGAGGCGAGCCGGTCGGCTTTGCCATGTATGCCCTTGATGAGGACGATGGAAACTACTGGATTTATCGCCTCGTGATCGATGCGCGCCATCAGGGCAAGGGCTATGGGCGCGCAGCCCTCAGGCAATTGCTGGGCCTGCTGTCGGAACTGCCGGATTGCCCTTTCGTCATCCTCGGCCTTCAGCCGGGAAACGATGGTGCCCGGAGGCTCTATGAGCAGACAGGCTTCCGGATGACGGGAGAGGTCATCGGCGGCGAACTCATCATGAAATATGAGTTCTGACCAGAGCGGTTCCTGTTCTGACAGAAAGCCGGAACCGCTCTAACTATTTGTTTTGTCGCATTATCCAGCGCATCGAAGCGGGATAGAAATCAGTCCAGTGAACTGATTTCCCCGCCTAGACGTTTCACACTTTTGCTGGAAATGCTTTAGCTGCCCCGCCCTCTGGGGGCGGGGACCTGAAAAATGGCTTACGGCGCCTTCTGGATCACATCGCCCGATGACGTCGTAAGCTGCCATGTTCCTGCACCGCGACCGATGGAAACGAGGCGGCTGCCATCAGGCAGCAGCGAGCCTTTTTCAACGAACCAGTAGCCGGACGTATCCTCGATCATCGCCATGCCGCCGACAACCTCGCGCAATGCGAAAACCGGCTTGGGCATGGCCTGCCCGTCGCCGCCATTGCCGTCGCCGCCGCCAGCCCCCGTTCCCGGAAGACCCTTGCCGTTCGACATGACGGAACCCGTCATCGTATCGTCCACATCCGCATTCGGCGCGACCTGTTCGGAAGGGCGGAAGGACGGGAAGCGGCGCACCGTCTTCTGTTCGGAACGGTCGAGCGGATCGATGATCTTGCGCTCGGCCTTTTCCGGCGCGCCCAGATCGGCCCGCTGCAAATAGGTGATGAAGGGCAGCATCGCACTTCCGGCAGCAAGCGTGATTGCCGCGATCTTCAGATAGCGGTCCACCTTGCTCTGCGGCTTCTTCATGCCCTCGAGCCGTGCGGCGGCTTCCACCTCCGCCGTAAGCTGGGCAAGGTTCTTGTCTTCTTTCGACTTTTGAAAGCCCGTCATCATGCGTGTTGCGCCTGTCTGTCGCCGCGCAGTGCCGCGGCAAGGTCGTTATAGGGATCGTCCGATAGGCCGGTTTCCGGCGATTGCTGCAAGGCGTCATATATGCGCGGCACGAGATCGACCGCCTGGTCCAGAAGGCCGTCATGGCCTTTCTGATAGGCGCCGATGGCCCTCAGATCGCGCGTTTCCTCGAAACGGGCAACCATGCCGCGCAGCTGGCTGACGAGCTTGCGCTGCTCCGGCGTCCAGTTGTGCTTTGCAAGGCGCGAAACCGAGCCCGGAATATCGACCGCCGGAAAGCGCCCCTGCGCCGCAATTGCGCGGTCGAGCACGATGTGGCCATCCAGCGTGCCGCGAATGGTGTCGGAAACCGGATCGTTATGATCATCGCCATCGACCAGCACGGAATAAATCCCTGTGATGCTGCCGCCGGCTTCTGTAATGCCCGGTCCCGCCCGCTCCAGAAGGCGCGGAAGCTGGCTGAAGACGCTCGGCGGATAGCCGCGCGAAACCGGCGGCTCTTCCGCCGCTATCGCCACCTCGCGCGCGGCATGGGCAAAGCGCGTGACGGAATCGACGATCAGCAGCACATTATGGCCAAGGTCCCGGAAATATTCGGCAATCGCCGTCGCGGTGTTGGGCGCGAGGCGGCGCATCATCGGGCTTTCGTCGCCCGTCGCGACGATGGTGATGGTCTTGTCGAGATGGCCAGCCATGGTTTCTTCCAGCATCTCGCGCACTTCGCGTCCGCGTTCGCCCGTCAAGGCCAGCACCACCGTGTCGAAATCCGCCGCACGCGTCATCATGGCAAGCAGGGTCGACTTGCCGACACCCGAACCCGCAAAGATGCCGATACGCTGGCCGAAGCAGAGCGGCGTGAAAATATCGATGACATTGACGCCAGTGCGCAAACCCCGATCCACCCGCGCACGGCGCAAGGCGGCGGGTGCAAGGCTCTCGGACGCCATGGGCCGGGTCCCGGGCTGCAATGCGCCCTTGCCGTCAATCGCCTGTCCCAGCGCATTGATGACCCGGCCGCGCCATTCCGGCGCGGGGCGGATCTGCAGCGGGCCTTCCTCGAAAACCGCAGCGCCGAGCGAGGGAATGATGCGGTCGTCAAAGGGTTTCACCAGCACCTGTGCGTCCGCTACCCGGATGATCTCGGCAAGGCATTGGCTGCCCTGCGCGTGGATCGCCACCGCATCGCCCAGCCGCGCATCCCGCGAAAGCCCGCGCACCGCAATCGCCGAACGCGACACGTCGCTCACCGTTCCGCCGATACCGGTGAGCGACTTCGGCGCTACCGATTGCCGGCGGGCAAAGGCGGCCACGCGGGAGAGCGGCAGATCAGGCGTCATCCGTTTCTGGAGCCCAGGATCTTGATGGCTTCGGAGACGGTCGTCTCCTGCTGCGCCAGCAGGTTGTTGACCTGCTCGAAGGCGCGGCTGACGCTGATGAGGCGCGTCATCTCCGTCATGGCATCGACATTCGATCCCTCGATCATGCCCTGCACGACGCCCACGCTGTTGTCATCGGCCACTGGCTGGGCGGGCTTGTTGGGGATTACGCCGGATGTACCGGCATAGGTCAGCTCCGCATCGGCGGGGATGGTGAAAAGACCGATCGCGCCGATCTGCGCGCCGTTCTGGTAGATCGCGCCATCGCTTGAAATCTTCGGTGCGCCGCCTGCCGGGTTGAGCACGATCGGCGCGCCGCCGACATCCAGCACCGGATGACCGGTGACGGTGACGAGATCGCCCGTCGGCAGCATGTTCATGCGCCCGTCACGCGTATAGATCTGGCCCTGCGGCGTGGAGACAGACATCCACACATCGCCCTTGACCGCAACATCCAGCGGATTGTCGGTCTTGATCATCGGGCCCGCCTCGGTGCGGATGAAGCTCTTGCCCGCGGTCGCGAAGCTCACATCGTCGCTGGCCTTGTCCGAAACAATCGAGCTGAACTTGGTACCCTCGCCCCGGAAGCCGACCGTGGAGACATTGGCCACATTATGGGCAATGGCATCCATCCGCCGTTCCAGCGTGATGAGCGAGGAAAGCCCGACATAGATAGAATTGTTCTGCATCGCTTAGCGCCCGCCCGGCTTGAAGTTCTGCAAGGTGCTCAGAATATCCATCGAAATGCCGACGGAAGAAGTGCCGCCCAGAAGCAGGGACGCAATCGACGCCGGGCTGCTCGCGGTCGGGTTGTTCATCTCATACATAGCGGTAAAGCGCGAAATGAGCTTCGAGACGTAATCGGGGTCCGACATTTTGGTGAAGTCGATCTTGTCCTCGATCATCTTCGCCTGCTTGTCGATATCGGCATTGGATATGGTGGATGGCCAGCCGAAGGTCGTCTGGATCATCGACACCAGCGCCTTGTCGCCCAGAATTTCATAGGCATTGGTCAGCGTCGGGGCCTTGCGCTGGAAATAGAGCGCCAGCCGCACGCCTTCATTCTGGCTTCCGGCTTCCGTCTCCAGTGTTTGGCGGAGATATTTGTCGACCACGCCCTGCTGCGCCGCCGTGCTCTGGGTCGCCTCCGCGCCCTTGCCCTCGAAATCGAAGACCGTCGCAAATTCCTTGTATCGCTTGTCGGTCAGCTTGTTGGCCATGGCATCATCGCTTTTGATGCCTTCGGTCAATATCTTGCGCACGAACGCCTTGGCGAAGGCCATGTCTTCCAGACCGAACGCCTTCAGCGCATAATTATAAAGGCGGCTGTCGGCCATGAAATCATCGACGGATTTCACCTTGCCGATATTCTCCTTGTAGTAGGCGGTTTCCCGCTCCACCATCGGTTCCTTCGAAACACGCTGCAACGACCGCGCCATATCCGACGCGATCAGGCGATAGCTCGTCATCGTATCGACCATGCGCATGACCCCCTGACTCTATTTCGATCCTTATGCAGGACCAAGCTTGTCCGAAGCTGATTTTATCTGCGCGCTGCAGACAAGGTTCGCGCAAGGCGCAGCACTTAGGTTCCCGGCAAACAGAATGTAGGCGGGAGTCTCGAGCTTTGGGCATTATTGTCGGTCTTGTCATCACACTGGGCTGTATGCTGGGCGGCTTTATCGCCATGGGCGGACATGTGAGCGTGCTTATCCAGCCCTGGGAGTTCGTCATCATTCTGGGTGCCGCACTCGGCACCTTCTTCATCGCCAACCCCTTTTCGCTCGTGAAGGACACGGGCCGCGCCTGCATGGAGGCATTCAGCAATGCCGTCCCAAAGCAGCGCGATTATCTGGACGTTCTGGGCGTGCTCTACAGCCTGATGCGCGAACTGCGCGCCAAGTCGCGCAATGAAGTTGAAGTGCATATCGACAATCCGAAGGAATCGCCGATCTTTCAGGCCTATCCAAGCGTATTGAAGAAAGAGGACCTCACCAATTTCATCTGCGACTATTGCCGCCTCATCATCGTCGGCAATGTGCGCTCGCATGAGATCGAGGCGCTGATGGACGAGGAAATCCACACCATCGCCCGCGACAAGCTCAAGCCCTACCATGCCATGGTCAGCATTTCCGAAGCGCTTCCGGCGCTCGGCATCGTTGCCGCCGTCCTCGGCGTGATCAAGGCCATGGGCGCGCTGGATCAGTCGCCGGAAGTGCTGGGCCACCTGATCGGCGCGGCCCTCGTCGGCACCTTTGCCGGTATCTTCTTCTCCTATGGCGTGGTCGGCCCGATCGCAGCCAAGATCAAATCGACCCGCGAAAAGAACAATCGCCTCTATATCGTCGTGAAGCAGACGCTCCTCGCCTATATGAACGGCTCCCTGCCGCAGATCGCCGTGGAATATGGCCGCAAGACCATCTCCGCCTATGATCGCCCGACCATCGATGTGGTCGAGCAGGAAACCATGGCGAGCGCGCCGACACAGCAGGCCGCATAAGATGACCACCGCCGAAACCGCCACATTGGGACAAAACCGCAAAACCGATGTTCTGGCCGAGAATGTGCTGCGCGCAGCCGGTCTTTCGGGCGACGACCTGAAATCGCTTGCCCATGTGTTCAAGGATGCCTCGACGCATTTCTGCGACCGGCTGAAACATGGCTGCGCCGCCGCGTTCGACATTGATGCGGGTCAGGTGGAAAGCACCGACGAAGCCGCCTTTGCCGACATTCTCGACAAGGCTGCGATCATCGCGCCGCTGAAGGCCGAGCGCTGGGGCTGCACGCTTTATCTGACCGCCGATGCAACCCTCGTCTTCTCCGTGATCGAGGCGATGTTCGGTGCGCAAGGCAATATCGGGGGCAATGTCGGTTCCGTCGATGAGGACCGTCCCTTCGGCATGCTGGAGCAGAAGATTTCCGCACTTCTGGCCGGTCATCTTGCCAAATCGCTCGATCAGGTGTTCGCCGGAAACGGCCAGACGCTTTTTGCTGCCGGTGAATGCATCGATACCGCCGAATTCGATCGGGAGAATTTCGAGCGCTCGCGCCTTTTCGCCTGCCGCATCGATGTTACCGCCGCAGGCAAGACCGGTCGGGTGCACCTGCTGCTGCCGCGCAGCACGCACAAGCCGATGCAGGATGCCGTGGCCGCCTTTTTACGCCGCCCGATGAATCAGGCCGATCCGAGCTGGGCGAAGAAGATGCGGCACGAGGTCAGTCGCGCGCGCATCGAGCTTGAGGCATTCATCCAGCAGGGATCGATGACGCTGGACGCATTGTCGATGCTGGAAATCGGCCAGGTTCTGAAACTGCCCGCCGACGCCATGGAGCAGGTGCGCCTGCGCGCCGGCGATCAGCAGCTTTTCAAGTGCACGCTCGGCAAATCGGGCATTCATTTCACAGTCAAGGTCGGCGACCCGGTCAATCAGGAAGAGGATTTCATCGATGAGCTTGTTGCTGGCTAACGTGCTTTCCACATTGATGGCTCTCGCCTCGCTTGCGGCCCTGATCGTGGTTGGCCGCAAGGCTAATGAGACGATCAAGCTCGGCAAGCTGCTGGCGCTGCGCGTCGCAGCCGCCTCCAACGGGCTGGAGCGCGCCGTCAAGGCCATCCAGAGCGAGCGCACCGATCTTGGCACTGCCCTGGCTGACGAAAACACCAGGCTTGAAGCCCGCCTTGCCGAAACGCAGCGCGTGCGCCGCGAAATGGAAGAGGCGATCGAGGAGTTGAACCGGCTGCGCAAGGCGCTGACCCGCGACATCCGCCATGCGCGCAATGTCGCCGACAGCGCACGGCGCACCGACGACCGGACCGCCGCCGCCGAACAATCGCTCCCGAAGGAAAAGAACGCACTGCCGGTCTTCGTGCGCCGCACGGTCAGGAAGGCAACGGTCGAACTCGCAGGCCAGGCATGAGCAAGGAAACCGAGGACAAGAACATGCAGCAGGAACTGGACGAAGCCATTGAGGAACTGCGCGAGGAAAAGCCGCGCAGCGCGCAGAAGGGGCCATCCAAGCCGAATCTCGAACTCATCATGGGCATTCCCGTCGATGTGCAGGTTGTCCTTGGCGGCACGACCATGCCGGTTGCCAATCTGATGAAGCTCGGTCGCGGTGCGGTCATCACGCTCGACAAGCAGATCGGCGATCCGGTCGATATCGTGGTCAATGGCCGCGTCATCGCCCGTGGCGAAGTGATCGTCCTTGAAGACGATTCCTCGCGTTTCGGTGTCAGCCTCACCGAAATCATCGGCAAGTAACGGACGTGACCATGGCCGACAATGAACAGCAAGCCCTCGCGGAAGACCTTGAAGGGACCGCCAGCGGCCTCGTCGATACGCTGACCGGCCCGCAAAAGGCGGCGGCGATCCTCGTTGCCATCGGTCGCCCTGCGGCCGCGCGTCTTCTCAAGCATTTCAATGCCGAGGACCTGCGCAAGCTTGCCGGTCATGCCCGCACGCTGGAGCCGATTTCACCGCTCGATTTCGAACATCTGGTCAAGCAGTTCGAGGATTCCTTTGCCGAAGGCGCGCCGGTTTCGGAAGCTGCCCAGCGGTTCGAGGGCCTGCTGCGCGAAACGCTGCCGCAGGAAGAGGTCGATGCGGTTCTGGAAGAGCGCGTCCAGCCGCAACTCGTTCAGGAATCCGTCTGGGTGCAGCTCGGCCGCCTGCCGGTGGAAAGCCTGCAGGCCTATCTGACGGACCAGCATCCGCAGATCATCGCCTATATCGTGTCGAAGCTGCCGTCCGACCTCGCGGCCCGGCTGTTCGTGGTATTGCCGCCGCAGTTGCGCAACGCCGTCGTGCAGCGCTCG
Source organism: Brucella sp. IR068 (assembly GCF_049065885.1). NCBI lineage: Bacteria > Pseudomonadati > Pseudomonadota > Alphaproteobacteria > Hyphomicrobiales > Brucellaceae > Brucella > Brucella sp. IR068. The sequence continues at coordinate 279,114 of NZ_JBAKHE010000006.1, read as the reverse complement.
CTCCATATCGGCAATGTCGCACCGGCTGCGGCGGAACTTCTCGAAGACGTGCTGCGGCGCGATCTTCTGGGCCGCAGCGATTCCGGACCGGTAAAGGCGCATCACGGCCAGATCGCCAATATCTTCAACCAGCTCGACAGAAGCGAGATGGAAGAACTGATGGCGAGCCTTGAAGACCTCAACCGCGACGATCTCAACCGCATCAAGGCCAAGCTCTTCACCTTTGAAGACATCGAGCGCCTGTCGCAGCGCGCGCGCCTGCTGCTCTTCGATGAAGTGCAGACGGAACAGATCGCAACGGCGCTGCGCGGAGCGGACACAAGGCTTCAGGAACTCGTTCTCTCCTCGCTCTCGACCCGTGGCCGCCGCATGGTGGAAACCGAGCTTGGCGCCGAGCAGGGCAACATAACCGCGCAGAACATTGCCGATGCGCGCCGCACGATAGCCCGTATCGCCATCGATCTTTCCGAACGCGGCATCATCACCCTCGACGCTGGCGAAGCTTCGTCCTGATTGCGGTGACCCATGGCAGATGATGCTGACAAGGAAAGCAAAACAGAAGAAGCCACCGAACAGAAGATCCGCGACGCCTTGGAAAAGGGCAACATGCCCTTTTCCCGCGAAACGCCGATCCTCGCTGGCATCGCTTCCTTTCTGATCATCGCAGTCTTTGTCGCTGGACCTGCCACAACGAAGCTTGCCGTCTTCCTGCGGGAACTGATCGACCGTCCCGAAGACTGGCTCCTCAACAGCGCCGAGGATGCGAGCCGTCTGTTCGGCGTTCTGGCGCTCGCCGTCGGCGCGGCCCTCGTGCCGGTATTCATCATCATTCCGCTTGCCGGCATTGCGGCCTCCGCGTTCCAGAATGCGCCGCGTTTCGTTGGCGAGCGCATCCGCCCGCAGGCCTCGCGCATATCGCCTCTCAAGGGGTGGCAGCGTATTTTCGGGCGCAGCGGTCAGGTCGAGTTTCTCAAGTCGCTGGCCAAATTTCTGGCGGCGAGCGTCATCGTCTTCGTCGTCTTTTTCAGCGGCAACAGCCTTTTCACCGATGCGGTCGCCTCGGACCCCAGCGCCTTGCCCGAATTCCTGCGTGAGAACATGGTGCGCCTGCTGGTCGCCAATGTTCTGGCCATCACGGCAATTGCCGGTTTCGACCTTGCCTGGTCGCGCATTCACTGGCGGCAGGAACTGCGCATGACCCGGCAGGAGGTGAAGGACGAACTGAAGCAGTCGGAAGGCGACCCGCTGGTCAAGTCTCGCCTGCGATCGCTCGGTCGCGACCGTGCGCGCCGCCGCATGATCAACACCGTTCCGACGGCAACGCTCATCGTCGCAAATCCGACTCATTTTTCCGTAGCACTGCGCTACAAGCCCGATCAGGATGCGGCCCCGGTCGTCGTGGCAAAGGGGCAGGATCTGATCGCTCTCAAGATAAGAGAGATCGCCGCGCAGCATTCCATCCCGATATTCGAGGACGTTCCGCTGGCGCGCGCGCTCTATAAACAGGTCAATGTCGACCAGATGATCGCACCGGAATTCTACAAGGCCGTGGCCGAGCTGATCCGGGTCATCAATACGCGGCATGCATTACATTAGAGCATGTCTCAAAGGTGGGAACTGGGAGTGAGACATGCATAAGAACAATTGGATAATCATGATATTTATATGTTCCGGAACAGTGACGGCCTGTTCCCCAGATTGGCGGTGAAACCATGAAGAGCCTGCAATTCTCCAACGAGCGCGAGGCGATCATTGCCGGGAACCTGCGCGAAGTCGCAACCGATCTTCGTCTGGTCGATCCGGCCGACTACATCGCCTTCATACGCTGCGAGCTTTTTGCCAATATCGCCGATATCGTCAGTTCGGCGACCGAGCTTTATTTCTTTCCCGGCACGCTGGAACTCGGACATGGCGGGGAATATCGCTGCGACTGGCAGTCGCCACCGGCCATCGTGCTCGACATGGAGTTTCGCAATCAGGGCGTCTACGCCTATTTTCGGCTGACGCTGACCGACAAGACGGCGGGGATTGAGCTGAACCACATCGCCTTCGAGGACGCCGACGAAGACCCGGCCAGGAACACGGCGCGGCTTGCCAACGCCTTCGACGCCGCCCGCCTGCCGCTCAGAAAAAGGGCCTGAAAGCACAAAACACCGGATGCCTGAAACATCCGGTGTTCTTGTCTCTGCAAGTCCGCTGGCATCAGTTCAGATGATGGACTTCCGGCATTTCGATGATGCCGAGCGACAGCGCCGTCGCCACGGCTGAAGTGCGGTTGGAGCAGTTGAGCTTGATCTTGGCGTTCTGGAGATAAGTCACCACCGTCCAACGCGCGATGTTCAGGATTTCCGCGATCTCGCCATCCGTCTTGCCATTTGCGGCCCAGCGCAGGCAGTCGACTTCGCGCGGGGTCAGAAGACTGGACACCGTCGCCACATCCTTGCAGCCGCACAGCGCCGAATGGATGATGCCCGACAGGCTCAACAGGCGCGGGCGAAGCTTCGCCACGAACTGTTCACGGTCCTCGTCCGGGCTGATCTCGAAGCTGAACAGCGAACAGCCGACCGCACCTTTCTGGCCGCGGGCCGAGACGGCGATGAAAATATTGCCCAGCCCGTGCTTTTCCGCATCCTGCAGCATGTCGGCGACAGCCGGACACTGGTCTGCGTCTTCCTGGAGATTGCGAACGATGCCGCTTACATCGTCTTTGAAATAGGGCGCATCTTCCTGAAAGATCGGGTCGACAACGAAATAGTTCTTGGTGGAGTAGCGGGCGGCCCAGTTGGCGGGCACAGTCATCACGACCGTCAGGTCGGAAGAACTGGTTTTCGAGCAATCGCCCATCCGTCCACGATAAGTGTGCAAGATGTGACGACAACCGATCTCGTCGCGAATTCGTGTCAGCAGAGCAAGCGTATCGCTCTGGAAGGAAGTGCCAAAAAATGTCTTCTTAAAATTCGGAAAATGAATCAGATCGAGTGTCATTAATATAATGTCCTTAATGCTGGCAGGCGATTATTACCGTGTCCAAAAAGGGGGCCGAATCGGGGCCTGAAGCCATTCAATCTTTTGTATAAGTGACAAAAAAAACAGGGGGTCTGACAACCTTCAATTAATCGATAGCAAAGAATTGCACACAAAAGCGGTGCCGAAATAAGGCCTAAATGAGAAGTTAATTGGTGTGGCGGTAAACTTTTTTTGAGAATCAAGCAATGCCATGCTCAACTTGTTCTATTTCAGAACAGTTTCATTCTCATTTCCGTAAGCTCTGTAGAAGAAATCCACTGCCAGCTCGACATTGCTGCGAATCGTTTCCGCTGATGGCGGCTCCGACAAGGCCCCGAAAAGCCGCGGCCTGTAGAGGCCCGACAGGAAAAGATCGGAAAGCTGATAGGCCATCCGGTCGGCATCGAAAGGCTTGAGCTTGCCGCTTTCGATCATCCGCCTGAGATAGTCGGCCATCACCACGAGGCTGCGCTTCGGGCCACGCTCATAGAACCGCGCGGCAAGCTCCGGCTTGCGCTCGCTCACGCCCAGCACGATCCGCTGGGCGCGGATGGCGGTGGAGGAAGTGATGAGCGTCACCAGCGCCACGCCGAAATCGGTCAACTCCTGACGGTTCCCGAAACCGCTGTCTAGAGTGGCGATCAATTCGCTGAACATCGTGTGGCGATAGTGTTCGCACAATGCGACGAACAGGTCTTCCTTGCTGTTGAAGTAGACGTAGATCGTGCCCTTCGACACGCCAGCTTCACGCGTGATGTCGTTCATGCTGGCTGCATCGAAACCCATGCGCAGGAACACGTCCTGAGCGCCTTCGAGAATCTGGCGGCGTTTTGCAGGGTCCTGACCGGCACCCAGCCGCGTGCGACCGCATTCCGTTTCGGAGCAGGACGACTTGCTTTGACCCATAATGCCGACATCTTTCCCATCATGCCGGTTCCGGTCATGCATCATCGTATCCGTTGTTCCTTTGGTCTTGCGATCAGGCTTCATTTTAGAGACTCTTGAATTTTTTCGAACCAAGCGGTTCGATATGCTCTTGATATGCGCATCTTATTGATCTATGTCAACATCGAACCGAGCGGTTCAATCCCAAGGATGTCCAGAGAGTTTCCCTATGTCCGCCCCGAAGTCCGTTGATAAGGCCGATATTCATCCGTTTCCCAACGCCAAGAACTTCGCCTCGGCAACCCAGCCGGCGACGAATGAGGCGCCGCTGAGCGAGAGATCGCAGCCCCATACCGCGCCGAACCCGCAGGAAGCCGCACCCAGGGAAACCGCCAAGGGCGGCAAGAAGAAGGGCTTCGGCAAACGCGTACTTTTGCCCGGCATTCTGACGGTCGCGGTCGCAGGCGGCCTCTGGTTCGCCTATGACTGGTGGACGGTCGGACGGTTCATGGTTTCGACCGACGACGCCTATGTGCAGGGCGACATTGCGTCCATCGCGCCGAAAGTTACCGGCTATATCGAAAACATCCCCGTGGCCGCCAACCAGCAGGTCAAGGCTGGCGATGTGATCTTCCAGCTCGATGCAGGCGACTACCAGATCGCGCTCGATGAAGCCGAAGCCAAGCTCGCGACCCAGAAACAGACCCTCGTTCGCATCAAGGCCCAGACCGACGCCGCGCAGGCAACCCTGCAACAGGCCGATGCCGACAAGCAGGCCGCAACGGCTGTTCTGACCAATGCGCAGAACACGATCGCGCGCGTGCAGAAGCTGCACGACACGCGTTTCGTCGCGCAGGCCGAACTCGACACGGCCCAGTCCTCGCTGGACCAGGCGCGCGCCAAGGTTGCCGGCAGCGATGCGCAGATCGCTTCTGCCAAGGCCAATATCGAAGTGCTCAACGCCCAATATAGCGAAGCCGAAAGCACGGTAAAATCGCTGGAACTTGCCCGCGACAAAGCCGCACGCGACCTGTCCTTCACGACGCTGCGCGCGCCCTTCGACGGGGTGGTGGGCAATCTTTCCGGCAAGAAGGGCGATCTCGTTTCGCCGGGCCAGAAGATTGCGGCGCTTGTCCCGGTCAATGAGCTTTATATCGACGCGAACTTCAAGGAAACGCAGCTCGCAAAGATCAAGACCGGCGAAACCGCGCATATCTATGTCGACGCTATCGACGGCACGAAGTTCGACGGCAAGGTCGCGTCCATCGCTCCGGCTTCGGGCGCCGTGTTCTCGCTGCTGCCGCCGGAAAACGCGACCGGCAACTTCACCAAGATCGTGCAGCGCGTTCCCGTGCGCATCATGATCCCGAAGGAAGCGCTGGAATCCGGCAAGATCCGCGCGGGCCTCAGCGTCGTGGTCGATATCGACACGCGCACGGCCCCCGAGCAAAAGGCCGACTGATCGAGCCCTTTGGCTCACTTGAAATAACAGATGGCGGCGCGGCGAAACGGATTTCGCGCCGCCTTTCTCTTCCATTCCGGAGTGCGCCGTCATGGCCGCAGACACGACAATGGGGCCGATAGCCCCGGCAGAAGACCGCATCGACCCCAAGAAGGCCATCGGCTTTCTGGCCATGGTGTTCGGCATGTTCATGGCGATCCTGGACATTCAGATCGTCTCGGCTTCGCTGGCTGAAATCCAGGCGGGTCTCAGCGCCAGTTCCGACGAAATCTCCTGGGTCCAGACGTCCTACCTGATTGCGGAAGTCATCATGATTCCGCTGTCGGGCTTCCTTGGACGCCTTTTGTCGACGCGCGTGCTCTTCACCGTTTCTGCGGCAGGCTTCACGCTGGCCAGCATGCTTTGCGCGACGGCGACGAACATCGAGCAGATGATCGTCTACCGCGCAATTCAGGGCTTCATCGGCGGCGGCATGATCCCGAGCGTGTTCGCAGCCGCCTTCACCATCTTCCCGCCTTCCAAGCGTTCCATCGTTTCGCCGATGATCGGTCTGGTCGCAACGCTTGCGCCAACCATCGGCCCGACGATCGGCGGCTATCTGAGCCACGCCTTCTCATGGCACTGGCTGTTTCTGGTCAATGTCGGCCCCGGCATCCTCGTTACCATCGCCGCATGGAACCTCATCGACTTCGACGAAGGCGACAGCTCCCTTCTGAGCAAGTTCGACTGGTGGGGCCTTCTCGGCATGGCCGCATTCCTCGGCTCGATGGAATATGTTCTGGAAGAAGGCCCGCGCAATGACTGGCTTCAGGATGAAGCCATCTTCGTCCTGACCGGCGTTATGATCGTCGGCGGCATTCTCTTCTTCTTCAGGGCCTTTACCGCAGAAGAGCCTATCGTGGACTTGCGAGCCTTCAGGAATGTCAATTTCGCATTCGGCTCGGTGTTCTCCTTCGTGATGGGCGTCGGTCTTTATGGCCTCACATATCTATATCCGCTCTATCTGAGCACTGTTCGCGGCTATGATGCCCTGATGATCGGCGAAGCGCTGTTCGTCAGCGGTCTCGCCATGTTCTTCACCGCGCCGGTGGCGGGTTTCCTTTCCAACAGGATGGACCCGCGCCTGATGATGATGATCGGCTTCCTCGGCTTTGCGGCAGGCACATGGATGGTGACGGGTCTGACGGCCGACTGGGATTTCCACGAATTGCTGTTGCCGCAGATTCTGCGTGGCTGCTCGCTGATGCTGTGCATGGTGCCGATCAACAATCTGGCGCTCGGCACGCTTCCGCCTTCCCTGCTGAAAAACGCATCGGGCCTCTTCAACCTGACGCGCAACCTGGGCGGCGCCGTCGGCCTTGCCGTCATCAATACGATCCTCACCCGGCGCGGCGACATGCATTATGAGCGGCTGGCCGAACATGTTCGCTGGGGCAATGCCGAAGCGGAAAGGATGATCGCCAACCTGACCGCCAAATATAATGCGGCAGGCATGGACGGCGCGACGATTGCCATCGCCAAGCTTTCCGGCATGGTGCGCCAGCAGGCCACTCTTCTGTCCTTCATCGACGTGTTTTTCATCCTCACGATGATGTTCTGCTCGCTTGCCGTCTGCGCCATCATGCTGCGCAAACCCAAGCAGGTCGGCGGTGGCGGTGGAGGGCATTAGCTCTCCGCCTCCCAATTTCATACGAAACCTATTAGGGTTCGATCATCTTTCAGAAATTTTCGTTTATCGCAGAAATTCGACCGTGATGCCGCGCGGAGACAAACCCCTGTCGCGCAGGGAAAAGCCTCTTGCAGAATTATGACAACGACGAATTTACTGTCACATTTCCTGTCATAAAAATGCTGCTCCCGCAAACGGATGAATTGCTAAGTCTCTGAAAACGTGTTTCACTTTCCACCGCTGGCAGTTTGTGACAAGCCACAAACTGTCATCCAACCGTCATATAGGGCGGGTATCGGGAATGCGCGAGCACCGGAATCGACCGGGGGCGTTCGCCGGACCTTAAACAGGGGAGTCAAACAATGCTTGCTTACACAGCGCGTCTGCTGTCGCTTTCGACGGCAATCGCCGTTGCCGGGGTTTCCATCGCCGCTGCCGAACCGTCAGCCGAACTGATCGCCGCTGCCAAGGCGGAAGGCGAACTGACCACCATCGCACTCCCGCATGACTGGTGCGGCTATGGCGAAATCATCAAGAGCTTCAAGGACAAGTACGGCCTCAAGGTCAACGAACTGAACCCGGACGCCGGTTCGGGCGATGAAATCGAAGCCATCAAGGCCAACAAGGACAACAAGGGCCCACAGGCTCCTGACGTCATCGACGTCGGCTTCGCCTTCGGCGCTTCGGCCAAGAAGGACGGCCTGATCCAGCCTTACAAGGTCGCGACCTGGGACGAAATACCAGACAGCGCCAAGGACCCTGAAGGCCACTGGTATGGCGACTATTACGGCGTGCTCGCCTTCGAAGTGAACAAGGACATCGTCAAGGACATCCCGCAGGATTGGGAAGACCTGCTCAAGAGCGACTACGCAAATTCCGTTGCGCTTGCAGGCGATCCGCGCGTTTCCGCACAGGCCATTCTCGGCGTTCATGCCGCCGGCATCGCCCGTGGCGGCGAGCCGGGCGAAGCCGCAGGCAAGAAGGGCCTCGAGTTCTACAAGGAACTGAACGCCAACGGCAATTTCGTTCCGGTCATCGGCAAGGCCGCTTCGCTGGCGCAGGGCTCGACCCCTATCGTCATCCGCTGGGACTATAACGCGCTCGCCGACCGCGACACGCTCAAGGGCAATCCGGAAATCGAAACCGTCATCCCGAAGACGGGTGTCATCGCCGGTGTCTACGTGCAGGCGATCAGCGCCTACGCTCCGCATCCGAACGCTGCGAAGCTGTGGATGGAGCACATCTATTCGGATGAAGGCCAGCTCGGCTACCTGAAGGGCTACTGTCATCCGATCCGCTTCAACGCGATGGCGAAGGCTGGCAAGATCCCGCAGGAACTGCTCGACAAGCTGCCGCCAGCAGCAGCCTATGAAAAGGCTATCTTCCCGACCCTGGAACAGATCGAGGCAGCACAGGCCACGATCACCAAGGAATGGGACAGCGTCGTGGGCGCAAACGTCCAGTAAGCGCTTCTGTCGCATCGAACACATGTCGCGTCGGCCCCAAACGGTCGGCGCGACATCAAACTGGTTTCATTTGCCCTCCCGTCCTCTTTTCCAAACAGCGCCGCGCTCTTTGGCAAACAGGATGGGCAGACTGCAAAGATGCAATGTAATTGCCCCAGGGGCGAATGACCGCCCTGCCGATCGCAAGATATAAACAAGAAGTCGGAACGGTTCTGTCAGTTTCCGTTCTGCCGGGAACCGGTCCAAAGAAAGAACCTATGAGTTCAATTGCCGAAACATCAGCCCCCAGCGGAGTGCGCAAGCGCCGGCTTCCGTTGTCCTGGCTTGGCGTGACGCCGTTTTTCATCTTCGCCATCCTGTTTCTGATCTGGCCGACGATGTACCTCATCATCGGCGCCTTTCAGGACCCGGCTGGAAACTTCACGCTCCAGAACATCCATGATCTCTTTCAGCCGCAGATCATGAGCGCCTACTGGATTTCCATCAAGGTCAGTCTGGCCTCGGCCATCGGCGGCGCGATCATCGGCTTCTTTCTGGCCTGGGCGGTTGTCCTCGGCAACCTGCCCTCCTGGCTGCGGCCGACGGTGCTGACCTTTTCGGGCGTTGCCTCGAACTTCGCAGGCGTGCCGCTTGCCTTCGCCTTTCTTGCGACGCTGGGGCGAACCGGCTTCGTGACGATCCTTCTCAAGGAATGGTTCGGCTTCAACCTCTATGCGACAGGTTTCAACCTGCTCTCCTTCTTCGGCCTGACGCTGACCTATCTGTTCTTCCAGATACCGCTGATGGTGCTGATCCTGACGCCCGCCCTCGACGGACTGAAAAAAGAGTGGCGCGAGGCATCTTCCATTCTGGGTGCGACCACCGCGCAATATTGGCGCATGGTGGCCTTTCCGATCCTGTGGCCGAGCCTGCTCGGCACGACGCTTCTCCTGTTCGCCAACGCCTTCGGCGCCATCGCCACCGCCTACGCCTTGACGGGTTCCTCGCTCAACATCGTGCCGATCCTGCTCTTTGCCCAGATCCGTGGCGACGTTCTGCATAACCAGAACCTCGGCTATGCGTTGGCCCTTGGCATGATCGTCATCACAGGTATCTCCAACCTCATCTATATCTGGCTGCGCATTCGCGCCGAGAGGTGGCAGCGATGAAAAAGAAAGGCATAAATGCCCAGAAAATCGGTGCCTGGATCGCCTTCCTGATTGGCGCGATCTATTTCCTCGTGCCGCTCATCGGCACGTTCGAATTCTCGCTGCGCATGCGGCGCGGCGAATATTCCTTCGATGCCTATCGCGTCGTGTTCTCCGACCCGAATTTCCAGGCGACCTTCGGCTATTCCATCCTGCTTGGCCTGTTGACCATCATCTTCGGCGTGCTTCTGGTCGTGCCGACCGCCTACTGGGTGCGCCTGCGCCTGCCGCAATTGCGCCCGGTGATGGAATTCATCACGCTGTTGCCGCTGGTCATTCCGGCCATCGTCATCGTGTTCGGATATCTGCGCATCTACAACTCGTCATCCTGGCTGCCGTTCACCGCATCGACACGAGCGACCGACCTCCTGTTGATGTTCGGCTATATGACGCTTTCGCTGCCCTATATGTATCGTGCCGTCGATACGGCAATGCGCACTATCGACGTCAATACGCTAACCGAAGCCGCGCAAAGCCTCGGCGCTGGCTGGGGCCGCATCATGTTCAAGGTGATTTTTCCGAATGTGATTTCCGGCGTGATGAGCGGTGCCTTCATCACATTCGCCATCGTCATTGGCGAGTTCACGCTGGCCTCGCTTTTGAACCGCCCTGCCTTCGGTCCCTATCTGCAGCTGGTCGGCGCAAACCGCGCCTACGAACCGTCAGCGCTGGCGATCATTTCGTTTGGCATAACGTGGCTCAGCATCATCATGCTGCAGCTCGTCTCGCGCCTCAATAAATTCAAGACAACCGCCGGGTAAGATTCATGGCTTTTCTGAATATCAAAAACCTGAAAAAGAGCTTCGGCGCCAATACCGTCGTCCACGATTTCAACCTTGCCGTGGAAAAGGGCGAATTCGTCTCCTTCCTCGGCCCGTCAGGCTGCGGCAAGACGACCGTTCTGCGCATGATCGCCGGTTTCGAGATGCCCGACAGCGGCGCCATCGAAATCAACGGCAAGGATGTGGTGGACCTCAAGCCCAACCAGCGCAATATCGGCATGGTGTTTCAGGCCTATGCGCTTTTCCCTAATATGACGGTGGCGCAGAATGTTTCGTTCGGCCTGCGCGTTGCCGGAAAGTCGAAGGCAGAAATCGACGCCACGGTGAAGGAAATGCTGGGCCTCATCCGCCTCGACCATCTGGCGGATCGCTATCCCTACCAGATGTCCGGCGGCCAGCAGCAGCGCGTCGCGCTGGCGCGCGCGCTTGCCACCAAGCCGCAGGTTCTTCTGCTCGACGAGCCGCTATCGGCACTCGATGCCAAAATCCGCATATCCTTGCGCGAAGAAATCCGCGCCATCCAGCAGAAGCTCGGCATTACGACCGTCTTCGTCACCCACGATCAGGAGGAAGCGCTGTCGATCTCCGACCGCATCGTGGTCATGCATGAAGGCCGCGCCGACCAGATCGGATCGCCTTTCGACATCTATAACCGCCCTGCCTCGCGCTTCGTGGCGTCGTTCGTCGGCACGCTCAACATGCTGGAAGCCTCGGTCAGCGAACCCGGCCGGAACAGCATCGAGCTCGACGGCCGCACCATCACGGTGCAGGAAACGCTCGACCATCATCCGAAGGGCAAGCCGCTGACGCTGGCCTTGCGCCCGGAAGCTGTCAGCCTCGAAGCGCGCAAGAGCCACGATACAGCGCTGGAAGCAACGATCGACGATGTTCATTTCCTCGGTTCCGTCATTCGCACGCGTGTGACGCTCGGCAAGAACCGCCTTTCGTTCGACACGTTCAACGATCCGACTCATCCGCCGCCGCAGCGCGGCGACAAGGTGACCGTGCATTTCGCCTCACGCGATCTGCTCGTGCTGGCAGATTAAAACAAAAAAGCCGCCCAGTGGGCGGCTTTTTCAATTACAGCGAATTTTATTCGCCCCAGGGACCGTGGAAATCCCCGTCCTTGTCGATCCGCTTGAAGCCGTGCGAACCGAAGAAATCGCGCTGGCCCTGGAGGAGATTGGCGGTGCCAAGCGCCTGCGTAAAACTGTCGAAATAGCTGAGCGCCGAGCCCAGTGCAGGCAAAGGCAGGCCAGCGAGCGCCGCCTTGGCGACGATCTGGCGAAGGCCGTTGGAAGCCTTGCTCATGCGTTCGACAAAGGCGGGCGCCAGCAGCAGGTTGCGGCTTTCGCTGTCCTCGAAGGCGTGGGCGATATCGTCCAGCAGCTGCGAACGAATGATGCAGCCCGCGCGCCAGATGCGGGCGGTTTCTGCAAGCGGGATGTTCCAGCCGTGCTCCTGCGATGCGGCTTCCATCACCGCGAACCCTTGAGCGTAAGCGGCGATCTTGCCCGCCAGCAGACCCTGCTCCAGATCGGCGAGGAATTTTGCCTGATCGGAAATCTCGAGGCTGCGCTGGCCGGGATTATAGGCCTTTGCGGCAAGCGCGCGCGCCGCCTTCAGCGAGGACAGGGAGCGGGCAGCGACCGCAGCTTCAATCGCGGTTGCCGGAACACCCAGCATCTGCGCCTCGATGGCCGCCCAGCGGCCCGTGCCCTTCTGGCCGGCTTCATCGAGGATCATGTCGACCATCGCCTTGCCGGTTTCCGGATCGGTCGCCTTCAGCACCTTGGCGGTGATCTCGATCAGATAGGAGTTGAGCGGACCCTGGTTCCACTTCTCGAACACATCGCCGATGGCAGGGGCGGAAAGCCCGAGACCGTCACGCAGGATGCCGTAGATTTCGGCAATCATCTGCATGTCGGCATATTCGATGCCGTTATGGATCGTCTTGACGAAATGACCGGCGCCATCGGGGCCCACCAGCGCACAGCAAGGTTCGTCCTTGTATTTGGCGGCAGCGGCAAGCAGGATCGGCGCGATGCGCTCATAGGCTTCCTCGGTGCCGCCGACCATCATCGACGGACCGTGGCGCGCACCTTCCGCACCGCCGGAAACGCCCATGCCGACAAAGGTCGGATCATTGGGGCCGAGCGCCTTCAGACGGCGCACCGTGTCGCGATAATCGGAATTGCCAGCGTCGATCATGATGTCGCCCTTCTCAAGATAGGCCTTGAGGCGGGTGGTCTCAGCATCGACGGGAGCGCCTGCCTTGATGAGGAAGATGATCGGGCGCGGCTTGCGGATATTCGCCGCGAGGTCCTCGAAAGTAGGGCAAGCAATGATCTTGTCGCGCAGCGGGCCAGCCTTTTCGAGGAAGGCTTTCAGCACAGGCTCATCACGGTCATAGACGGCTACCGTATAGCCCTTCTCGGCTATGTTCAGCGCCAGGTTGGAGCCCATGACGCCAAGGCCGACCATTCCGATATCTGCTTTTTCCATTTTGTGCCCTTCGCAAATGCAACCGACCGGCCGTCGTCTAGACACATGCAGAACATCGAACGCCGACAAGCCGAACCGATAAGAATAGGCCGCCGCCGGATTTCGGCAGCAGCGCATGTCAATCTGTATCCTATTGTGGGATGATCTAGGGCATATGACGCAAAGTTGATAGACCTCCCGTCACGAAAATCACCGGTTTTGCCCGCATAACCGCCTTGTTAAATCGGTTAGCTGGCCTGAAAACCCGTGTTTCGCGATTTTCACACCCGTTCCAGCTTGTGATGCGGCAGCGGCGGCAATTCGATAGTGATCGCGTCGTCCGCCTTTACCATGCCACCTGCAAGAACGATGGTCATGATGCCCGACTTGCGGACCAGTTCGCCATCGGGGGTGCGGTCCAGCACAGCATTCAGAAGCCCGGCCTGGAAATTCTCTATCTGGGCGCAGGGGTTGCGCAGGCCGGTCGCTTCCAGAACGACTTCATCGCCGATCCTGATCAGCGCGCCCTGGGGCAGACCCAGCAGATCGACACCGCGCGTGGTGATGTTCTCGCCAAGGTCGGCGGGCGCAACATCGAACCCCTTTTCGGCCAGCTCGTCGAAAAGCTCGGCATGGATGAGATGCACCTGCCGCAGATTGGGTTGTGTCGGGTCGGCCCGCACGCGGGAACGGTGCTTTACCGTCACGCCCTGATGCGCATCGCCTTCGACGCCATGCCCCGTGATGATGCGGATTTCCGGCACGACCTGTTTGGAAAAACGATGCTCACCATCCCGCGCTACAGCCACGACAAATCCGCTCATCAAACCCACCTTGTGAAAGACATCCTGACAGGACAAAGAAACTTCGTTAGCCGCATTACATGAGCTATATAGCACCTGTATGAAGTTGCGGGGCAAGCACGTGAATCAGGACAGGCAGGCAAAGACAGACTTTCGCTGGGGCATATGGGGCACGGGCACGATAGCCAACGCCTTTGCGGACGATATTCAGGCAAGCACGGGGATGCGTGTCACCGCTGTTTGCTCGCGCGCGGCGGAGACCGCCGAAGCTTTCCGCCGGCGGATCGGCGCTGACAAGGCATTCAGCGATTCAGGCGCGTTTCTCGCCCATCCGGATATCGATGCCATCTATATCGCCACTCCGAGCGCGATGCATGTGCTGCAGGCCATGCAGTCAATCGCGGCCGGCAAGCCATGCCTGATCGAAAAGCCGCTGTCGCTGGATGCGGCGGGCGCACGGCAGATCGAAGCCGCTGCGAAAGCAAAAAACGTCTTCGCCATGGAGGCGATGTGGAGCCGCTTTCTGCCAGCGATCCGCGCCGCCAGGAAGCATATCGACAGCGGTCGCATCGGCGCGGTGACGCGCATTGAAGCCGATCTGTCCTATATCCGCGCCTATGACCCGCAAAGCCGCTTCTTCAGTCCGGAACTTGGCGGCGGCGCTGCATTCGATCTCGGTGTTTATCCGGTTTCGCTGGCACTGTATTTCCTTGGCTTGCCGGATCATGCGGACGGCCGCTGGCAGCGCGCCAGAAGCGGCGTCGACATGCGTACCGATTTCCAGCTCGGCTGGCGGGGCGCTACAGCCAGCCTTTCCTGCGGCTTCGACCGCGACGGCGAGAACAGCATGCTGATCGAGGGGACCAAAGGCACGATCCTGATCCATTCGCCATTTCTGAAAGCCCAGAGGCTGACGCTGTTTTCTGCCTTTGCCGCGCGGTCATCGCTCGGCCCGAATGGCGGCAAGGGGTTTGTAGGCAAGGTCATGAACCGCCTGCCCCTGCCGGGCCGCACCATCGAAACCTATGCTTTTTCCGGCAACGGATTGCAGTTTCAGGCCGAAGCGGTCCGCGATGCGGTGCGAAGCGGCCGGATATCCGATGCGATCATGCCGCTCGACCATAGTGCAGCCGTTGCCGACATCATCCGCAAGGTGCTGTCGAAGGGTTGAAAAGCGTATCCCGAAAAGTGTGAAACGGTTCTCGGATAAGATGCGCGCCAGGACAAATTTTCAGAAAGACGAGCTGAGATCGGCTCTCTAGAAACTGCTTCTCATCCTGTAAGGCTGCGCATTTTCACCGGCATTGTTCAGGGCAAGCGCGATTTCGGTGATATGCAGCGCCACATCGCCAGAGAAGAACGCCTTGTCGCCCGTCTGGATTGCGCGGGCCTGATCGGCGATGCCCCGCACGAAATCGATCTGTGAGGGATACATGGGCAGCGACCGCTTGTCGGCCTTCGGATAGGACAGCTTTGTGCCGACGGTCGGTTTCCAGGACAGAAACTTGCCGACGCGCATTTCGATGATGCCGAACAGGCGCGCGAGAAAACGGCGCTTTTCCTCCGTGCGTTCAAGACGGACGACCGAACGATTATCCCAGAGATCATCCACCACTATCGAGCCCTTGTCGGCAACGATTGTCAGGCTGCGATCCTTCGGCATGGCAAGCCCCGATGTGAGACGCGCCACCAGCCCCGACTTGAAAACGAGACAGCCGACCGAAAAATCAGGCGCCATATGCAGATGCTCGGTTCCCGGCCCCTTGTCCGGAAAGGTTATCGCGGAAAATGCCGAGACACTTTCGACCGGACCGAACAGCGACACCAGCCATGACAGCGCATAGCCCGCATGTTCCAGCGTGCAGCCGATCTCAAATTCGTGCAGGCCGGGCCACGGCGCTCCCGACTGCGAACGCCAGCTTGACCATTTGTCACGAAATACCGGCCCGTCTTCCATTTCCGCATAGACAAGACGCGGCACGCCGATGCCATTCATTACGCTTGCTACCAGACGATAGGCATCGCTGAGGCCATTGGCCGGAGCTGCCGCGAGCGTGAGCCCTGCCTTCCGCGCAAAAGCGACCAGCGCTTCCGCATCGTCATAATTCATCGCCAGCGGCTTTTCGGAATAGACGTGCTTTCCCGCCGAAAGCGCTGCATGGGAGATTTCAAAATGACTTTCAGGCGTGGTCAGGTTGACGACGATCTCTACGTCCGGATCGGCGAGGACTGCCTCGAAACTCTCATAAGCACTGACCGAGTAATGCGCGCAGAACGCCTTCAGCCGCTCGGGAGAGCGGTCATAGGCGCCGCGCAGCGTCAGTTCGGGATAATTGCGCAGCGTGGTCATGTAGTAGTCGGCAACAAATCCGGTCCCGACAATTGCGATATTCATGAAGTGGCTCCGGCTAAAAGCATTTCCAGCAAAAGTGCGAAACGGTCCTGCGTTGGATAATGCGTGTAAACAAAGAGATAGAGCGGTTCCACGATTCTGTTTTCACTGGAACCGCTCTATCGTTTCGGGATGATGATTTTCGCGGTCAGCCTGAGGCCGAAGATCGCAAAGACGAGC
This sequence comes from Brucella sp. IR068, assembly GCF_049065885.1. Taxonomy (NCBI): domain Bacteria; kingdom Pseudomonadati; phylum Pseudomonadota; class Alphaproteobacteria; order Hyphomicrobiales; family Brucellaceae; genus Brucella; species Brucella sp. IR068. The sequence goes on along the minus strand of NZ_JBAKHE010000006.1, from coordinate 262,798 downwards.
GTGAGCCAGACCGGGTCCATGCGGCGGAAGAAGAAGCTTTCCAGCATGGCGTTCAACGTTCCGAAGAACACGACCATCAGGAAGAAATCGGCCAGCAGCAGGTTTTCCCGCACCGGGCGGCAGCGCGCGTAATTGACCAGCGGCATGACGATGATGACGAAAATAGCACAGATGAGCGCCGGAACCCCCATCGACAGCGCGATATCGAGATAACCATTGTGCCCATGCACGATGCCGCGCACATCCCAGTCGAGATAATACGGATTGGCGGCTTGCTTCGCGATCGGTGTGCCCCAGAAGCTTTCATAGCCGAAGCCGGTCCACGGGCGCTGGGACAGCGCTTCCACCGCAAAGGCCCAGATGGAGGTGCGCCCGGTAAAGGTGGGATCGACGTCGAGTTGCAGAACGAGCTGATGCATCGGCTCGAACAGGACCGTGCCGAAGGTAAACAGCGCAAGCAGAAACTGGATCGTGAAGACTGCCACCGGCGCGAGGAAACGGAGGCCGAAAAGACCGGGGGTGATCACGAGCAGCATGGCCAGCGGCACCAGCGCCGCCGTCGTCTTCGATCCGGTCTGCGAAACGAAGACCAATGCGGAGACGGCAATCAGGAAACCGCTCACCCGCCAGCCGCGCCGCCACAGATAGACACCGGCGAAGGAAAAGGCGGCCATGACCGGACCGGCAATGTTCTTGTGCGTGAAGACACCGCGCCAGAGATAGGCGTTCTGCGGTTCCAGCGCGTCGGCGCCGTGGGTGCCGAGATTTGGCAGAAGCACGACGCCCGCATAGGAAACGACGATGACGATCGAAGCCACAGTGACCAGCATGGCCGAATAGGCGTCGCCATCCTGCGGCAGGCTGAGGACGGCAATGACCGTCAGAATGCCGATCATCGTCAACAATACGCCGCGTATCGCGGTTGCCGGATCGGGGCTTGCGAAAACCGACGCCAACAGGAAGGCAAACATCAGCAGCCAGCCGGGGCTGACGATTTTGGCCACCTTCTTCGGATCGGCGAACATGGCAAGCGACAGCAGGGATACGGCTCCGAGACAGCCGAAACCGAGCTGGTTGATGGCATCGCCGCCGCCCGACGCATCCCCGCTCGCCGCGGCGCTGAGCGGATTGAAGGGACGGAAGGAAATCAGCAGAATGCAGAATGTTATCGTGGCGATAACGAGCGCAATCGTGCGGACTGTCGCCCGCACGTTGGCTTGCGCCGCAACATCGGAACGCGCGTCAGTTCTTGTCCGGGTTGCGATATTGCTCATTCAGATATCCAAAATGGGCCATGACGCGGCCCAGCCCGATATGGATGAAGTAAGTCCCGACCGGCACGAAGCGCGCCGCGATGCCGCGCCGCAGGGCCTTGATCGGAGAATAAGCCAAAAGAGCGAGACTTTTCAAAAAAACACGCACCTGACCCAAAGGCTCGTCCTTGCGCTGGCGTTGCTCGATCAGCGTTGACAGGACGCCGTTGCGCAGGCCCCGCGCCGTGATCCAGTCGCTCTCCAGCCGCCGTGCCGGAATAGTCTCCCGCACGATGCCTTCGTTGCACCAGGCAATCGTGAAGCCTTTGGCGCGGGAGCGGTTGATGAAATCGGAATCGCCGCCGCCGGTGAAATTGAACTTCAGGTCCATGAACGGATAGCCGATGGCTTCCAGAACCGGGCGGGCGATCAACAGGTTGCCGGATGAATAGATGATTGGAACCGGCCCGGTCTTGCTGTAATGCGGCAGGAAAACCGGATGCCTTGCCCATTTTTCCGAACCCGGCTTCTCAAAAATCGGATATTGGGGACCGCCGACGAGGCTGGCATTATAGCGCTCGGCGGTTGCCACCATGTTTTCGATCCAGGCCGGATCGGCGAGTTCGTCATCATCGATGACGATGACATATTTGAAATTCGGGAAATAGGTCGTCGCCGTCAGCCAGCCTGCATTATAGGCATTGCAGTTGCCGCGATGGGATTCCACGATCAGCATGCCGTTATATTTTCCGGCCTCGAACTGTGGTGCCGCAACCTTGGCGCCTTCCCGGTCCTCCGCCTCGTTTTCGATCACCACGACCGCGAAGCGGCGGCTGGTGACTTGGGCATTGAGCGTATCCAGCGTGCGGATGACATGCTCCGGACGGCGAAATGTCGGCAAGGTCACCACCACCTCTACTTCATCGAAACGAAGTTTAGGTGTTTTAGCAATTACTTGTATATGATCCGGTAATACAGACATTACGCCACCCAATATTTAACGACCCATGTTTTCACCGGGCCTATTCAAAAACAATTAAAGAAAAGTTCACCGCGTGGTTGTAAGCACAGCCTGAAACTATCATAGAGAACGCTGATCCGTAATATGCAGGAGCTGACTTGCCGTCCCCTCACCTTGTTTTCGTAACATCGATTGTTCCGCATGGAATCCCGACTACCGGTTATGAAGTGGCGAATTCGGCTGTGGTCGATGGCCTGCGGCGTTCGGGTGCAAAGGTGACCGTGCTTGGTTTCACATGGCCGGGCGTGAAAGCCGATGCTGCGGTTACGGTCGTGCTGGGCGAGGTGGAAGTGCGAACCGAAGGCGCTGGCATCAGGCGCAAGATCGGCTGGGTGGTGAAATCCTTCCTGACCGGCCTGACTGTCTCCTCGGCGAAGTTGCGGGTGATTCCAGCGCAGAAACTGCGCGAGGCCATCGGACGGATCGGCCCTTTCGATGCCTATGTGCTGAACGGGGTGACCCTGCCCGGCGCGTTTGAAGATATTTTCAAGGACAAGCCGTCGCTCTTCGTGGCGCATAATGTGGAATATCGCTCGGCGGAGGAAAACGCCGCCGACGCCCGAAGCTTCATTCAGAAATTCCTGTTCGCCCGCGAGGCGCGCATTCTCAAAGGGCTGGAAAGCCGCCTCAGCGGAACGGCGCGTTTCGTCTTCACCTTTGCCGAAGATGACGGCCCGGCGCTCGGACTTGCTCCCGACCGGTTTGCGACGATGCCGCTCGTCACGCCGGGCGGAATGCAGGCGGCTCAGCCACGCCCGGCAAGGTACGACCTTGCCCTCATCGGCACATGGACATGGCACCCGAACCGCATCGGGCTGGAATGGTTCCTGCGCGAGGTAAAGCCGCATCTCCCCGGCGATATTTCCATCACGATTGCAGGCAACACGCCCGCTGATCTCGTCTCTGCCTGGTCTGGCGTCAACTTCGTCGGCAAGGTGCCGGATGCGACGGAATTCGTGGAAAGCGGGGCGGTTGTTCCGCTCATCAGCCGGGCGGGAACCGGGGTGCAGCTGAAAACCATTGAAACATTCGAGCTGGGCATGCCAAGCGTCGCCACGACGCATTCCGTGCGCGGTATCGACAATATCCCGGCCAATTGCACCATTGCCGATGACCCGCGAGCCTTCGCGGCGGCAATCATCGAGCGGATCGGGAAGGCAAGATCGGGGGACAGCCAGAGACTGGACGGCAAGGCCTTCACCCGGTCACAAATCGAAGGCATGGACCGTGCGGTTGCCCGCGGTCTGCAAGCACTTCGCAGCGAAAATAGAATGACGGACTAGGCATGATGCATACCGAAAATGTAACCTACCGGAACATCCTTGGCGTGAAGGTCGCCTGTTTTGATTGGGACGGCGCCTTCGCCTTCTTCGAGAACCGTATCAATGAGGGCCGGTTCATGAAGCAAGGCTGGCTCAACGCCAACAATTCCAACATTGCGGATGAAACCCCGGATTATCGCGCTGCGTTGCAGGATTTCCTGATCCTGCCCGACGGGGTGGGTGTCGATATTGCCAGCAAGGTTGCCTATGGCAGCAAATTCCCTGCCAATCTCAACGGAACGGACTTCATTCCGGGGCTCTTGCAGCATATGAAACGCCCGCTGAAGGTTGCACTTCTCGGCGGCGGTCCGGGCGTCGCTGCCGACGCCGCACAGCTTTTCAGGCAGCAGATACCCCGCCATGAATATCGCGTCATTTCCGACGGCTTCTTCAAGCCCGCCGATCTCGACGGCATTCTGGCGCAATTGAAGGAATTCCACGCCGACCTATTGCTCGTCGCGATGGGCGTCCCGCGCCAGGAACTCTTCATCGACAAGCATATCACCGCGGAGCACTGCACGATAGCGAGCGCGGTCGGCGCGCTGTTCGACCTGCATACAGGCCGCGTGCAGCGCGCGCCGCACTGGATGCGCAAGATCCAGATGGAATGGGCGCACCGGCTGTTGCAGGAACCGCGAAGGCTCGCGAAACGCTATCTCATCGGCAATCCCGTATTTCTGTGGCGCGTCGCCAAAGGCTGGATGAAGGGAGAACCCCGGTGAGAACCGCAATCGTCACGGCCAGCTGGGATCAGGATTTCGAGCGCTGCAAGCTGCTTTGCGAAACCGTGGACAAATATGTCAGCGGTTTCACGAAGCACTACATCCTCGTAGACAGCAAGGATGTTGCCCTGTTTCGCAAGCTCGAAAGCGCGCACCGGGTCATCATCGATGAGCGCGATCTTCTCCCCTCCTGGCTGCACGCCTTCTGGGATCCGACCTATCTTTGGCGCAGACGGGTCTGGCTTTCGCTCCGGACCAAGCCGCTGCGTGGCTGGCATGTGCAGCAGTTGCGCCGGATCGCGCTTGCCGCTGCCGTGGAGGAAGACGGTTTTCTCTACACGGATTCCGACACGGCCTTTCTGCGCCCCTTCGATTGCGGCACACTCTGGCATGGTGAACAGCTTCGGCTTTTCGTCCGCCCCAATGCGCTCGCCAATCCCGAATGGCCGGAGCATCCGGTCTGGGCGGCCAATGCAGCGAAACTGCTCGGCATCGAAAACGGCAAAAGCGGGCTTAACGACTATATCGGCCAGCTTGTTTCATGGCGGCGCGACAGCGTGATTTCGATGTGCGAGCGGATCGAAGCTCATACCGGACAGCATTGGGTGGCGGCCCTTGGCAATATAAGACGCTTTTCCGAATGCTTCATCTATGGCCGCTATGTCGATGACGTGCTGCAAGGCTCGGGCCATTTCAGCGACACGCATGATCTCTGCCGGATGCAATGGTTCGCCCCGCCACCGAGCGAAGAGGAATTCCGCACCTTCATCGCCGAAATGGAACCCCATCAGGTCGCTATCGGCATGCAATCCTTTCTCGGCCTTTCGGTCGACGATATCCGGCGCATTATCGGAGCCTGAACCTTAAATTCGTTTAGCTGGCAAACGAATGCTGGAATAGGTGAAAACCAGCGACAGCAGATAGAGGCCGCCAAACACGATATTGAGTCCCAGAATCCAGTCGTGACTGTCGGCATAGTTCACCAGCAACAGCCAGACGAAGAATGCCTTGGCCGCAGTCATCAGCACCATGCTCAAGGTCCTGAGACCGGACTGACCGCGCGCATACAGAATTTCGGTCTGGTATTCGATCAGGTTGCGGAAACCGGGTACGAGCAGCACCAGCGGCAACAGGCCGACGATGGGCGCAACGCTTGAACCGAGTGCGTTCGGGAAGATTTGCAGGAACACGACCATCGCGCCGAGACCTGCCACCGAGACGGAGAAGACCGCAAGCTCCAGTCCGGCGCGGATGCGCAAAGAAGACAGCATGTCCGGCGCGCGCATGAGCTTTTGCACCAGCATCATGTTGAAGGAGCGAACCGGCAGGGCAGTAAGGTCCACAAGGCGCATGATGATCGCGTAAAGCCCCGCCGTCGCAGGCCCGCCGACAGTCAGCACGAGAAGCTTGTCCAGCTCGGCCTGGATATAGAACAGCAGTTCGGCGCCCATCACGGCAATCGCATCGGAAAGCCGCCGCATATAAAGCGACGGTCTGAAGCGAAGCCGGATCGACGGGTAAAATCGCAGCGCGGCAAGCAGCGCGACCCCGTTTGCAGCCGCATACCACCATGCCCAATGCGCAATATCGTGGGCGCTTGCCAGCCACATGAACAGTAGGGCTGCGACGGCTCGCGTGGCCGTGCCGAAAATCACCAGTCCCGCCGATATGCCGAAGCGGCGCAGGCCGTTATTGACGATGATGACGATTTCCGTCGACCGCCAGAACAGGGCCTCGGCAAACACCACAACGGCAAAGGGCAGGAAGGAAATATCGCGGCTGAAAAAGACGAAGTAAACCAGCCAGGACGCCAGCGCGAACAGCGGCAGCGACACCAGAATGGCGACGAGAAAACCCGCCGTATAGATGCCGAGCAGGCGCGGCTTTACTGTCGATATGCGGTAAAGCGGCGAACTGAACCCGAGGGAAACGATGCGCGACAGCACCACGCCCGTGCCCGATGCAGTGGCGAATATCCCGAAATCGCCCGTGGGCAGCGTGTTTGCAAGCGCGATGAAATAGACGAGTGAAACCACCAGCCTGCCAGCGGAGCCGGAAAACAGGGACAGGTAATCGCGCACTATTCCGGCATTATTGCCTGACAGTTTCCGCAGCGCTTTCGCTATCAACAGGGAGCCTCATCCATCGTGGTCTCGTGGTGCGTTCGACCCATTGGAGCGGGACGAGATAAAGAGATTTAGCTAAAAAGACTTAAACTCTTCTTTGCAAGCTCAAAGAGCAGACAAGCAAAAGCTAAAATAAGAGGGCCGAGCATTTCGCGGTTCAGGCCGACATTATTTTAACTTTTTGTTTTCTATAAAAAATTACATTCGGCCATCAGGTTTGGGGCGAGCGGATTCCGGTTTGGCATGTGCAAGCCCTGTTTAATGGATTTCATGGCGGCAGCGGGCACCTGAAACGGCCGCAGCGGCTACAGATGCGGACGAATTCGACAATGAGCGATCATGAGGGGCGCAGAAAGGCGGGAGTTGAGAAACCTCTTCTCGCATTTTCCGACGTGCGCCCGACGGATCGCCCCACCGGTCGCCCGCCTGCTCCACGTGATAGCGAAGCCGCGCCGCCATGGACACCACCCGCCACATCGGATGAACGCGCTGCGTTCTTTCATGAACACGACCATGATGCGCAAGAAACGCCAGAACCCGTTATCGAGGAAGAACTGGACGATGCGGACGTGGCCGAGTTGCAAAAACGCGTGGCGCTCATCGAAGCGGAACTGGAGCGCAAGATTCAGGAACGCGAACGTCGCAAAATCGCAATCGAGGCTGACGCTCCACCCCCGGAGCCAGCCCGCGAACCCGTCATGCGCGAGCATCCTGTTGCCGACCGCCCGGCACCGGATGCCGAATGGAAACCGCTGATCGATCCGCGCATCGCCATCGATGTAGTGCGGGGATCGCGCAGGCTCCTGCTGGTCAGCACGATATTGGGCGGTGTGGTCGCCGCGCTCTATGCATTGTCGCTGCCGCAGATGTACGTCGCTTCGACCGATATTCTGGTCGATCCGCGCAACATCAAGACGGTTGGAGACGAACTGACCCCGGGGCAACTCCCGACCGACGCATCGCTTGCCGTCGCCGAAAGCCAGGCCCGCATCATCGATTCCAGCAGTGTTCTGCTGAAAGTGATCGACAGGACGGACCTGACAAAAGACCCCGAATTCAACGGCACGCTGGTTCCGACCGGCATTGCCGGACTGTTTGCGCAGATCAAGGATATCTTGTCCCCCCAAAAGGCGAGCGACAGCCAGACGCTGCAAACCCGCGTTCTCTATAACCTGCACAAGAGTATCGCCATCGGGCGCGACGCCAAGACCTTCATCTATTCGATCTCGGTGAAAACCCGCGATCCGCAGAAATCGGCCTCGCTTGCGAACACCATCAGCACCGTTTTCCAGAGCGAGCTTGCATCGCTGCAATCCGATGCCGCACGGCGCACTTCGGACGAACTGTCGAACCGGCTTGCAGACATGCGCGCCAATGTCGAACAGGCGGAGCGCGCAGCGGCTGATTTCCGCGCATCGCACGATCTCGTCAATGTGGATGGCAAGCTGATCAGCGATAACGACCTGACGCGGCTCAACGATCAACTGACCAACCAGCGCGCCGAAACCATGCGGCTTCAGGCCCGTGTACAGGTACTGAGCAACGCCACTTCCGACAGTGTGGTGACCGGGACTTTGCCGGAGGATTTGCGATCCAACACGCTGACGGCTCTGCGGGCGCAATATGCGCAGGCGCGCCAGACGGCAAGCGGCTTATCCACCCAGCTTGGCCCCCGTCACCCGGCGCTCATTCAGGCACAGTCGCAGGCGGGCACGGTGCTGAGCGACATCGACGCTGAATTGCGGCGCATCCGCTCCTCGCTGCAAGTCGAGGTCTCGCGGTCCGTGCAGCAGGAAAAAGACCTGACCACGCGTCTGGCGCAGCTCAAGTCACAGCAGGCAAACAATAGCGGCGATCTGGTGAAATTGCGCGAGCTTGAGCGCGAGGCGACCGCGCGCCGCTCCGTCTACGAAGCCTTCCTCCTGCGCTCGCGCGAGACGAACGAACAGGAAGGGCTGAATACCGCCAATGTCAGGGTGTTGTCGGAAGCCCGCCCGCCGCTCGATCCGGCCAGCACATCGCGCAAGCTGATCGTCATCGCCGGGCTGATTGCCGGCTTCCTCGCAGGGCTTGCGATCACAGCCGTCCGCAATTTCGGACGGCTGCTGCGCCTCTAAGCGGTTCCTGTTCCAACAGGAACGCCGGAACCGCTCTAACTATTTGTTTTATCGCATTATCCAACGCATCGAAGCGGGATAGGAAATCAGTCCAGTGAACTGATTTCCCCCCGTAGACGTTTCACACTTTTGGTGGAAATGCGCTAATCTCTTCCATTTGAAGTATAATCTTATCGATCAACTCATGCCGACCGGCGTGCAAGCACCTCGGCGCGAGGCACCTTGCGCCCGCTGGCGCGCAAGACACCATGTGCGCCGTCCAGATGGCCCGGCTTCAATTCGAGCGCCAGAAAACGGCGCTTTTCATATGGGCCTGGCATGGCAAGCTCGCCGGTCTTTTCAGCGGTAAAGCCGAAGCGCCCGTAATATTCCGGATCGCCGACGAGCAGGATCGCGCCATGGCCAAGGCGCATGGCCTCGTCGATGGCATGACGCATCAAGGCCGAACCGATGCCGCAACCGGCGGCGGAAGGTTCGACGGCCAGCGGACCGAGCAGCAAGGCGGACACGGGAAAACCGAAGGCGTCGAGCCCGGCATGGACATCCCACAGCCGCACGGTGCCTGCGAGCGCTCTGTCTTCGCCAAGTGCGGCAAAGGCCAGCCCCTCTGCGGGCAGGCGACCACGACGCAGTTTTTCCGATGACTTGCGGCGGCGGCCTTCACCCATCGCGCGGTCCAGCAAGGCTTCGCGCGCCAGCACATGCTCCAGCGCCTCGCCCGCGATCGAAAAAGCCGGGGCAACGAGGGTTACGGTGTTTTCCTGAATTTCAAGAGTTGCGTTCATCACATCTATCCCCGCAAAGCGGCAGCAGCACACCCCGCCCGACGCCTTGCAGCACCGGGCGGATTGAGAGGATCTTTCAGACTTTCAAAGGTATGATCGAGGTCGGAAAGCGTTCGCGCTTTCCGGGATCATATCCCGGCCTCAAAGATCAGATGACGTAGGATCGGAGCGGTTCGAAGCCGTTGAACGCCACCGCCGAGTAGGTGGTGGTGTATGCGCCCGTGCCTTCGATGAGGATTTCATCACCGATGGTCAGCGAGACCGGCAGCGGATACGGCGTCTTTTCGTAAAGAACGTCCGCACTGTCGCAGGTCGGGCCGGCCAGCACGCATGGTTCGGTTTCGCTGCCGTCATGCGGGGTCACGATCTGGTAGCGGATCGCCTCGTCCATGGTTTCGGCGAGACCGCCGAACTTGCCGATGTCGAGATAGACCCAGCGCACATTGTCGTTGTCCGCCTTGCGCGAGACCAGAACCACTTCGGTCTTGATCACGCCTGCATTGCCGACCATGCCGCGGCCCGGCTCAATGATAGTTTCCGGGATGCGGTTGCCGAAATGCTTGGAGAGCGCGTCGAAGATCACCATGCCATAGGCCTGCGCGGTCGGTACGTCCTTGAGGTAACGGGTCGGGAAACCGCCGCCCATATTGACCATGCGCAGCACGATGCCTTCATCGGCAAGGGTGCGGAACACCTTGGCCGCATCGCCGAGCGCACGGTCCCATGCGGTGAGGTCCGTCTGCTGAGAGCCGACGTGGAACGACACACCGTAGGAATCGAGACCCAGCGACTTTGCATGGCGCAGAACGTCGATAGCCATCGCAGGCACGCAACCGAACTTGCGCGACAGCGGCCATTCGGCGCCTTCACCGTCCGTCAGCACGCGGCAGAACACGCGGCTGCCGGGGGCGGCGCGCGCAACCTTCTCCACTTCTTCCACGCAATCGACCGCATAAAGGCGAATCCCCAGCTCGAAAGCGCGCGCAATATCGCGCTCCTTCTTGATGGTGTTGCCATAGGAAATGCGGTTCGCCGTCGCGCCGGCTTCCAGCGCCATTTCGATTTCGGCGACCGAAGCGGTATCGAAGCACGAGCCGAGCGAAGCGAGCAGGCGCAGGATTTCCGGCGCAGGATTTGCCTTCACCGCATAGAAGATGCGCGAATAGGGCAAAGCCTTCTCGAAGCTCAGATAGTTGTCGCGCACGACGTCGGTATCGACGACGAGGCAAGGACCGTCCGGACGGCGGGTGTTGAGGAAGTCGATAATACGCTGCGTTGCCATGGTCGTTCTCCCGCGCGGTTGTCTTCACCGCTTTCAAAGGGACAAAGTGTGCATGAACGCATCCGCCGTGAAGCCAGCCTTTGGAGGTGCTGATGTCACGCGAAAACTCATGCGGCGATGGAACAACGCTAAACCCGCGTTACTCCGCTTTGTCTGCCTTGGATTGGAATTGGAGAACCGCATCCGCACTTCTGGCAATGAAGGTGTGCCTCTTCAGTAATTTCGGCTTTTGGACAGCCGAAAGACACTAGAAAGGCCCGCACCGTCGTTGCTTCAAGATGTCCTCGATCTGGCGGTTGGCCATCAGATCGACTGGAGCGGTTAGGTCCAGGTACCGTACCGAATTCCTCACCATTCGAGGATCGGCGGACACCCACAGGCACGTGCGACTTTGGGCAAGCGCGATATAAGCGCAAAGTCGTGTCCATTCAATGACAAAAAATTGGTTGAGCGAATTTATTTTTGGCAGGATCGCAGTGCGCTGTACGCTTGCCATTGTTCAATATTAGTGAAACATTCAACAGGCAAATCCGTCTCGAAAGAGCGTAAATATCCCGTTAATTGTTGCATGTTGTGAACAATGGCCAGTTTCGATCCCTTCAACGCCATCATTGCAAAAGCTGAAAAGCCGCCCGTTCACGCATTGGAAGGGCCGCTTGAAGGCGAACGGCTCGCCGTAAAAGACATTTATGACGTTGCCGGAATGGTGACGGGATGCGGCAATCCGCAGATCGAGGCCGAATCACCGCGCGCCGAAAGATCGGCTCCGGTGGTGGAAAGGCTGCTCGCCGCCGGGGCGGAATTTGTCGGCAAGGCACAGACCGACGAACTTGCCTTTTCCCTGATGGGGCAGAATTCGCATTTCCCCTATCCGATCAATCCGGCAGCGCCGGACCGCGTTACCGGCGGTTCGTCCTCCGGCTCGGCGGCGGCCGTTGCAGGCAAGCTCGCCGACATTGCGCTCGGTTCGGATACGGGCGGCTCCATTCGCGCTCCAGCAAGCTTCTGCGGCCTCGTGGGCTTGCGCAGCACCCATGGCCGCATTCCGCTTCAGGGCATCATGCCGCTTGCGCCCTCGCTCGATACAATCGGATGGTTTGCGCGCGACATAGAGCTTTATGACCGGGTTGGCGCCATCCTGCTTGGCGACGACGCCCGAGAATTCAATCTGACGAAGCTTCTTTATATGCCGGTTCTCGAACAGCTTCTGCTGGGCGAGGCCGAAACGGATGCCTATCGCGCCATGTTTGCCGAAGTGCGCCCGCACTTCGCGAACCTCCAGGCGGCAAGCCAGCCGACACTTTCGATAGATGAACTCTATCTGGTCTTCCGCCACATTCAGGGTGCGGAAGCCTGGGTAACGCATGGTGGCTGGATTTCCTCGGGTGATCGCAAGCTCGGGCCCGGCGTCGCGGACCGTTTTGCCTTCGGCGCGGAAATCGCCCCAAATCTCGTTGCCAGCCAGCGCGTGCGCCGGGCGCAATTCACGCAGGAACTTGAGAAGATCATCGGGGACGACGCCGTGCTGGCGCTGCCGACCGTACCGGGTGCGGCTCCGCTCGCAAAGGAACCTTTCGAGACCTTGCAGGCCTATCGCGAGCAGGCATTGCGCCTGCTCTGCCTTTCGGTGCTTTCCGGTCTGCCACAAATCACATTACCCCTGGGGCAGGTGCAGGGCGCACCTTTCGGCATTTCTTTCATAGGACCACGCGGCAGCGACCGGGCGCTGATCGGGCTGGCCAGAAACATCATCGGGAAGCGGGGCTAGACCATGGACACCCTCACACGTATGCGCGCCTTCATCGACGTGGTCGAGGCGGAAGGCTTTTCCGCCGCAGCGCGAAAAATCGGGCGTTCCAAGGCACTCCTTTCCAAATATGTGCGCGAACTGGAAGACGAGCTTGGAGCGCGTCTTCTCAACCGCACCACGCGGCAATTCTCGCTGACCGAAGCGGGTCACACCTATTATCACCGCGCGGTCGAAATCATCCGCGAGATCGACGCGCTGCAGGATGCCGTCAGCGAAACCAGTTCCGATGCGCGCGGACGCATCAAGCTGTCGGCCCCGCGCACCTTCGCCGATGCCGTCATCGGCCAGTCCCTGATCGATTTCTGCCTCGCCCATCCCGAAATCGTGCTCGACGTGCGGCTGGACGACCGGTTTGTCGATCTGGTGGAAGAAGGCTTCGACCTTGCGATCCGCATCACGCGCTTGCAGGACTCTTCCCTCATCGCAAAGCGATTGTCGCCCTTCCACTCCGTCCTGTGCGGCGCGCCGGAACTGATTGCCCGTGTCGGCAAACCGGAGCGCCCCGAAGACCTGGCCGACCGGCCCTGCATCATCGACACCAATGCGCGCTCGCGCAACAACTGGCATTTCCGCAATACGGATGGATCGATGATGACGGTTCCCGTCAACGGCCCGATTGAAGTGAACAGCCCCGTCGCCACAAAGAACGCCGCACTCGCCGGTCTGGGCTTTTCCATGCTGCCCGCCTTCATCGCCGAAGAAGAAATCGAGCGCGGCAGGCTGGTCTCCTGTCTGGACGAATTTATCGTGAAGGATGGCGGCATCTATGCTGTCTATCCGCATCGGCGCTATCTGCCGGCAAAAATCCGGGCGCTGGTCGATTTTCTGACCCAATGGTTCAAGGACAGGGAAAACAACTCCAGGGAAATGCAGTAAAGCATTCCTGTCTGCCTTCTCCCGAACCGGGTCAAACTTTCGGGAAACATGCTCTGGATTTTCCAGAGACGTCGCACTTTCGCCGCCTTCGGGCATAAGCGTGTTCTAATGGATTTTTCGATGGTGGTTTCATCCTTGTTCAAGCGCGGTTTCATCCGGCCTGCAGCAATCGCGTTGCTGGGGGGCTGTTTGCCCACGGTTGCACTTGCCCACCCGCATGTCTTCGCCGAGGCGCGGCTGGAACTCTCCGTATCGCCCGACGGCACGGTGCAGCAGCTTGCGCATGTCTGGCGCTTTGACGACGTTTTTTCCTCCACCGTCCTCATGGAATTCGACAAGAATGGCGATCTCAAGCTCGACAAACAGGAGTTGATCGACCTTGGCCATGTCATCAATGGCTCCATTGCCGAATTCAAATATTTCCAGACCGTTCTGGACAATGGCAAGGATGTGAAAATGGCAAGGCCGACCGATCTTGCCGCCGATTTCACGGACAATCGCCTGCTCATCATCTTCACCAGCAAGCCCGACAAACCATTGAAGCTTGCCGCGGGTCACAAGATCAGCTTCGGCGTCTATGACCCGACCTTCTATACCGCCATCGATTACATGAATGACAGCGACCTGGTCGTGAAGGGCCTGCCCGCAGGCTGCACATCCAAGGTTGTTCGTCCTGATCCGGACGAGGCGCTTGCCCAGAACCAGGCGACACTGACCGATGCCTTTTTCAACGATCCGACAGGCACGGACATGTCGAAGATATTTGCAACCCGTCTCGAGATAGACTGCGAACCGAAAGGAAAGACTGGCTGATGAGAAAAGCGGCAGCCTTCGTTCTGGCCCTCTGCCTTACGATGATCGTTGCGCAAGCCTATGCGCAGTCCTCGCTCGGTATCGGCGCGAATGAGGTGGCGATGAAGCCGACCGGGCCTTTCGCGCATGTCATCCTCTGGATGAACGAACAGCAGCGCTCTTTCTATCTCGCCATGACCAACGCTCTGAAAGCCATGCGCGAAGACCCATGGCAGGCTTCGGTTCTCGTTGGACTTTCCTTCGTTTATGGCATTTTTCATGCGGCAGGGCCGGGCCACGGCAAGGCGGTGATCTCGTCCTATATGATCGCCAATGAAACGGCGCTGCGGCGCGGTATCTTCCTTTCGTTCATTTCGTCGCTTTTGCAGGCACTCATGGCGATTGCCGTCGTCGGCCTCGCATGGTTCCTGCTGCGCGGCACCGGCATCTCGATGAACCAGACAGCGCGCTACATGGAGATCGCCAGTTTTGCGCTTGTGCTGTTTTTTGGCCTGTGGCTGCTGGCGCGCAAGCTGCCGCTGCTTTTCAGGAAGCGCGAGGATGCAGGCCCTGGCCCGACCGCATCGCTCTTTGCCGCCGCGCCCGAGCCGGCAATGGCTTCCGGCCCGGCATGGCAGGGCACGATTTCGCAAGCCACACGCGCGGCTGCGACCGGCAGCGCGGTCAAGCTCAATTACAAGCCCGCAACCACTGCTGCATCGGATCATATCTTCATCGGCGACGGGGACGTGTGCGCCGCATGCGGCAATGCCCATATTGCCGATCCTTCGGCGCTCGGCGACGATTTCAACTGGAAAACGGCATGGTCGGCGATTTTTTCGGTGGGCCTGCGCCCATGCTCGGGCGCGCTGATCGTGCTGACATTTGCGCTTTTGAATGGCTTGATGGTTGGCGGTCTGCTTTCGGTCTTCGCGATGGCCTTCGGCACGTTCATCACGGTGGCTGTTCTTGCCACGCTGGCCGTCACCGCCAAGAACACGGCGCTGCGCTTTGCGGGCAGCAAGGCCATGTCGGGTCGGCTGAAGGCGGCAATCGAGGTGGCCGCCGCCCTGTTCATCGCCCTGACCGGTGCGCTGTTGTTGAGCGCTTCGCTGGTGAGTTAGAGCGCGTTTCGATCTGAGTGAATCAGATCGGCGCTCTATCTCTTTGTTTTTGACGCGCATCTTTTCCGAAAACCGTTTCACACTTTTCGGGATGCGCTCTAATCTTTATTTTGCCGCTTCGAGCGCAGCCAGAAAATTGCGAAGAAGCCCAGAACGAAGACAATCGGGAAGATGATCGCCGCGATTTGTGAGCGCTCGCCCAGCGCCAGCATGATGCTGGGTACGAAATAGGCAAGCACCCCGAAGCCGATCAGGATGACGGCGGCGGCAATTGCCGGATTGCTCTTCTTGCGCTCAGCCACGGTCACGAAACTCCTCCAGCTTCTTCTTCTGCTGGCCGTCACTATCAAAGTTTTCGGGTGCAAGCCATGCCTGATAGGCTTTCTTCAAGGCAGGCCATTCGCTGTCGAGAATGGAAAACCATGCCGTATCGCGGTTTCGGCCCTTGGCCACCATATGCTGGCGGAATACACCCTCGAACTGAAACCCGAAACGCTCGGCGGCACGTTTGGAAGGCCCATTTTCATTGTGGCACTTCCATTCGTAGCGGCGATAGCCAAGCTCATCGAAAATATACTGCATGAACAGGAACTGCGCTTCCGTGGCGGCGGGTGTGCGCGAAATCTGCGGCCCCCAATAGATACTGCCTATCTCGATGACGCCATGGACGGGATCTATGCGCATCAGCGCCTGTCGCCCCGCCACCTTGCCGCTCGCCTTGTCGATGACGGCGAAAAACAGCGGATCGTCGCTTTTGGACGCTTTTTCCAGCCAAGGCTCGAATTCTTCGCGCGTTGCAGGCGGAAACTCGAACAGCCAGGTAAAGCGCCGGTCCGCATCCTCCACCGAGGAAGCGGCAAACAGTTCGTCACCATGCTTCCCGGGGTTCAGCGGTTCCAGCCGCACATAGCGGCCTTCAAGCACTTTGCGTTCCGGCTGTGGACGCGGCGTCCAGTTCTGCAAATCAGTCATGCCAATTCTCCCATTCGACCGGACAGGAGCATAAAAGAAGCGGGACGAAAACCGGATTATTGTGTCCGTGTCATTTTTCCCGAATGGCCGCGCGATCAACCGAAACTGCTTTCACCAGCGCCACCACTTCATCACCGGCGCGCAATGCCAGTTCGTCGACCGAGCGTCGCGTCAGCCGCGCAACCAGATGACGCCCCCGGAAGTCGAGCGTGACATAGGCGTTGGGACCGCCATCCATCGTGATGGCCGTGACCCTCACCGGCAGCACGTTGCGGATGCTGATCGCTTCCGGCGCCTTGCGGGCAATGGAAACATCGCGCGCACGCACGCGCAGCCGCACATGCATATCCTGTTTCAGCCCCGCATCGCTGAGCTGAAACGATGCGCCGCCAAGATCGATCTCCGCCAGCTTGTAATGCTCGTCATAGGACGAAACCGTCCCTTCCAGCAGCACGCCGCCGCCCTCGCCCTCGGCGTCGATCAGCGGAAAGACATCTGCCGCCGCACCGCTTGCCGTCACCCGGCCAGCGGACAGGAGCACGATCTGGTCGGCAAGCCGCGCCACCTCATCGATCTCATGGCTTACATAGACGATCGGCACATGGCTTTCATCACGAAGACGTTCGATAAAAGGGAGGATTTCCTGTCGTCGCGCGTGGTCGAGCGAGGAAAGCGGCTCGTCCAGCAGCAGGAGCGCGGGATCGGACAGAAGCGCGCGACCGATGGCGACACGCTGGCGTTCGCCGCCCGAAAGCGTCGATGGCCGCCTGTCAAGGAGATGGCCGATGCCAAGCAGCGCCACCACTTCGTCAAAGCTGCGCGTCGCCTGCCTGCGGCCTGCCCAGCGCGCGTAAGTCAGGTTGCGCTTGACGCTCATATGCGGAAAAAGCCGTGCCTCCTGAAACACATAGCCGATGCGGCGCTTTTCCGGCGGCAGGTTTATGCCGCTTTCGACATCGAACAGCGTGAAGTCGCCAACAGCGATACGCCCGCTTTCGGGGCGAAGCGTTCCGGCAATCATTTTCAGAAGCGTCGTCTTGCCCGCACCGGAATGGCCGAACAATGCGGTCACGCCCCAATCGGCTGCGAAATCGGCTTCCACAATGAACTTGCCGTTGCGGCCATTAATCGAAACAGCTAGCCCGCTCATTTCGTTGCTCCCGCAAGCCTGCGCTGCAGCCATTCGGACAGCACCACGGCAACCACTGAAATGGCAGCAGATATCGCAATCAGGCGGAATGCTTCCGCGTCGCCGGACGGAGTCTGCATCAGGGCATAGATGGCAAGCGAAAGGGTCTGCGTCTCGCCCGGAATGTTGGATACGAAAGTGATCGTGGCGCCAAACTCACCCAGCGCCTTGGCAAAGCCAAGCACGGCGCCTGCCAGCACCCCGGGCAGAAGCGGCGGCAGAATGACGGTGAAAAAGGCGGTGAAACGGCTGGCGCCAAGCGTGCGGGCAGCTTCCTCCAGCCCGCGGTCAAGCCCTTCTATCGAAAGCCTGATCGGGCGGACAAGCAGCGGAAACGCCATCACACCGGCGGCAAGGGCGGCACCCGTCCAGCGAAAGGAAAAGGAAAGGCCGAACCATTCCTGCAAGGGAGCACCAAGCGCACCCCGCGCGCCAAACAGGATCAAAAGCAGATAGCCCGTCACCACCGGGGGCAGAACCAGCGGCATGGTGACGATGGCCTGCGCCAGAGACTTGCCCGGAAAGTTGAACCGGGCAAGAATCCACGCGACCACAAAGGCAACCGGCAGAGCGACAATGATGGCTATTCCGGCAACCCGGAGGGACAGAGACACAATCTGCCAGACGTTACTCTCAATCATTTTTGGCGATCATTTATTCAGCAGCCTCCGACGCGCCTACGAACCCCTTGTCCTTGATGATCGCCTGACCGGCATCGCTTTCAAGGAAAGCGAGGAAAGCCCTGGCGGCGTCGGTTTCGTTTTTCGCTACAAGCGCCGCAGGGTAGAGGATCGGCGCATGACTGTCAGCCGGGAACCGATAGGCTTCGACCAGTCCGCGTGCCGCCGCACGGTCCGATGCATAGACGATGGCCGCCCCGACTTCGCCACGGCTGACATATTGCAGCGCAACGCGCACATTCTCGCCGAAGACCGCGTTCTTTTCGACATCCTTCCAGATATCGAGCTTTTCCAGCGCTGCCTTGCCGTATTTGCCCGCCGGGACATTCGAGGGGTCGCCCATGGCGAAACGACCGCCGCCCAAAAGCTCCTTGGCCTCGCCCTTCGGCGTGTCCTTCTGCGTTGCGATCACCAGCGCATTGCCTGCGATCACCTTGCGCGAAGCGTTGTCGATGGCACCAGCCTTTTCGACATAATCCATCCAATCGAGATCGGCGGAGATGAAAATCTGCGCCGGAGCGCCCTGCTCGATCTGCTTGGCCAGAACCGACGAAGAAGCAAAGGACGCGACCACTTCGGTGCCGTCCCGGGCCTTCATCTGCCTGGCGGCTTCCTCGATAACGTCTTTCATGCTGGCAGCCGCGAAAACGGTCACCTTTTCGGCAGCATGAGCAACCGAAGCGGCACCAGCAGCAACAGTGATGAGAAATGCGGCGATCAGTTTCTTCATGAATATCCTCCATATCACCTGCAACAGCAGGCAAACCATCATCCGCCGGAGAACCGGCGCTGTTTCTGTTGGGACATGAGAAATTTCCATGCCCTGACTTGCGATGATGGGTGTGATGGAGGCAAACGCGACCCGGATGCCGTCAAACCCTTGATGCACGGGCGTCCATGCAAAAGCCGCCCAAAATTCCGTAACGAATTCAGATCGTTCCGGAACCAGAGCCACCATAATGCGGTGAAACCCGTTTGACCAGCCCTATGAAGAGCGTGCGGCGTCAGCTACCGATATGTTTGTGCGCCCCGCGCTTCTCAGCAAGCTTTACCTGCTTCTGGCGCTCCGCATAACGGGCGCGATCTTCCGGCGTCCGCTCGTCATAGCAGCCGGCGCAGGAAACGCCTTCCTCGAAAAACTGCGAAAGCTTGTCTTCCGGCGAAATCGGGCGACGGCAGGCGCGGCAGAGCTCGACGTCGCTTTCAGCGAGGCCGTGGCCTACGGCCACGCGCTCATCGAACACGAAGCACTCGCCATTCCACATGCTTTCTTCACGCGGGACTTCTTCAAGATATTTCAGGATACCGCCCTTGAGATGGAAGACATCCTCAAAGCCCAGCCCCTTGACGAAGGCTGTCGCCTTTTCGCAGCGAATGCCGCCGGTGCAGAACATGGCAATCTTCTTGCCTTCGAGCTTGTCGCGGTTCTGCTCGACCCATTCGGGAAACTCGCGAAAAGTCTTGGTCTGCGGATCGATCGCCCCTTCGAATGTGCCGATGGCATATTCGTAGTCGTTTCGCGTATCGACCACGACAGTGTCTTCATCCGCGATGAGGGCGTTCCAGTCCTGCGGCGCGACATAGGTGCCCACGCTTTTCAACGGGTCGATGCCCTCGACGCCCATGGTGACGATCTCGCGCTTCAAGCGCACCTTCATGCGATGGAACGGCATTTCGCTGGCATGGGAGTATTTGAGTTCGGGCTCTGCCAGGCCGGGAATGGCCGTGATGTGCTGCACGAGCTTTTCAATCGCCTGGGCTGTGCCCGCAACCGTCCCGTTGATGCCTTCCGCCGCCAGAAGCAGCGTTCCCTTGATGCCATTCGAGCAGCAAAGCTGAGCCAGCGGCTCGCGCAGGCTCTCATATTGCGGCAGCGGCGCAAAGCAATAAAGGGCGGCAACGGTGAAAGGCAAATTGCTCATCGGTTCTGTCTTCTTTGAAAATTCACCTCGCAACTAATCCCCGCAACCGGCGAATTCAAGTCAACTTTATCCTCATGTGTCGAAGTCGCCCCAAAATCGGCCTCTCAGATCAACTTTTCGAGGAGCAATAAATGTTCGACAGCCAGACGATTGCAGCCCTGACAATGATGGCGAAGGAGGCGAAAATCGAACCGGCGGCCTTGCTGGCGATCGCGGAAGTGGAAAGCGGCGGTCGGGCGCTTCACAACGTCAATGGCGGCAAGGAACCCACCATCCGGTTCGAGGGTCATTATTTCGACCGCAGGCTTTCCGGACGCTTGCGCGATTACGCAAGGAGCAACGGCCTGTCGGCGCCCGTTGCAGGCCGGATACGCAATCCCAAATCGCAGGGCGAACGCTGGCTTCTGCTTGAACGGGCGATGGGCCTGAACAAGAAGGCAGCGCTTGAATCCACCTCCTGGGGGCTGGGACAGGTCATGGGCGCACATTGGGAATGGCTTGGCTATGCGACCGTTGACGATCTTGTGGCAGAGGCACGCGGGTCGGTTGCCGGGCAAGCGCGGCTGATGCTGCGCTTTATCGAAAAGGCGGAGCTTCTTGAAGTGTTGAAAGCCCGCAACTGGCGCGAATTCGCCCGCCGCTATAATGGCCCTGCCTTTGCCCGTAACGAATATGATAAGCGGATGGCCGAAGCCTATCAGCGCTGGCAAAAACAGCTCGACACGCTTAAAAGAGCCGCATGAACCAGGAACTTTCGGTGGTGGACAAACCGCCGACAGGGATTTAAATCGATTTATCCACTCAAACAGCCGAGCAAGCCGATGTCCCAGAAAACCGATCTTCTCGTTCCCATCATGACAGGCCAGCCGGTCATTCCGGTTTTGTTGATCGACAGGGTAGAACATGCTGTTCCGCTGGCACGCGCGCTTGCCAAGGGCGGGTTGCCCGCTATCGAGATCACCTTGCGCACCGCTGCGGCGCTTGACGCCATCCGTGCAGTGGCGTCGGAAGTGCCGGAAGCAATCGTCGGCGCTGGCACTATCCTCAACGCCAAGCAATATGAGGATGCGGCAAAGGCGGGTTCGCGCTTCATCGTCAGCCCCGGCGCGACCAAATATATCGTTGCAGCCGCCAATGACAGCGACGTGCCGTTGCTGCCCGCAGCCATCACGCCGAGCGAGATGCTGGCGCTGCGCGAAGAAGGCTACACCCATCTGAAATTCTTCCCGGCTGAACAGGCTGGCGGCGCATCGTTCCTGAAGGCGTTGTCCTCGCCGCTCGCTGGAACGGTCTTCTGCCCAACCGGCGGCATCAGCCTCGCCAATGCAAAAAACTACCTGTCACTGCCGAACGTTGTCTGCGTCGGCGGCTCGTGGGTTGCACCGAAGGAACTTGTCGAGGCAGGTGACTGGGATGCGATTACCCGGCTTGCGAGCGAAGCGGCTGGCCTGAAAGGCTGAGCGAGCCCAAACGGGAAAATAAAAAGGGGCCTTCGGGGCCCCTTTTCTTTTGCTTTGTTTCGATCTGACCGACGATCAGTTGGTTTCCGTGAACTTGGCCACCGTCAGGAAGGTAACGGCGTTGCCGCTGAACTGGTTGGCGCGTTCGGTCGGCAGATTGCCGCGCTGGAAACCTGCCGTGTAGACCATGGCCGGTGCGGACCGCAGCGCATCGTTGCGGAGGACCGGGTTTGTCACGGGCACGGCGCTGGAAACGGATTCCGCCGACAGGGCAACTTCCGAAGTCGGCATTACGGCAGGCTGAACCACCGCACGCGGCGTGGATTGGGCCTTGGCGATGTAGCGTCCGCCCTTTGCTGTGGCGCGAACGCCCGTCTCGGCAGCCTTGCCAATCGCTGCGACCTTCTTCTGGACAGCGGCGGAAGCCGTAGCAGTCGCCTTGGCTGACGCGGTGCGGGCCACAGAAGCCGTCTGCACAGCTGCCGGCGCCTGCTTCGGTGCGGCGTCTACAACCGGCTTGCTGTCATAATAATCGTCGGAAGGCGGTGCGATCAGCTCACCGATCTCATCCTTCTTGGAAAGCAGGGCAAGCTGCGTATTGGCGCGCGGCGCTTCCTTCGGCAGCGGGAAAGCTGCCGTTTCGCCCGGCTGCGGCACTGCCACAGTGCCAGCATCGGCGACCTGTGTCGGTTCGTTCTGCTCGCTGTTGACCAGTGCGGCAATCGCATCCTGGCCGCTTGCGGCAGGTTTTTCGCCCGGGCGCATCGGACGTGCTGACGGGATCACTGCGGCGGCGAGCTGCATATTATCCGTCTCAAGCTGCGGACGGGCCGACGGCACCGGCACAAAACCGTTCATCAGCGGCGAAGGCGTACCGGCATCGGCAACCTGAACCGTGTTCGCATCCACGGCGGCGCGGGCCGCGGCAGCAGCATCGGCGGCCGGTTCGGCTGCGGCAAGCGCCACGGCATCCTGCGGCGCCATTGCCGGCTTGCGAGCCGGTATCGGAACATTGAGCGCGGCCACCGGAACTTCGGCTGCGGCCTGCGCCTGGGCATCGAGCCCGGCTTCGGGACGCGGCGCCTGCATCGGCACCGGAGCCTCACGGGCGGGCAAGGCGGCAATCATCGTTTCACGCGGCTGCTGGACCGGTTCTTCCGGAACCGCCGGAGCTTGACGCGCAGGCACTGCGCGGGCAGGACGTGCGGACGCCGGTGGAGCACTCACCTCACCGCCGCTTTCCTCTTCTTCGTCGGCACCACCACCAAACAGCGCACCGAACAGGCTCTTGCTGCGGCGTGGGGATGTATTGCTGGCCACCATGACCTCGCCGCCACCAGCCTTGCGCCTTTCGATCATGGCCAGTGCCTGCTCATAACCGGGCAATGGCTTGCCATCGGCGGGAAGGTGAGCGGTTTTGCCATCCGGGAACAGCGCGAGCAGTTCGCGGCGGCTCATGCGCGGCCAGGAGCGGACATTGCCGACATCCATATGGACGAAGGGCGAACCGGAGCGCGGATAATAGCCGACGCCGCCGATCTGGTAGCGCATGCCGATGCCGCGCAGCTTGGCCAAGGGAACGCCGGGAATGTAGAAGTCCATCGCGCGGCCCAGCATGTGCTGGCTCTTCTTGGCAACGCCGGTGTTGGCGGAACGCGAACGCAGCATGGCGTTGGTTGCCGGCGAACGATAAGCGGAGACGACGGTGATATACTGGCTCGAACCGGTGGAGCGATAAACCTGCCAGATCAGGTCGAACAGGCGCGGGTCCATCTTGGTCGGCTCGTTACGGCGCCAGTCCCGCAGGAAAACATTCAGCTTCTTCAAGCCCTGCGCATCGAAGCGACCATTTCTCTTGAAGACGATTTCGGCCTTTTCACCGGTATGAACGTAATAAAGCTTGAGAGAGCGGGTTTCAGCCGAAGCCTGCGAAGGAGACAGCGCCAGGACAACCGCAGCGACGGCAAGGGCAGACGGAGCGGACACAGATACCTTCATCGTGGCCTTTATTCCGGTCCAAACCTTCGCAAAGCGCGCTTTAATGGTCGATATGCTGTTCATCGAATCGTATCGCCTTACCGTTTTCCGCCCCCAGAGGCATTCTCCAGGCTTCCCTCGGGGCTTTCTTTGTGGTGCCACAAAAAGCCTGCGTCCCAGTTCCGCTTGAACTCCGATTGTCGGATTTAATGGTTAATGGACGCTTAGTGAACAACAAATGAGGAAACACCATGGCAAAAAAGCCACACACGTGCATCTATTTTCGCCATGGTTAAAAAATTATTAACAGTCTTTAATTCGCAACAGTACCTGCGAGGACCGACAGTATGTCTATTATAAATGACTGAAATTCAATATGTTAGGCCGGATCAATCAGCCCGCAACGCGGTTGAAAGGGGTGATACCGGCCTCTTCCTCGGCGCCTGATCCCTTGCCGGAAATCGACGCCACATCGATGCCATATTCCTTCAGCTTCCGGTAAAGCGTGGTTCTTCCGATACCCAGACGCCGGGCCACTTCACTGATTTGTCCGTCATAATGAGCGATGGCGAACCGGATCATTTCCTCCTCGGCTGCGGCAAGCGTGCGAACCTCGCCCGCTCCGTCTATTCCACTGAACAGACCGGCCGAAGTCACGCCTGGATCCTGATCGACAAGGTTGAACCGGGCGGAGTGCTGTGCAGGCCTCATGGCCTCGCTGCCCGCACCGATCTGCGCGAAATCACCCGCTGTCAGCTCGCCAGTGTCGCAGAGGATCACCGCACGGTAAACGGCATTTTTCAGTTCCCGCACATTGCCGGGCCAATGATAGGCCTTCAGCTTTTCCAGCGCGTGGGTGGTGATGCCGGTGATATGTCCCATCCGCTCTTCGCTGACAAAGCGCATCATGAACTGATGCAGCAGGATCGGAATATCTTCCGGACGATTGCGCAGGGGCGGCATGGCTACCGCAAAGGAGCCGAGCAGATGGTAGAGCCCGGCATGAAAACGTCCCATATCGACGAGATCGGCCAGCGGACGGCTGTTCGACGCCATGATGCGTGCATTGGAAAGCGTGCGCTCGCCGCCGCTTTCGAACTGGCCCGATTGCATTGCGGCAAAAAGCTTGATCTGCGTGTGGCGGGGCAGCGCGCCGACTTCGTCAAGGAAAAGCGTGCCGCCATCGGCTTCCGCAAGCTTTCCGAGGCTGCGCAGGGCATCGCCATCGCGACGGTCGCGCCGTGCTGTCGAAACGCCGAAAAAAACCTCGTCGGCATTATCCACCGTCAGGGTGCGGCAATCGACGGTCACGAAAGGGCCGCGCCAGCGGACACTGCCGCTGCAAATGGCGCGCGCCAGCGTCTCCTTGCCGCTGCCAGGCTCTCCCTCGATCAGAAGCGGCGCATCCAGCGCCGAAGCCCGACGCGCCAGAATGCCGACACGCTCCATTTCCGGGCTCTTGATCGCCATGTCGGAAAGCGTCAGATGAGCCTTCAGAGAGGAACGCGCGCGGCGGATTTCCTGCGTCAGCGCATCGATCTTCAACACATTGGAAACGGAAACCTGAACGCGCTCAAAGGCGATCGGCTTGGTCACGAAGTCGACCGCGCCCATTTTCATGGCCTGGAGAACCGGCTGGAGATCATCGTTCTGGACGAGAACGATCACCGGCACGCTGTTTCCGGCTTCACGCATGCGCCGCAAAACGGTCAGGCCATCCATATCGGGCATGGAAAGATCGAGCAGCATCAGCACAATGTCCTTGCGCTGGCTGACGAAGCTGAGTGCGCTGGCCCCGCCATCCGCCAGGATGGTCCGATAGCCCATGCGCATGACTACCGCTTCCAGATTGCGTCGTTGGATCGGATCGTCATCCGCTATGAGAATGCGCGTGGCCATTAACCGTTATCATTACCTATGGAGTTCCCGCGCCCGAAATACTTAAACAGTTTAAATGTCTCATATTTCTAGGCGCGTTATTTGGTGCCAAGCCTTCAGCGAATGCAAGGTACTAAAATGTGCCTCGGTGTCCCATTTCACAAAATTTGTATCCTGAATCCACTCTCTTCTTCAACCATCTGCCTGTCGAGCGGCCTGATCGGAGGGCCATCACAAATGATCGAAGCCCTTTTCCCACCTCTTGGCGATCCTGACAAGACGTGCGAGAAGGAGCCTGACAGAGCGGCTCCGGTCAGCGCCGGATCGTGGAGCCGCGCTCTCTCTTTGTTTGTATGCATTATCCTACGAAAAGCCGCTTCGCACTTTTTCTGGAAATGCTCTTGGAGAATGTTCATGACCCGTTTTTCAGAATCCGTTTTCTTCAACAAAGCTTCGCATGGGCCTGCCGGCGATGCGGCTGCGGCCGAAAAGGCTGATCTCGGCAACCTTCCGGAATGGAATCTGGGCGATCTTTATCCGTCTGCCGACAGCCCGGAACTGAAAAACGATATCGAAAAAGCCATGAAGGATGCAGCGGCCTTCGAGGAGCGCTGGAAAGGCAAGCTCGGAGACGAAGCGGCCAAGCCAAATGGCGGCAACTTTGCCGATGCGATCAGGGAATTCGAGGCTCTGGATGAGCTGATGGGCCGTATCGGCTCTTTCGCCGGCCTCTATTATTACGGCGACACCACAGACCCGAAGCGCATGAAGCTTTTCGGCGACACGCAGCAAAAGCTGACCGACGCCAGCACGCATCTCATTTTCTTCGGCCTCGAACTGAACCGCATCGATGATGCCGTTCTGGAAAAGGCTATGAACGACAATGCGGCAATCGGGCATTACCGCCCATGGCTGACCGATCTGCGCCTGGACAAGCCTTACCAGCTCGACGACAAGCTGGAGCAGCTCTTCCATGAAAAATCGATCACCGGCTATAGCGCCTGGAACCGGCTATTCGATGAAACCATGTCGGGACTTCGCTTTGAAATCGACGGCAAGGAACTCAGCATCGAGCCGACCCTGAACATGCTTCAGGACGCCGATGGCGCTGTGCGCAGGAAGGCATCGGAAGCGCTGGCAAAGACTTTCGCAGCCAATCTTCGCACTTTCACGCTGATCACCAACACGCTAGCCAAGGACAAGGAAATCTCCGATCGCTGGCGCGGTTTTCAGGACATCGCCGACAGCCGCCACCTTGCCAACCGCGTGGAGCGCGACGTTGTGGATGCGCTGGCAAAGGCGGTGGAAGACGCCTATCCGCGCCTTTCGCACCGCTATTACGCCCTGAAAGCCAAATGGCTCGGCCTTGAAAAGCTTGAGAACTGGGATCGCAACGCACCATTGCCGGAAACGCCGCAGGCCCTGATCCCGTGGGACGATGCACGCGAAACGGTGCTTTCCGCCTATGGCAACTTCGCGCCGGAAATGGCCGAGATCGCGAAGAAGTTCTTCGACAAGAACTGGATCGATGCGCCGGTCCGCCCCGGCAAGGCTCCGGGCGCATTCGCGCACCCGACGGTTCCGTCGGCGCATCCCTATGTGCTGCTCAACTATATGGGCAAGCCGCGCGATGTGATGACGCTGGCGCACGAATTGGGCCACGGCGTGCATCAGGTTCTGGCGGGCAGCCAGGGTGCTCTGATGGCTTCAACGCCGCTGACGCTCGCTGAAACCGCATCCGTGTTCGGCGAAATGCTGACTTTCCGCTCGCTTCTGGAGCGCACAAAGGACAAGCGTGAACGCAAGGCCATGCTGGCCCAGAAGGCCGAAGACATGATCAACACGGTCGTGCGCCAGATCGCCTTCTACCAGTTCGAACGTCGCGTCCACACCGAGCGGCGCGAAGGCGAGCTGACGGCTGAGCGCATCGGCGAAATCTGGATGGATGTGCAGCGCGAAAGCCTTGGCGATGCCGTCAATCTCAATCCGGGCTACGAGACCTTCTGGACCTATATCCCGCATTTCATCCACTCGCCGTTCTATGTCTATGCCTATGCTTTCGGTGACTGCCTGGTGAACTCGCTTTATGCGGTCTACCAGAACTCGGAAAAGGGCTTCCAGCAGAAGTACTTCGACATGCTGAAGGCTGGCGGCACCAAACACCACAAGGAATTGCTGGCGCCATTCGGCCTTAATGCGAGCGATCCCGATTTCTGGAGCAAGGGCCTGTCGGTGATCGAAGGTATTGTCGACGAGCTTGAAGCCATGGAAGACTGAGGCGACAGTGACCCGAACGGGTAACAAACCGCTCATTCTCTTTCGGGACGACAAGGCGGGCCGCGACGTGCTTTTCGCGGCCCCTTCATCGATCATCCGTGCCGACACGCCGGATGAATTCGAGCCTGCATGGGATGCAATGCAAGAAGCGCACGAGGCCGGAAGATGGCTTGCGGGCTATCTTTCCTATGAAGCGGGCTATCTTCTCGAACCCAAGCTCAAGCCGCTCCTGCCCGAAGGACGCAAGGCGCCGCTTCTCTGCTTCGGCGTATTCGACGGCCCATCCGATGAACGGATGCACGGTCGCAGCGAAGACAACGCCGCCTCACTGGCCACCTTCCTGCGCAATCCGGTCGCGCAATGGTCGTTCGATGACTATGCGCCGCGTTTCAAGCGCTTGCACCAGCACTTACGCGAAGGCGATTGCTATCAGGGCAACCTCACCTTTCCCGTCCACGCGGAATGGGGCGGCCATCCGCTGATCCTGTTCAACATGCTTGCGAAGCGTCAGCCGGTTCGCTACGCGACCTATTGCGATCTGGGCGGACCGATCATCCTGTCGCGCTCGCCTGAACTTTTCTTCGAAGTCGATGGCGATGGATGGATCGAGACCCATCCGATGAAGGGCACCATGCCGCGCGGTGCCACGCCTGAAGAAGACGAGCAAAACCGCCAGTTCCTGTTGAACGACCCGAAGAACCAGGCCGAGAACCGCATGATCGTCGATCTTCTTCGCAACGACATTTCGCTCGTAAGTGAAGTAGGCTCGCTCGACGTGCCGGAACTTTTCCGCGTCGAAACCTATCCCACCGTCCATCAGATGATCAGCCGCGTGCGCGCCCGTCTGAAAGAGAACTTGCCGCTGCGCTCGCTTTTTGCCGCCCTCTTCCCGTGCGGGTCGATCACCGGCGCGCCGAAGATCAGCGCCATGGAAATCCTGCGTATACTGGAGACCGGGCCGCGCGACATCTATTGCGGGTCGCTTGGCTGGATCGAGCCGGGCGGACGTATGCGTTTCAACGTTGCCATCCGCACGATCTCGCTTCTGGATGAAAATCGTGCGATCTTCAATGTCGGGGGCGGTGTGGTCTTCGATTCCACGGCGCAAGCGGAGTACGAGGAATGTCTTCTGAAAGCACGGTTCGCGGCACTGTCGAGCCACAAGGGGCGCAAGCCGTGACGATTGAACCCGCTTATCAACTGATCGAAACGATGCGCTCGGAACCGCTCTCCGGCATTCTGCGTTTCGATCTGCACATGGCGCGCCTTGAGAATTCCGCCCGTGAACTCGGCTTTGCCTGCAATATGGAGGCCATTCGGCAGAAGGTTGCGGAAGCCGGAGCTGGCGAACAAGCCTTGAAACTGCGGCTGACGCTCGCTCCGGATGGTGTCGCCACTGTCTCGAGCGCTCCCTACGAACCGTTGCCCTCCCAGACGATCTGGCGGGTTGCGATAGCCCGCACGCATCTCAATCACAACGACCCCCTGTTGCGCCACAAGACGACCCGGCGGCAGGCCTATATCGCGGCTCGCGAGGAATATTCGCCCGCAGAGATTGACGAAGTCATCCTGCTCAATGATCGTGGCGAGGTCTGTGAAGGCACGATCACCTCAATATTTCTCGATATCGGCGGCGCAGCCTGCATGACGCCCGCGCTTTCATGCGGTCTGCTCGACGGGGTGCTGCGACGTGAATTGCTGAACGACAACGTGGTTGAAGAAGGTATCGTGACCGTCGAGACGCTGAAAAACGCGCGCAACATTCTTGTCGGCAATTCGTTGCGCGGCATGATCCGCGCAAAGCTTGTCGACCTCTGAAATCCTAATATCCATTAAACATGTATTGATGTCATAGCCTTGTGACGTTTCTTTCTTTCTATGAAGTTGTGTTATCGTTCCGGCACATCAGCTAAAGCGGGTGATAACCTGACCGCAATTCTGCGGCATCTGAGAGGAAGAAAATGGCGAAAGCGAAATGGCAAGTCTATGGCGAGATAACTGGCCCTGTCATCATGATCGGCTTCGGGTCGATCGGGCGCGGTACCCTGCCGCTGATTGAACGTCATTTCAAATTCGACAAATCCCGCATGGTCGTGATCGATCCGAGCGAAGCCAACCGCAAGATCCTCGACGACAAGGGCATCCGTTACCTCAAGGAAGCGATCACCAAGGAAAATTACAAGAAGATTCTCGGTCCACTTCTGAAGGGAACGGAGGGCCAGCCCTTCGTCGTCAATCTTTCGGTCGATACCGGATCACTCGATCTGATGCGCTACGCCCGCGAGCATGGCGCGCTTTATATCGACACGGTGGTGGAACCCTGGCTCGGCTTTTATTTCGATGAGAAAGCCGACAACGCCTCGCGCACCAATTACGCGCTGCGCGAAACAGTCCGCGCTGAAAAGCGCAAGAACCCCGGCGGAACGACCGCGGTTTCCTGCTGCGGCGCCAATCCGGGCATGGTTTCCTGGTTCGTCAAGAAAGCCCTTGTCGACCTCGCGACCGATCTGAAGCTCGATTTCACCGAACCGGCGGCGGATGACCGTCACGGCTGGGCGAAACTGATGAAGAAGGCTGGCGTCAAGGGCATCCATATCGCGGAACGCGACACCCAGCGCGCCAAGGAGCCCAAGCCCTTCAACACTTTCTGGAACACGTGGTCCGTCGAGGGCTTTATTGCCGAAGGCCTGCAACCGGCGGAACTTGGCTGGGGTAGCCACGAAAAATGGATGCCCAAGAACGCCCGCAAGCAGAAGAAGGGCAACAAGGCCGCGATTTTCCTCGAGCAGCCCGGCGGCAACACCCGCATCCGCACCTGGTGCCCGACGCTCGGTGCGCAATATGGCCTGCTCGTCACCCATAATGAAGCAATTTCCATCGCCGATTTTTTCACGCTGCGCGACAAGAAGGGCAAGCTCGACTTCCGCCTGACCTGCCATTACGCGTATCACCCCAGCAACGACGCCATTCTGGCGCTTGACGAAATGTTCGGTGCGGGCGGCAAAGCGCAGCCGGTGCAGCACGTTCTGGAGGAGCATGAAATTCTCGATGGCAGCGATGAGCTCGGCGTGCTGCTTTATGGCCACGACAAGAATGCCTATTGGTATGGCTCGCAACTGACCGTCGAGGAGGCGCGCAAGCTTGCGCCCTATCAGAACGCAACCGGCCTGCAGGTTTCCTCCGCCGTTCTGGCTGGCATGGTCTGGGCACTGGAAAATCCGCAGAGCGGGATCGTCGAGACGGACGAAATGGATTACCGTCGCTGCCTTGAAGTCCAGATGCAATATCTGGGGCCCGTGAAGGGCTATTATACCGACTGGACGCCGCTGGAAGGTCGCGGCCACCTGTTCAAGGAAGATCTCGATACCAAGGACCCATGGCAGTTTCGCAATATTTTGGTGCGTTGATTGAACCGGCCCGGTTTCGACCGGGCCATTCCATGAGGATATGCGTCTGTCCTTCTCTGCCCGCAACATGACGAGGCTGATTGCAAGCCGGTTTCCCGATCTGGTGGCTCTGATCTGCGGGCTACTTGTTCTGCCCTGGATTCTGGGCGTCCCCGGTCACCCTGAGCCAATGGTACGGCTTGGATGGACAATCGGACTGATCTCGATTGTCATCTATCTCGTTCTTTATCAGATATCGAAATCCCTTGCATCCAAAGCCTCGTTCAGGAGCAATATTGCGGCCGGTCGCTATCTCCACCGCATGCTTGCAACGTCGTCGGTCATCGCAACCGTCATTCTGGCGATATCCGTCATGCTCGTTTTGGGGTCGTAATCGCGAAGCAGAAGGACCCGGCGCACCCTTTGCCCGGCGCGGCGATCTTGCATCATTGCTAACAAATCGACAGGCCCGGCACCTATTCCTCGCAATGAGGACTTGTTTTCGTGCAAGTTTCCATACATCAAACTAATCATCCCGAGCGGTCCCATCAGCACGGTGTCGTTGATACCGCTCTAAATATCTGGTTACGCATTTCAGATGCCAGCTAAGCTATGGTTCTGGCTCGGAATGCTCTAATGGAGAGCATGGATATGAAACGCTTCCGCATCATTGCCCCTCTTGCAGTCATGTCGCTGGCGTTGGCAGCGTGCGAAACGACTGGACCGGTCGGCGGCAATGTCCCGGTCGTCTCCCGCGCGCCGGCTGGCATCGAAGGCAGCTGGGTCGATCCCAACGGCATCGTTTCGTCCTTCAATGGCGGCATTTTCGAGACTCGCGCCACCGACACGAACGAAAAGCTTGCCGAAGGCAACTATCGTTACCAATCGCCACAGCTTGTCGAAATCGACATGCGCTCCATCGTGCGCGGCACCTCGTCGAAGGTAAACTGCGCCCTCGTCTCGCCGACGCAGCTGAACTGCACGTCCTCGTCGGGCTCGCGCTTCTCCCTCACGCGTCGCGCAGCCGGTTAAGCAGCGGATATTTCGCGTAAATCTCGAATATTGACGGCGCGGGCAACACCCGCGCCGATAGAATTTCGCCAGCGGCAATTGTCAGGATTGTAATTTGTCTTTTTTTCTCTAGTTTTCCGGCTGAACAGGAGTCGGACGATGAGTGAGATGGACAAAGTGCAGGAGAAGCCCAACCAGACAACCAGACCGGAGGCGCAGGGAAAACTGCCGAAAGTTGGTGTTCTGCTGGTCAATCTCGGCACGCCGGATGGCACGAGTTATGGCCCGATGCGCCGCTATCTGGCCGAGTTTCTCTCGGATCGCCGCGTCATCGAATGGCCGCGCCTCATCTGGTTCCCGATCCTTTACGGCATCGTTCTCAACACCCGCCCGAAACGGTCTGGCAGGCTTTACGACCGCATCTGGAACCGTGAGAAGAACGAATCTCCCTTGCGGACCTACACCCGCGCACAGGGTGAGAAACTGGCCGGGGCGCTCGCTGAATACCCCAATGTGGTGGTGGATTGGGCGATGCGTTACGGCCAGCCGTCCATTGAAAGCGTCACCGACCGTCTTCTGGAGCAGGGTTGCGAGCGGATTGTCATGTTCCCGCTCTACCCGCAATATTCGGCGACGACCACCGCGACGGTGAACGACAAGTTCTTCGAAGCGCTCATGAAGAAGCGCTTCCAGCCAGCAGTGCGCATCGTGCCATCTTATGAAGCGGAACCGGTCTATATCGAGGCGCTGGCACGTTCCATCGAGAAACATCTGGAAACGCTTTCCTTCAAGCCGGAAGTGATACTGGCTTCCTATCACGGCATTCCGAAAAGCTACTCGGACAAGGGCGATCCCTACCGCCAGCAATGCCTTGAAACATCACGCTTGCTGCAGGCACGGCTGGGTCTGGATGACAGCCAGTTTCGTTCCACCTTCCAGTCGCGTTTCGGACCTGAAGAATGGCTCCAGCCCTATACGGACGAAACGGTGGAGGAATTGGCCAAGCACGGAGTGAAGTCGATGGCCGTTCTCAATCCGGGGTTCGTTGCCGACTGCCTGGAAACGGTGGACGAGATCGGCAACGAAGCAGCCGAAGAATTTCTTGAAAATGGCGGCGAGAATTTCAGCCACATTCCTTGTCTCAATGACGGCGAGGACGGCATGAAAGTCATCGAGACGCTGGTGCGTCGCGAGTTGCAGGGTTGGGTATAGATTGAAGAGAGTAAGGCAATAGGGCAGTAAGGCAGTATGTTCTGATCTGTGCTAGATTCCGCCTACTGCCTTATTGTCCTACTGCGCTATTGCCTTAAGGAAAAACAATGACCGGTTTCGATATCACGTTACTCATTCTGGCCGCGCTGGTTCTGGCGACACTGTTTGCCGGCATCAAGACCGTGCCGCAGGGTTTTAATTATACGGTCGAACGGTTCGGCCGCTATACACGCACCCTCAATCCCGGCCTCAATCTGATTGTGCCGTTTTTCGACCGCATTGGCGCCCGTCTCAACATGATGGAGCAGGTGCTGGATGTCCCAACGCAGGAAGTCATCACCCGCGACAATGCCATCGTCGGCGTCGACGGCGTGGCATTCTATCAGGTGCTGAATGCGGCTCAGGCGGCCTATCAGGTCGCCAACCTGCAATATGCAATCCTCAACCTGACCATGACGAACATTCGTACCGTCATGGGTTCGATGGACCTCGACGAGCTTCTTTCCAACCGCGATGCGATCAATGACCGCCTGCTGCGTGTCGTCGACGAGGCCGCCCATCCGTGGGGCATCAAGATGACCCGCGTGGAAATCAAGGATATCAATCCACCGGCAGATATAGTGACTTCAATGGCCCGCCAGATGAAGGCCGAGCGCGACAAGCGCGCGCAGGTTCTGGAAGCGGAAGGCGACCGCAACGCGCAGATTCTGCGCGCCGAAGGCCAGAAGCAGTCGCAGATTCTCGAAGCAGAAGGCAAGCTGGAAGCGGCCAAGCGCGAGGCGGAGGCACGCGAGCGCCTTGCCGAGGCCGAGGCGAAAGCCACGACCATGGTTTCCGAAGCTGTCTCCAACGGCAATGTGCAGGCGCTCAATTACTTCGTCGCGCAAAAGTACACCGAAGCCCTGAGCAATATCGCGAGCGCCAAGAACCAGAAGGTCGTATTGATGCCGCTTGAGGCAAGCTCCCTCATCGGTTCGCTCGGCGGCATTGGCGCAATTGCCAGGGAAGTCTTTGGCGACGGCAACCGGCCGGTCGATCCGACACCGCAGTCGCCAGCCCCGTCCCGCCCACGTAGCGTTCCGCCAGCAACGCGCTGAAACCAGGAAAGAGGGCGCCATGATTATTGAATTTCTATCCGGTCTCGGCATATGGAACTGGCTCGTCTTCGGGCTGGTCCTGCTCATTCTGGAAATTCTGGCGCCCGGTTTTTTCTTCATCTGGTTCGGGCTTGCGGCTCTCGTGACAGGCGGCCTCGCCTTTCTCCTGTCTTCAACGGCGGCATTCGGCTGGCAGTTTCAGACCGTGGTGTTCCTTGTTCTGGCTGTCATCTTCGTGCTGGCGGGGCGCCGTTTGTTCGGCTCGCGCAGCACCGATGCCGACGAGGCCTTCCTCAATCGTCGCGGGGAGCAGTTGGTCGGCCGGCGCGCCACATTGACGGAACCCATCATCAACGGGCGTGGACGTATCCGTATCAACGATACGATGTGGCGTGTGAAAGGACCCGACCTGCCAGCCGGCACGAAAGTCAACGTGATTGCCTTCGATCCGCTGTCGCTGGAGATCGAAGTTGCCGAGTAAGACGGCACCGGCGTGTATCCGCCCGTCGAAATGCACTACGACTTGACGGTGCGATTAAGCATCTCCGTGAAATAACCGTGGAGATCGTTGTTCGCCTGCCTTTCGAACTGGAGACGTTCCCGTTCGATCTGGGCTTCTTTCGGCGTCATGTCGAAACGCGCACGAAAGCCGCGCAGTAGTTGGTTACCGCTCGAAAACCCTAAACTATAGGCAATCTGGCTGACCGAACGGGACTGCTTGGACGGCTTGGTCAATTGCTTGAACGCTTCATCCAGCCGCCGGTCGCGAATGATCTTCGCCACGCCGCCATCCTCTGCAAACGCACGATAAAGATGGGAGCGCGAAACCCTGAGCTTTTGCTGGATATGCTCGGGAGACAGCTCCTGCTCACCAATATTCTGATCTATGAAGGCCAGAACTCTCTGACGAAGAGCTATGCTCATGGAAGGGTAATCGTCCAGGGACTCGGGCGCGTCCCCTTTCAGGGCTCCCGCCAGAAGCGCGATCAGTGCTTCCTCCGATGCGAGAACCTCCACCGGCGAAAGGGAGTGTTCAAGAGACCGTATCCCCTTGACGTAGGTTGTGATCAGTCGGGTCATTGGCTGGTCCCGGCGCAGGACGACCCCGTGGAGGCTGCGTGGCCCGACCGCCTTTTCAAGATCGCGCCGGGAGATTGCAAGCGAAAGCCTGGAACCCGCAGCGGCCTCGCTCTTGAAGGCCTTCGCAAGGTCAAGAAAACAGATATCGCCAACGTCAGCGTGCACGCCGAGACCATTGAAATCGCCGTTCATCTTTCCCGATGTAAAGACCTGGATAAGATAATAATCCAGACCGCTGTGCACGATCGTGCGGTGATCGCGGATATATCTCTGGCTGTTGAACGATGTCGACCCGATTATCATCGAACCCAGCGGACGAGAACTTATCGTTCCCTCCAACGGTTCCTTGCTGTCTGGTGAAAGTGGTGAGGTGTCGAATACGGGCCGAGTCGCCTCGCGCCAGAAATCACTGCGCGCGTCGACTTCCACCATAGCGGTCGAGATAAAGGTTTCGTTACTCATTGCCCCTGCCATCATGCAATGCGCCGCCAAGACACCGATAACAGACCGTAACGCCAGCCGACGCTCATTCCCGGCGCGGGATGAGAGCAAAGCCTTCGTTCGCACGCGTGACCGCTAAAACTACAAATAGCGGGCACTTATTTATGCAAGCGCAGGCACGTTAAAGCACACTCGTGAGATAAAATGAAGAATAAAATGAGACGTCACGTCGTGAGAACTTCTTCTAACTGATACAATTGCTTGTTTTGTTATGAGATGAAATCCAAGGACACCCAACCGAGCGAAACGCTTTCGCTTAATGAGGGAGGTGTCACCGCGGGCAACACGACAGCCGAGGTTCGGCACAGACAATCAACCGGACACCCACAACGTCTTATCCACATACAATGAGGACTAGTACAAATGATGCAAAGGCGAGCCTTTAAAAAGTTTACGTCCATCGCCGCAGCCTGCGCCTTGATGCTGGGAAATGTAATTCCGGCAGCTCAGGCGTGCACCGGCATCAGGTTGATCGCGGCAGACGGCAGTGTCGTTTACGCACGAACCCTCGAATTCGGCCTCGACCTCAAGTCAGAAATCATGATGGTGCCGCGTGGCTTTTCGCGCACCGGCACCACCCCTGACGGCAAGGGCGGCCTGAAATGGACTGCCAAATACGCATCTGTCGGCATGAATGGAGCGGGCCTGCCCGACCTGTTCGATGGCCTGAACGAAAAGGGACTGGGTGCGGGAATGTTCTATTTCCCCACTTCCGCAGGTTATATGCCCTATAC
This sequence comes from Brucella sp. IR068, assembly GCF_049065885.1. Lineage (NCBI taxonomy): Bacteria > Pseudomonadati > Pseudomonadota > Alphaproteobacteria > Hyphomicrobiales > Brucellaceae > Brucella > Brucella sp. IR068. The sequence continues at coordinate 226,192 of NZ_JBAKHE010000006.1, read as the reverse complement.
GGCTGAGGTTTCTGACCGAACAATTTCCCAATGGGAATTCGTGTCTTATGTCCTCGAAAATTTTGCTACCGTTGATGAAGTTAAAGAAAATATCGGGAATATCGTGGTAGCGTCCTCGGTATTTTCCCAATGGGGCTTTGCCCCGGAAGCACACTATATCGTGCATGATGCTACCGGTAAAAGCATCGTCGTTGAATATGTCGGCGGCAAGCTGAATGTCTATGACAATCCCCTCGGCGTTATCACGAATACACCGGGCTTCGATTTCCATATGAACAATCTGCGCCAGTACACGAACTTTTCCATGACGGGAAAGCCTTCGATCAAGCTCGGCTCGGTTGAAATTGTCCCGACGGGTCAGGGCTCGGGCATGCTTGGCTTGCCCGGCGATTTCACGCCGCCATCGCGCTTCGTTCGCGCGGTTGCATTCTCACAATCGGTATTTCAGCCAAAGACAGAACAGGACGCCGTCCTGCAGGTCTTCAAGATTCTCAACCAGTTCGACATTCCTAGAGGCTCGTCGCGAGACGGCGAAAAGGATGCGAACGGCAATGTAATGGCTGACTATACGATCTGGACAGGCGCCAGCGATTTGAAGAGCAAGCGCTACTTCTTCCGCACTTACGACAACAGCCAAATCCGTTCTGTTGATCTCATGAAGATGGATATCGACGGGAAGGACATGGTGAAAGTGTCGATCCAGGGCGATGAGAAGATCGAGGACGTTACCCCCGCAGGCCGTCCCTGATCTTGGAACCATCGTCGCCCCGTCGGCTTGCTGGCCGGGCGACGAATGCGGATAGTTCCCAAAAATGAGCCTCTATGAGGCTCGCAAATCGACCTTCACGCAATCCGGCTATCGTTTCGATGGCCGGATTGCGGGCCGCATTGGCGCGAAAATAAACGGCTTGAACGCCTTGTCAGGCTGCGCCTATCCGCAGCAGATCGTGGAAATGCACGAGCCCGATCGGGCGACCGGCCTCGACGACGATCAGCGCACCGATGTGATTTTCGTTGATCGTATTGAGGGCTGCGGTCGCCAGCATGTTCTGGTCAACCGTCTTCGGCTTGCGCGTCATGATTTCATCGACCGACAACGCGGCAAGGTTGCGGCTCAGATTGCGCGAGATATCGCCATCCGTGACAATGCCGGCCAGATCGCCGCCATCATCCACAACCACCACGCAGCCAAAGCTCTTCTGGGCCAGTACCTTCATCGCATCGGGCATGGAGGTGCCCATCTTTACCAATGGCAGGCGCTCGCCCCGATGCATGATATCGCGGATATGGATCAGACTTGCACCCAGGGAGCCGCCGGGATGAAAAGTCTTGAAGTCGCTCGGGGTAAAGCCGCGCGCTTCCAGCAGCGCAATTGCCAGCGCGTCGCCGATCGCGAGCTGCATCATCGTCGAGGTCGTGGGCGCCAGACCATGCGGACAGGCCTCGGCGGTCTTCGGCAGCAGCAACACGACATCCGCCGCGCGGCCGAGGGCCGAATTCTCGCCTGCAGTGATCGCGATCAGCGGAATACGGAAGCGCTGCGAATAATTGACAATGCCCTTCAGTTCCGCCGTTTCGCCCGACCATGAGATGGCCAGAATGACATCATCGCGGCCGATCATGCCGAGATCACCGTGATTGGCTTCTGCCGAATGCACGAAAAATGCCGAGGTGCCGGTGGAGGCAAAGGTGGCCGCAAGCTTGGAACCGATATGGCCGCTTTTGCCGACGCCGGTCACGACCAGGCGTCCGCGCGAAGCGACGATTAGCTTCACCGCTTCGACGAATGGGGCGGAAAGGCCATTGTTCAGCGCGTCTTCCAGCGCGGCGAGACCCGCATTTTCGGTTTTTATGGTACGCAACGCTGACGCGATGGCCGCTTCTGCGTTTGCCGGAGGGGTGATCTGATCGAGCTTTTCCATGGTCGCAAGGGTTAGCTTCTTCGCAGGCGCTTGTCCAAACATTTGTGTGGCCGGAACCGTCGTGATGCGGGCCGCAGCAACCAAGAATTAACCATGTGCCTTTACCGTTCATCCACCACGTTGCGACGGTTTGAAAACACGACATGCTTTTTGCCAAGGCCCCATCTGGCGGTTCGACGCCCATTGCCCGCAGGCTGCGATGCCTGTTTTTGTCGGGCGTGGCGCTGGCACTTTGTCATAATTCTGCATTTGCCCAGGAAGCCTATCTGCGCGGAAGCGTTGCTGAGGACGTGCTTTCAGCCTCTTCGCCGGAGACACTGGCAAATCGCGGACTTGCCGCGCCGGGAAATGATGACGGCGCTGGCGAGACGACCTACAACGACAGTTACACCCCGCTTGAAAACACCACGGCGGCTGACCCCGCCACTACAATCCAAACCGTTCCAACGGTTCCCGTGCCGCAGGACCGCCAGCCCATTCCACCTGACAACATGCGTGTCGGCTCGGTCGATACCGAAGCGGGCGAGGAAACGGGCCGGGCACAGCGCGAAAACCTGCGGCAGTTGCCCGAGCAGGGGCGCGGTTCTACACAGGACGCCGATCCGTTCGCACCGCTCGGCATTCGCACCGGTTCGTTTGTCCTGCGACCGTCGCTCGAACAGGGTATCCGGGCAACCACCAACGGTGACAATAGCGCTGCCGGTTCCAGCGCCGTTCTCAATGAAACAACATTGCGGCTCAATGCGCAGTCGGACTGGGCGCGCCATCAGGCAACGCTCGACGCATCGGGTACGTGGTCCAAGTCCATTTCGGGAGAAGACGTTTCCGAACCGCGCGTTGATATTCAGGGTAAGCTTCGGCTCGATCTCGGCGACCAGACGACGGTCAATACCGGTGCCGGTTATCAGTTGCGTCGTGAAAGCGCGTCCAGCCCGAATGGGGTGGTCGGCGCGCTGCAACGCCCGCTGGTTCATACCATCAATGGAAGTCTCGGCATCGAACGCGATATGGGCCTGCTCTTCGGCAGCGCCACGGGGCGGGTCGAGCACAATATCTATGGCGACGCCGAACTGTCGTCCGGCGGCACTGTCAGCCAGAAGGACCGCGACAACACCTATGCCAGCATTACGCTGCGCGGCGGCTTCAGCCTGTCGCCGGCGATCAAACCCTTCGCGGAAGTCGAATTGGGCAAGCGCGTCTTCGACGAGAAAGTGGACAGCAACGGCTATGAACGCAGCGGATCGCAGTTCGCACTGCGCGGTGGCCTGATGCTCGATATGGGCGAAAAGCTGAGCGGCGAGTTCGCTGCCGGATACATGCGCGCCAACAGCGATGATTCCCGTCTCGGCGACATCAGCGGTCCGTCTGTCAATGCTGCGCTCAACTGGTCACCGCTGCGCGGAACCGATGTGCGCCTTTATGCCCAGAGTACGGTCGATACTTCCACCACGCCGGGTATTGCCGGGTCGCTCCTGCATTTCGCAAGCCTGGAGGTGAGCCGCCGCATACGTTCCGACCTTAGCCTCAATGGCAGGCTCGACGCGAATATCCGGCAGAACAAGGACGGGACCGGCACCGACTACACCCTCGGCGCGCAAATTGGTGCAACCTACTGGATCAACCGGTTCGTCGGACTGGATGCGCGCCTGCGTCACGAATTCCTGACGAGCCGGATCTCCGACCGTGAATATAAAGCCGACAGCGTCTATCTTGGCGTAAAAGTTCAGCGCTAGAAAAGAGAACGGCATCCCTTCCGGGATGCCGTGTCGTGGTGCGTTCAGGCGAGCCAGAACAGCAAACAGGCGATGCCGAATCCCAGAAGCCCTATAAGGGTCTCCAGAACTGTCCATGTTTTCAGCGTCGTCTTCACATCCATGTTGAAGAAACGTCCGACCAGCCAGAAACCGGAATCATTGACGTGGGACAGCATGACAGAACCTGCGGCAAGGGAGATCACCATCGCCGCGGTTTCAAGCCCGTGATATCCGGCAGCCTGAACCGCAGGCTGAACAAGCCCGGCAGCAGTGATCAGCGCCACTGTCGCCGACCCTTGTGCTACACGCAGAATCGTCGCGAGCAGGAATCCCGCCACGATGACGGGCAATCCCGTATTCGCGAACGCGGTGGACAAGGCATCGCCAATGCCGGAAGCACGCAGGACGCCGCCGAACATGCCGCCTGCTCCCGTGATCAGGATGATGGAGCAGACCGGGCCCAGCGCAGAATCGAGAATGCGTTCCACGCTGGCTGCATCCGTGCCGCGCCGTGGTCCCAGTACGTAGGAAGCCACCAGCACCGAAATCAGGAGAGCAACCGGCGTCGATCCAATCATGCGCGCCAGCTGATACCAGTTTGCATCGGCGTTGACCCAGCCTTGCGCGCGGGCGAAGTCGAGACCCGTATTGATGAAAATGAGGACCAGCGGCAGAAGAAGAAGCAATACGACCAGACTGGAACTCGGAGGGTTCGCCGCCTCTTCCACGTCCCTCCCGGCATCGAAATTGTCGGGGATGGGAAGATTGATTCGCTTGCCGATCCACGCACCGAAAAGGTGCCCGGCGATAAACCAGACCGGGATGACGACGACGATCCCGACGAGAATGAGAAGCCCCACGTCAGCGCCCAGAAGCTCGGATGCCGCTACCGGACCCGGATGCGGGGGCACGAAAACATGCATCACCGAAAAGGCTGCGGCAACCGGGATACCATAGAGAAGCAGGCTTCCCTTGAGGCGCCGCCCGACCGTGAAGACCACTGGGAGCATCACGACCAGCCCCGCGTCGAAAAAGATCGGAAAGCCGAAAATCAGCGATGCGATGCCAAGCGCCATGGGTGCGCGTTCTTCGCCGAACCGTCGGATGAGATCATCGGCGAGCGCCTGCGCGCCGCCCGATATTTCAAGCAAACGGCCCAGCATCGCGCCAAGGCCGACCAGAAGCGCCACCCCGCCAAGGGTAGATCCGAAGGCCGATGTGATGGTGGTCAGGATGTTGCCCGCCGGGATGCCGGTCGCGAGCGCCGTTAAAAGGCTGACGATCACAAGCGCCACGAAAGCATGAACGCGAAACCGGATGATGAGCAAAAGCAATAAGAGGACAGCGCCAACCGCTATCGAGATGAGCGCACCCGCACCCATCGTCTGCTGGAATTCCTGCATGCTTTATTCCTTATGTGGGGAGGAGCCCGTTTATCATTGCGCCCAAAAGGTGTTTCACACTTTTTGGGATGCATACTAGGCAAAATACCTACTATCGTCGTCCGGAAAAGCAAATTTCACGAAATAGTGCTCCAATCACAAAAAACGCCCCCTTTTCAGGGGGCGCGACCAGAGTCCAGACCGGATTTAATCACGCTGGCTTGATTGTATTCAGCAGATGGCCGATCGAGCCTTCTACCGAGGGGCGAATATCGTTGCGCCACAAGGCGAAAGCGACATTGGCTTCGATGAAGCCGGCCTTGGAGCCGCAGTCGAAGGTGAGACCCTGATAATTGAAGCCGAAGAATTTCTGGGCGTCAGCAAGCTTCAGCATCGCATCGGTCAGCTGGATTTCATTGCCGGCACCTTTTTCCTGCTTGCTCAGAAGCTCGAAGATTTCCGGCTGCAGGATGTAGCGGCCATTGATGTAGAGATTGGATGGCGCTGTGCCCTTGGCTGGCTTTTCGACCATCTGCGTGATCTCGAAACCGCTGCCGATGGTTTCGCCCTTGCCCACGATGCCGTATTTATGCGCCTCTTCCGGATCGCATTCCTGCACGGCAACGACATTGCCGCCGGTCTTTTCGTAAAGCTCGACCATTTCCTTCAGGCAGCCCTTCTTGGACTGCATGACCATATCCGGCAACAGCAATGCAAACGGCTCGTCGCCGACGAGTTCGCGCGCGCACCAGACCGCATGGCCAAGGCCGAGCGGCACCTGCTGGCGCGTGAAGCTGGTCGTCCCCGGCTGCGGCTGGATATCCTGGAGATGCTCCAGTTCCGCCGTCTTGCCGCGCTCGGCGAGCGTGGAATAAAGCTCCACCTGCGCATCGAAATAGTCTTCGATAACTGCTTTGTTGCGTCCGGTGACGAAAATCAGATGTTCGATACCAGCTTCGCGCGCCTCATCGACTACATACTGGATGACGGGCTTGTCGACGACCGTCAGCATTTCTTTCGGGATCGATTTGGTGGCGGGCAGGAAACGGGTGCCAAGACCTGCGACAGGGAACACGGCCTTGCGAATTTTTCGGATCGAACTCATTCCTCTCCTCGATTTCACTATTTCAGATTTGCTATCAAAGCATTGAAACGACTGAATTTCAAATAAGGCCTTTTCATTAAAGAACGACGAAATTGCGGGACCGATCCCATCACATTCAATGACCCGCCCTTAATGTTGCTTGATTCAAAAATTTTTCGAAACTTCGGGCAAATTCTTACCTGAATCGGCGATGGTAAACCAATTGCTAACCGACAGGTTCTAATTTGAACGTTCAACGGTTCGACCAGGAATTTTCCGCTGGCTCAAATTCAACACAGGATGGTATTAATTGATTAATGCAATCCGGGGCGAGCAGAATCCAGGTCGAAGGGAAACGCGCCGGTATCGGCTAAATTTGATTGCAGAAGGGAAACACAGAATGCTGCGATTTCCATTCACGGTGAGCCCGTCAATGAAGCTGAAAGCTGCAACGGTTGCGATAGCTGCGCTCGCCTCAACGCTTACAACCGGTTCTGCACTGGCTGATGCGCAATTTCGCCAATGGGTCGCGAGCTTCCGTCCTGTCGCCATAAAGGCAGGTGTTTCGCCTTCCACGTTCGACCGCGCATTTCGCGGTGTGGATGCGCCGGACCCGGTGGTGCTGCAGAAGGCGCGCTATCAGCCTGAATTTACCGAGCCTGTCTGGAACTACATCGACAATCGCGTGAACGAGCAGTCGGTCTCCGTCGGCCAGAGCATGGCCCGCAAATGGGGTCCGTGGCTCCAGCGCATCGAGCAGCGTTTTTCGGTTGACCGCAATATCCTGCTTGCGATCTGGTCGATGGAAAGCAATTACGGCGAAATCCTCAAGCGCGACGACGTCATGCGGGATGCAGTGCGTTCGCTGGCAACGCTTGCCTATGCGGACCAGCGCCGTGCCAAGTACGGCCGCACGCAGCTCATTGCCGCAATGAAGATTCTCCAGACCGGGGATATCGACCGCGGCCATCTTTCCGGCTCGTGGGCCGGTGCGCTCGGCCACACGCAATTCATCCCGACCAGCTACCAGGCTTATGCCGTAGACGTGGACGGAAACGGCAAGCGTGACATCTGGAACTCGGTTCCCGATGCGCTTGGTACGGCTGCGAACCTGCTGCATCGCAATGGCTGGCAGCCCGGCCGCACCTGGGGCTACGAAGTCGCCCTGCCGCAGGGACGCAAGTTTCCCAACGGATCGCTCTCGATTGCCGAGTGGCAGCAGATTGGTATTGTCCGGGCCAATGGACGCCCGTTCCCCGATCCCAATGAAAAGGCGACATTGAAAGTTCCCGATGGCCGTCAGGGGCCAGCTTTCCTGATGACGAAGAACTTCTTCGTGTTGAAGCGCTATAACAACGCCGACAAGTATGCGCTGGCCGTGGGCCTGCTCGCGGACCGTATCGGCGGCTATCAGGGGCTTCGGCAGGACTGGAACCGCCCGTTCACGCCCATCTCCATGAATGAGCGGCTGGAATTGCAGACCCATCTGAAGGCGCTCGGTTATTATGACGGCAATATCGACGGCAAGATCGGCTCCACCTCCCGGGCCGCCATCGAAGCCTTCCAGCAGCGGAATGGACTTCAGCCGGACGGCCATCCGAGCAAGGAAGTTCTGTCGGTCCTGCGCCGCCGTTAAACTGGCAAACTGATCAAATGGGCGCGCTTCAACAGAAGTGCGCCCATTTTGTTTTTCAACATCGTCGAGCTAATATACAGGCATGAAGGCGAGACGAATGCACGAAAGTCGAAAGTTGCGAAAGCTGATGAAAGCTGCTGGCATGGTGCTCGCGCTGGCAGCGCTGCTGTTTTCAGCCGTCGCCACCGCCTCTGCCCAGGAGCGCCCGCGCACGCTTTTCGATCTGTTGTTCGGCCCCCGGCAAGCGCAACCGCAGCGGCAATATCAGCAGCCTGCTCCGCAGCGTGCACGGCCTAAACCGAAACGACCAAAGGCGGCATCGCCCGCATCACGCCCGACACCGCCGCCAGTGGCGAGCCCCGCTGTCGAATTCGTGGACAAGAAGCCGGATGCCAGGAAGATTCTGGTTGTCGGAGATTTCATTGGCAATGGTCTTGCGGAAGGGCTCGACCTTGCCTTCGCTTCGGACCCCGATCTCAAGGTCGTATCGCGCATAAACGGCTCTTCCGGCTTTGTCCGCAATGACCATTTCGACTGGCCAGACAACATCGGCAAGATACTGGATGAGGAGAAGCCTGCTGCCCTTGTCGTGATGATCGGCTCCAATGACAGGCAGGCAATGACAGAGAAGGGCGTGAGCCTGCCGCCCCGGTCACCCGAATGGAACGAAGAATACCAGAAGCGCGTCGCGGCTTTCATCAAGGCGATCGGTGACCGGCACGTCCCGTTCGCCTGGATCGGCCAGCCGCCTTTCCGCCCGAAGGGCATGTCGCAGGACATGCTGGCGCTCAACGAAATCCACCGCACCGCCACCGAGAAGGCGGGAGGCAAATTCGCCGATGTCTGGGATGGTTTTGTCGATGAAGAAGGCAATTTTACCCAGACCGGCTTCGATATCAACGGCCAGACCGCGCGCCTGCGCGGCAATGACGGCATCAACATCACTTCGGCAGGCAAGCGCAAGCTTGCTTTCTATGCCGAAAAACCGCTTCGCGCCTATCTCGGCGGGGCGAAGGAAGAGGATCAGCCCCTGCCCGCGGCAGGCGCCCACGATCCGTCTAAACCGGTTGATCGCGTAGCCCCGGTCAGCATTCGCGATATCGACAAGGATGAAAGCGGCGTCCTGATGGGGGGCAACCTCGCAGCGCGCCCGCAAGCCGCACGCCTCCCCCGAAATGACGGCAAGCCGTCCCCCGGTCGGGCAGATGATTTTTCCTGGCCGCAGAAGAGCGCAAATCCCTAATTTCTGCACCCATACCAGTATGATTGAACTATCCCCCAACTGACAGCCAGCGGCTTCCTCTACCCAATATGATTCTAATTGCTACATTCCGCGCTGTTTCCAGAAGCGTCTGCATCGTCTATCAGGAGGCACCGTCGGCCTGAAAAGGCTCAAGGGAGGGCGCAATCACTCGCGTGAGCGGGGAATTGTTCTTGGCGTCCGTCAGAAAACAAGAGGCGTTTGAATGAATATTGCATCAAAGCCTTCTGTCGATCCACATCGGGAGGAGGAACCCCATCTTGCACGCAATCTGTCCAACAGGCACCTTCAGCTGATTGCCATTGGCGGGGCCATCGGCACCGGCCTTTTCATGGGCTCAGGCAAGACCATTTCGCTGGCGGGCCCTTCTATCCTGCTCGTCTACGCGGTGATCGGCTTCATGCTGTTTTTCGTCATGCGCGCACTGGGCGAAATCCTGCTGTCCAATCTCGAATATCGCTCCTTCGCGGATTTCGCTGGCGATTATCTGGGGCCCTGGGCGCAGTTCTTCACCGGCTGGACCTATTGGCTTTGCTGGATCGTGACCGGCGTGGCCGACGTTGTCGCCGTTTCGGGCTATGTCTCGTTCTGGTTCCCGGAACTGGCGCTCTGGATACCGGCCCTCGGCCTGATTTTTACACTTCTGGCGCTCAATCTGCCAACGGTGCGCAATTTCGGTGAAATCGAATTCTGGTTCGCTCTCATCAAGATCGTTGCCATTGTCGGCCTGATTATTGCCGGCGTCTACATGCTCTCGACCGGCTTCACCCTGCCGAACGGCAGCCAGGCATCGGTCGCGCATCTTTGGAACCATGGCGGGTTCTTCCCCAATGGTTTCCTTGGCTTTGTCGCCGGTTTCCAGATCGCGGTCTTTGCTTTCGTCGGCATCGAACTGGTTGGCACCGCCGCTGCGGAAACCAAGGACCCCGTGCGCAATCTGCCCAAGGCGATCAATTCCATTCCGATCCGCGTGGTGCTGTTCTATCTTGGCGCGCTCTTCGTCATCATCACTGTCATTCCCTGGGATCAGGTCGACCCGAGTTCAAGCCCGTTCGTCGCCATGTTCTCGCTCGCTGGTCTCGGCATCGCCGCCCATGTCGTGAATTTCGTCGTGCTGACTTCCGCAACGTCGAGCGCGAACTCGGGCATTTATTCGACGTCGCGCATGATCTACGGTCTCGCCACGTCCAAACTCGCGCCAAAGGCGTTCGGCAAGCTGAACAAGCGAAAAGTACCGGTCAACGCGCTGTTCTTCTCGTGCATTTTCCTGCTCGCAGGCGTGGTGCTGCTTTATGCTGGCCAGAGCATCATTGAAGCCTTCACCATCGTCACGACGATTTCGGCGTTGCTCTTCATCTTCATCTGGTCGGTCATTCTGGCGTCTTATCTTCAATATCGCCGCAAGCGCCCAGACCTGCATGAAAAATCCACCTTCAAGATGCCCGGTGGACGCGCAGCCGTGGTGATGGTTTTCGCCTTCTTCGCCTTCATTCTCTGGGCATTAGCACAAAAGCCGGATACTGCGGCAGCACTGAAAATCACCCCGGTGTGGTTCGTGCTTCTCGCCGTCGCTTATCTGGTGATGAAGTCACGACGCAGCCAAAGTTAAAAGCAAAAAGCCCGCCAATCGGCGGGCTTTTTCAATTCCATATTGTCTTATCAACGTGGTAAGACCGAACTCCCCATCAGATCGGCATCGATGGCGTGTGCTGCCTGACGGCCTTCGCGGATGGCCCAGACGACGAGCGACTGGCCACGGCGCACATCGCCCGCCGCATAGAGCTTGTCGACATTGGTGCGGTAATCGCGTTCATTGGCCTTGACCGACTTTGAACCACGGCGGTCGGTGGCAATTTCAAGCTTGTCGCCCAGTTCCTTGACCACGCTGTTTTCTGCCGGGCCGGCAAAGCCGATCGCGATGAAGGCGAGGTCGGCCTTGATGAAGAACTCAGAGCCAGCAATGGGTTTGCGCTTTTCATCGACCTGACAGCACTTCACATGGGTCAGACGGCCGTCTTCGCCGATGAATTCCAATGTCGCCACCTGAAACTCACGCGATGCACCTTCCGCCTGGCTGGAGGAAGTGCGCATCTTGGTCGCCCAATAGGGCCAGACGCTGAGCTTGTCTTCCTTTTCCGGGGGCTGCGGGCGAATGTCGAGCTGGGTGACGTTGACCGCGCCCTGACGAAACGCGGTGCCCACGCAATCCGAAGCCGTATCGCCGCCGCCGACCACCACGACGTGCTTGCCGCCAGCCAGAATAGGAGCCGAAGCCCAGGCGACGGATTCGATATTTTCGCGGCCCACCCGGCGGTTCTGCTGCACCAGATAAGGCATGGCATCATGCACGCCTTCCAGATCAGCCCCCGGAATGCCCGCCGGACGCGGCGTTTCCGAACCGCCCGAATAAAGCACGGCATCATAGGTATCGAGGAGGCCGCGCAGCGGCTTGTCCACGCCGATATTGACGCCGCACAGGAAGCGGACGCCCTCGCCTTCCATCTGTGCGATGCGGCGGTCGATCAGGTGCTTTTCCATCTTGAAATCGGGAATGCCGTAGCGCAGCAGGCCACCGGGACGGCTTTCGCGCTCATAGACATCGACCATGTGACCGGCGCGGGCCAGTTGCTGCGCGGCCGCGAGACCAGCCGGGCCGGAACCGATGATGGCGACCGACTTGCCGGTCTTGTTGGCGGCGGGCTGCGGTACGATATAGCCCAACTCATATGCCTTGTCGCCCAGCGCCTGTTCGACAGTCTTAATCGCAACCGGCGTATCTTCAAGGTTCAGGGTGCAGGCTTCCTCGCAGGGCGCAGGACAGACGCGACCCGTGAATTCCGGGAAATTATTGGTCAAATGCAGGTTGCGGATCGCCTGATCCCAGTTGTTGTTATAGACAAGATCGTTCCAGTCCGGAATCTGGTTGTGCACCGGGCAGCCCGTCGGCCCATGGCAGAACGGAATGCCGCAATCCATGCAGCGTGCCGCCTGCTTCTGCACTTCACCATCCGTCATTGGAATGGTGAACTCGCGGAAGTGACGGATACGATCCGACGCTGGCTGGTACTTTGCCACCTGCCGGTCGATTTCAAGAAAACCAGTTACCTTACCCATATTATTCTCCTCTCGCTGTGCGAGGCTCGCCGTGCCGTGCGCCATTCCAGGCGCACAAGCACTGCGTTTTAACGATAGCACTTACTCAGCCGCGACACCGATCCGCATACGCTCCATCTCTTCCAGAGCGCGGCGGTATTCGACCGGCATGACCTTCACGAATTTTGGGCGATAGCTCTCCCAATTGTCGAGAATGTCCTTCGCCCGCGTCGAACCGGTGTAATGCAGGTGATTGGCGATCAGCTGCACGAGACGTTCCTCGTCATGATGGGTCATGTTGGCGGAAACGTCCACACGGCCCTTATGCATGAGGTCGCCGCCATGGTGATGCAGCTTTTCGAGGATGTCGTCCTCTTCCGGCACAGGCTCGAGCTCAACCATCGCCATGTTGCAACGCTGGGCGAAATCGCCTTCCTCGTCGAGCACATAGGCGACACCGCCTGACATGCCCGCCGCGAAGTTGCGGCCCGTCTGCCCGATGACCACGACAACGCCGCCGGTCATATACTCGCAGCCATGGTCGCCTACGCCTTCGACAACCGTCACCGCGCCAGAGTTGCGCACGGCAAAACGCTCGCCCGCCACGCCGCGGAAATAGCACTCACCTTCAAGCGCACCATAGAGCACCGTATTGCCGACGATGATGGAATCTTCGGCAACGATACGCGTGTCTTCCGGCGGACGGATGACGATGCGACCGCCCGAAAGACCCTTGCCGACATAATCATTGCCGTCGCCGATCAGCTCGAACGAGATGCCACGCGCCAGAAACGCGCCGAAGGACTGGCCAGCCGTACCGCGAAGCGTAACGGCGATGGTGTCTTCCGGCAGACCCTTGTGGCGGAAGCGCTTGGCAACTTCGCCGGAAAGCATCGCACCGGCAGAACGGTCGACATTTTTGATCTCCACGTCGATCTTCACCGGCTGGCGGTCTTCCAGCGCTGACATGGCCTCGGCAATCAGCTTGCGGTCAAGAACATCCTCGATCGGGTGATGCTGGCGTTCGGTCCAGTGGATTTCGTGCTTCTCCGCCTCGGGCTTATAAAAGATGCGGCTGAAATCCAGACCCTTGGCTTTCCAATGATCGATCATGGCCTGCTTTTCGAGCAGCTCCGTTTCGCCGATAATCTGTTCCAGCCTGGTGAAGCCCATTTCGGCCAAAAGCGCCCGCACCTCTTCCGCCAGATAGAAGAAGAAGTTGATGACATGTTCCGGCGTACCCTTGAAGCGCTTGCGCAGAACCGGATCCTGCGTGGCCACGCCCACCGGACAGGTGTTCAGATGGCACTTGCGCATCATGATGCAGCCAGCCGCAATCAGCGGTGCGGTCGAGAAACCGAACTCGTCGGCACCGAGCAGCGCGCCGATGATGACATCGCGCCCGGTACGCAAGCCGCCATCCACCTGCAATGCCACGCGGGAGCGAAGCCCGTTCAGCACCAGCGTCTGGTGGGTTTCGGCAAGGCCGATTTCCCAAGGCGAACCAGCATGTTTGAGCGAGGTCAGCGGCGAGGCACCCGTGCCGCCATCATATCCCGACACGGTGATATGGTCGGCGCGCGCCTTGGCGACGCCCGCGGCAACAGTTCCGACGCCTACTTCCGACACCAGCTTGACCGAAATATCAGCAGCCGGATTGACGTTCTTCAGGTCGTAGATCAGCTGCGCCAGATCTTCGATGGAGTAGATGTCGTGGTGCGGTGGCGGCGAAATGAGACCGACGCCCGGCGTCGAATGTCGGGTCTTGGCAATGGTCGCATCAACCTTGTGACCCGGCAACTGACCGCCCTCACCGGGCTTTGCGCCCTGTGCGACCTTGATCTGGATCAGGTCGGAATTGACCAGATATTCCGTGGTCACACCGAAACGGCCCGATGCCACCTGCTTGATTGCAGAGCGTTCCGGGTTCGGCGTGCCGTCGGGCAGCGGATAGAAACGATCCGGCTCCTCACCGCCCTCACCCGTGTTCGACTTGCCGCCAATGACATTCATGGCGCGGGCCAGCGTGGTATGCGCTTCACGCGAAATCGAGCCGAACGACATCGCGCCGGTGGAGAAGCGCTTGACGATTTCCGCCGCCGGTTCAACCTCATCGATGGAAACCGGCTTCAGACCGCGTTCTTCGGCGAAGCGGATATTGAACAGGCCGCGAATGGTCTTCGCCTGCGCCGACTTGGAGTCAAGCATGGAGGTATACTCGGTGAAGGTCTCCGGGTTGGAGGTACGCACCGCATGCTGCAACCTTGCCACCGCATCCGGCGACCACAAATGCGCCTCGCCGCGCATGCGGTATGCATATTCACCGCCCACTTCCAGCGCGGTCAGCAGAACCGGGTCGTTGCCGAACGCGTCGGTATGACGACGAACGGTTTCTTCCGCGATTTCTTCCAGACCAACGCCTTCGATGCTCGTTGCCGTGCCGAAGAAGAACTGATCGACAAAGCGTGTCTGCAAACCGACCGCATCGAAAATCTGGGCGCCGCAATAAGACTGGTAGGTCGAGATGCCCATCTTGGACATGACCTTGAGAATGCCCTTGCCGATGGACTTGATGTAGCGCTTGACCACTTCATGTTCATCGACTTCCGGCGGAAATTCGCGGCGGCGATGCATGTCGAGCAACGTGTCGAAGGCGAGATATGGGTTGATCGCTTCCGCACCGTAACCTGCAAGGCACGCGAAATGATGCACTTCGCGCGGCTCACCTGATTCAACAACCAGACCAACCGACGTACGCAGGCCCTTGCGGATCAGGTGATGGTGCACAGCAGCCGTTGCCAGCAGAGCTGGGATCGGAATGCGATCCGGGCCCACCTGACGATCCGACAGGATGACAATGTTGTAACCGCCATGCACGGCAGCTTCCGCACGGTCGCAAAGGCGCTCAATCGCACCATGCATACCGGCAGCACCTTCGCCAACATTATAGGTAATGTCGAGCGTCTTGGTGTCGAAGCGATCTTCCGTATGACCGATGGAGCGGATCTTTTCCAGATCGCCATTGGTCAGGATCGGCTGACGCACTTCCAGACGCTTGCGGCGCGACGTGCCGACAAGGTCGAAGATGTTCGGGCGCGGGCCGATGAAGGAGACAAGGCTCATCACCAGTTCTTCGCGGATCGGATCGATCGGCGGGTTGGTGACCTGCGCGAAGTTCTGCTTGAAATAGGTGTAGAGCAGCTTCGACTTGTCGGACATGGCCGAGATAGGCGTGTCCGTGCCCATCGAACCGATGGCTTCCTGACCGGTCGTGGCCATGGGAGCCATCAGTATCCGCGTGTCTTCCTGTGTGTAGCCGAAGCTCTGCTGGCGGTCGAGAAGGCTTACGTCCTTGCGGAGCGCACGCGGCTCGACCGGGTTCAGCTCTTCCAGAATGAGCTGCGTATTGGCGAGCCACTGCTTGTAAGGGTGCTTCTGCGCGATCTGCGACTTGATTTCCTCATCCGAAACGATGCGGCCTTCTTCCATATCGATGAGCAGCATGCGGCCCGGCTGGAGACGCCACTTCTTGACGACCTTCTTTTCCTCCACCGGCAGCACGCCTGCCTCCGAAGCCAGAATGACGAAATCGTCGTCGGTGACGATATAGCGTGCGGGACGCAGGCCATTGCGGTCGAGCGTCGCGCCGATCTGGCGACCATCGGTGAAGGCAACGGCGGCGGGGCCGTCCCACGGTTCCATCAGTGCTGCGTGATATTCGTAGAATGCGCGGCGCTCATCCGACATCAGCTTGTTGCCGGACCATGCTTCCGGGATCAGCATCATCATCGCATGGGCAAGGCTGTAGCCGCCCTGATGCAGGAACTCGAGCGCATTGTCGAAGCAGGCCGTGTCCGACTGGCCTTCATAGGAAATCGGCCACAGCTTGGAAATGTCGTTGCCGAACAATTCCGAGTCGACAGAGGCCTGACGCGCCGCCATCCAGTTGACGTTGCCGCGCAGCGTGTTGATCTCGCCATTATGCGCAACCATGCGGTATGGATGCGCCAGACGCCAGGATGGAAAAGTGTTGGTGGAGAAACGCTGGTGCACCAGCGCCACCGCGCTTTCAAAACGCGGGTCCTTCAGATCCTGATAATAGGCTCCGACCTGATAAGCGAGGAACATGCCCTTGTAGACGACCGTGCGGGCCGACATGGACACGACATAGAAGCCCTTATCGTCGCCGTCGTTTTCCTGATAGATGCGGTTGGAAATGACCTTGCGCAGAACGAACAGGCGGCGCTCGAAATCGTCATCCGTCTCCAGCATCGGATTGCGTCCGATGAAGACCTGAACGTGAAACGGTTCGGTTGCGGCGATGTCAGGCGCCTTGGAGAGCGATGAGTTGTCGACAGGAACCTCGCGGAAGCCGATGAAGGTCTGGCCTTCGGCAGCGATCACTTCCTTGACGATCTCTTCAATATGGGCGCGCAGTTGCGCATCGCGCGGCATGAACAGATAGCCGACGCCGTAGTGACCCGGCTGCGGCAGATCGATGCCCTGACGCGCCATTTCCTCGCGGAAGAAGCGATCTGGAATCTGCACCAGAATGCCAGCGCCATCGCCCATCAGCGGATCGGCACCGACCGCACCGCGATGGGTGAGGTTTTCCAGCATCTGGAGGCCGCTTTCCACGACCTGATGCGACTTCTTGCCCTTCATATGCGCAATGAAACCAACGCCGCACGCATCATGTTCATTGCGCGGATCATAAAGTCCTTGCGCTGCGGGCAAACCCGCCGCTTTCGTTTTTCGCGTCGTTCGGTTGGAAGCGGTCGTCGCAGCTTTGACCGTTCCGTTCTGTACGTTGTGAGAAACCACAGTCGATACAGATGGCGTCAAATGCGTCATCGTCATTCCCTCCGTTTGGCCCTCATCATGAGGTGCGCGATCAGTATATACCGAGATGGTGTGACAACCATCCCGCCGTTGCTTTGCATATAAAGGAAGCCTTATCGACAAGGCGTTGGACGAGGTTCCGGACGAGCGGCAAAGCCGATGCGAGGAACGATGTTTAGCGCCTTATTCTCATCAGGCTTGGACAGACGACACCCAGCCCGCCGGAACGGCGCACTCGAATTCCTCCTGTCGCGGTCGGGGCGCCTGTTACCGCCAAGCGATCTGCCTGCCGGTTCCGGCGCCTCTTTCTGAAACTTTCGGAGAGCGTTGCGTCGCTTCCGTTCGCATCAGCTTCTAATTGGACAGCATTGCTGTCCTAATTACGTATGACAGAATTCAAATTGCCTCACAAGATGGAAACGCAATTTTTCTCGGCAACTTCCGTAATAAAATATCAAAAGCGGTGATTTTGTGGGCTTTAAATTGCGTTTGGCGCCTTTTGCGTCAGTTTGGCCCCACGCAGTTTTCTTCTTTGATGCCTAAAAAATAGGCAGAGTGACGGCATTTTTATCACAAGCAGACCCAATCGTTGTCGCGGAACGTTGCGCGCCCACGGATACGCTCGAGCGCAGGAACCCAATGAAATCGGCGCGTCGTGCTTTCCGAAAAGTGATTCCGATTCTCCAAACGATGCTGTAGACAGCCATAAACACGAGGGCTGGCGACAGCCTGATTGAACGCATCCGGAGGAACACGTGCATTTTGCGTCAGACAACTGGGCAGGTGCCCATCCGAAAATCGCCGAGAGCCTTTCATTGCATGCTGCGGGTTTTGCGGCAGCCTATGGCGCAAGTGAAATCGACAAGCGCGTCGAGCAACGGTTCAACGAACTGTTCGAGCGTGAAGTTGCCGTATTCTTTGTCGGAACCGGCACCGCCGCCAACTCGCTGGCGCTTGCCAGCGTCAACCGGCCCGGCGGCGTTTCGCTGGTACACCGCGAGGCACATGTGATCGAGGATGAATGCGGCGCGCCGGAATATTTCACCGGCGGGGCCCGTCTGCATCCGATTGACGGCGCACATGGCCGCATCGACCCCGAGCTTCTCAAGCGCGAACTGAAGCGGTTCAATCCGGCCTTCGTTCACGCCGGGCAGCCCATGGCCGTCAGCATCACGCAGGCGACCGAAGTCGGCACACTCTACCAGCCCGAGCATATCGCCGCCATCTCCAATATCTGCCGAGATGCAGGCCTGCCACTGCATATGGACGGTGCCCGCTTTGCCAATGCACTCGTTTCCCTGGACATGACGCCTGCCGAAATGACCTGGAAACAGGGTGTGGACATTGTTTCCTTCGGCGGCACGAAAAACGGTTGCTGGTGCGCCGAAGCTCTGGTCTTCATGGACCCTGCACGCGCCAGGGACCTGCCGTTCATCCGCAAGCGCGCGGCGCAGCTTTTTTCCAAGACCCGTTTCGTGGCCGCCCAGTTCGATGCTTATCTGCAAGACAATCTCTGGCTGGAACTGGCGCGTCATTCAAACGCGCTCGCAACGCGCCTTGCCGGCCATATCAATGCGTCGAGCCAGATGCGCCTTGCCTGGAAACCGGAAGCCAACGAGGTGTTCGCCATCATGAAACAGTCGGTCTATGACCGCCTGCGCAATGCCGAAGCGATTTTCTACGACTGGAACCCGCCGCATTCGGAAGTGAACCGCATCAGCGACGGCGAGATTTTCGCCCGTTTCGTCACGAGCTTCGCCAATACGGAAGAAGACGTGGACCGCTTCGCCGAGTTGATTGCCTGACGCTTTCCAATAAGCATGAAAACAAAGAAGGCGGCGCTTTGAGCGCCGCCTTTTTTTGTACTCAGCTGGAAATGCTTTAATGCGCGGTTTTCGCCTCGATCTGCTGGGCGCTTTCCGAGCCAGCCTTGGTGACTTCGATCTTGCGCGGCTTCATCTGCTCCGGGATTTCGCGCTTGAGATCGATGTGCAGGAGGCCATTCTTGAGGCTCGCACCGGCGACTTCCACGAAGTCGGCAAGCTGGAAACGGCGCTCGAAAGCACGTGAAGCGATACCGCGATAGAGAACTTCACCGATATCGGAAGCATTCTCATCGGCCTTCTGACCCTTCACGGTCAACTGGTTGCGATGTGCTTCGATTTCGAGTTCGCTTTCGGAAAAGCCCGCAACCGCCATGGTGATGCGATAGGTGTTTTCACCCGTGCGCTCGATATTATACGGCGGGTAGGACTGGTTACCTTCCGGCGAAGCGAGCGTATCAAGCATGGTGAAAAGACGATCGAAACCGACCGTGGAACGATAAAGCGGGGAAAAATCTACGTGACGCATGTATTAGCCCTCCTTTAGAGCGACAAGATGCTTGTTCAGCATGATCTCTTCCGAACAGCGCCAGACGCGTCCGGGATCATGCAGGGCGGCGAAATTCCCTTATGGCGAATTCCTTGTTGCCGGCGGCCCCTTCCAGGCGACCGCAAAACTCATTTGGGAACGGTTCTTTTTCATTTCAAGACCAGTAGCGCGCGAAGATTCACGAAACACGGGCTGTCACGCTGCGTAATAACTCCTGATCGATAGGGGGCTACATTCTTGAGGATTCGCCGCACAATGAACCCAAAATGAACATCATCTTTGGCGAGCGTTCAGCCGCTTGGGGCTAATGTCCCACCATGCCTGCTGCAAAGCGGGTTCATCAAAGGATCACGGTTATGAAAAAAGCTGTTCTTGCTTTTGCCGCACTTGCCACCTTCGCGACCGGTTTTGCGACGCCCACCCTCGCAGCCGATAGCGGCCTGCGCGTTCAGGTTCAGTATTACGATGATGACGGCTATCGTCCGCCGCGTCCTTATCCGGGTCCCCGTCCCGGTTGGGATGGTGGCCCGGACCGCCGCCCGGGCTGGGGCGATGACTACGGTCGCCGCGACATCATGAGCCCGCGCCGTATCGCGCGCTCGCTGGAACGCCGCGGCTATGATGTCGGCGATATGCGCCTTAACCGCGACACTTATTTCGTCCGCGCCACGCGGCCAAATGGCCGTCGTGTCATCGTTATGGTCGACGCCTATTCAGGCCGCATCGTCGGCGAACGTCGTCCGGGCGGTTACTGATCTCTCTCTATGTTTCTGAACAGATCAGCTGGCGTAACGTCCCTTGCACTGGCTGTTCTTTGAACCGGAAGTTCGCTCTCGAACTTCCGGTTACTTTTTGTCATCAATTGCTCCATTATGCTGGCAGCGCATATCCCAACCGAACAGAAAGGCCCGCAATCGGATGTCGGAACTGCTTTTCGAAACCGATGCGAATCCCGTCCCGCATGGGATAAGAGCCGGACTGCTTGAAGCACATGGGGGCAAGACGCTGCGCTATGCCATCTTGAAAGTCGAGACAAGGCCGATGCGGGGAACGGTGCTCCTGCTGCAAGGGCGCAACGAGTTCATTGAAAAATACTTTGAAACCATGGCCGACCTGAGTGCTCGCGGTTTCACGGTCCTGACTTTCGACTGGCGCGGACAAGGCGGCTCGACCCGACTGCTGAAGGATCGCCAGCGTGGCTATGTCCGCAGTTTCGACGACTATTCCGACGATCTCGATCTGATCCTGAGCCAGATCGCTTTGCCTGACTGTCCGCCGCCCTTCTACGTCCTCGGTCACTCCGCAGGCGCGCTCGTGGCGCTCGCTTCAATGGGCAGGCTGACATCCCGTGTCAGCCGCATGGTGCTCTGTGCACCCTTCATGGGGCTCGATGGCCAAAAACTCAGCGACGACAACGTGCGCCGCATCGCCTCCGCCTTTCGATGGCTCGGCCTCGGGCGGGTTTATGCCTCCGGCGGACGCAGGCTTGCTTCCCGCCCCTTTGCAGGCAATCCGCTGACCAGCGACCCGGAGCGCTTCATGCGGAATATGGAAATTCCACGTCTTCACCCCGACCTTGCGCTTGGCGGTCCGACAGCCCGCTGGCTCTGGAGCGCGCTCGAAACATCGCGGCGGATCAACCAGCCCGATTTCTACGAAGGACCAACGGTGCCGGTTCTTATCGTCGCCGCCGGCGCGGATCGTGTGGTTTCCACGCCGGTGATCGAACGTTTTGTGGCGCGAACGCGCAATGTCTCACTGACGACGATTGCCGGCGCACGTCATGAAATGCTGCAGGAAGCCGATTTTTATCGGGAGCAGCTGTGGGCTGCCTTCGATGCGTTCATTCCCGGATCGTCGGAAGTCGAGACCATGCCGGAGACCATTGAACCCGTGGCCTCCGGTATTTAGCTAGCTGTTGAGCAGATCGAGCGCTGCCCTGTGCAGTTCGGGAGAAGCGGCGGCGACAATGTCACCGCCCTTTTCCGCCGGGCCACCATCGCGTTGCGTCACCACACCGCCCGCCTGTTCAATCAGCGGGATGAGGGCAACGATGTCATAGGGCTGCAAACCGGCCTCGACCACAATATCGGCAAAGCCGCTTGCCAGCATGGCGAAGGCATAACAATCGACCCCGTAACGCGACAGACGGACAGCATTTTCCAGCCGGTCGAAACCTCTGCGGTTGTCTCCCTTGAAGAGAGCAGGTGTCGTCGTGAACATCGTCGCATCGGCCAGGGCGGCGTTCTTGCGCACCGACAAACGGCGCGGCACATCTTCACCGCTGTGGCGGGCGAGATAGGCGCCATTGCCGTCGCTGTAGAAAAGTTCGCCGGTAAACGGCTGCGACATCATTCCCGCCTTGGCATCGCCGTCGACGGTGAGGCCCAGAAGCGTGCCCCACACCGGCAGGCCAGAAATGAAGGCGCGGGTTCCATCGATGGGATCGATAACCCAGACATGGCTGCGGTCGGTATTCTCCGGTCCGTATTCTTCCCCCAGAATGCCATGGTCTGGAAAAGCCTCGCCAATCACCGCCCGAATCGCGCGCTCCGCTGCGCGATCTGCTTCGGTCACCGGATCGAAGCCAACGCTATATTTGTTGTCTATTTCCGTCAGTTGGCGAAAACGCGGAAGCGTTTCAGCAGCCGCAGCAGCAGCCACTTCGGAAAAAAATGCCTTGTCGATCAGCAACCCCGAACTCCTGTTTCCAATGCATGGCGCGCGCTTGTGCAAACCATGCTAATTTTGCCTATATAATGAGCATGATAAAATCAGCTCAAAAAATATGCTTGTTTTCTTGACGTTAGCGCCGTTCAGACGTAATTTAAATTCCTGACAGGTTTTCCTGTCTATGCCTTTCGGGGCATTTCCTCCCTAGTCTTTGGCCGCGCTCGTATCGTTCGGGCGCGGTTCTTTT
The DNA here is from genome assembly GCF_049065885.1 of Brucella sp. IR068. Lineage (NCBI taxonomy): Bacteria > Pseudomonadati > Pseudomonadota > Alphaproteobacteria > Hyphomicrobiales > Brucellaceae > Brucella > Brucella sp. IR068. Next base: position 203,925 of record NZ_JBAKHE010000006.1, on the reverse strand, counting down.
TATCTGCGAGAGGAGCTTAAAGGAACGGCTTATTCCGCCGCCAGAGGAGGCGCGACAAAGAGATCATCCGGCAGGGATGTCAGGTCGCTCAGAAATCCATAGAGATCGGTGCAGAGCGTTTCAAAACCGGCAAGCTTGTGCAGGCTCTGTTCATTCACATAGAGGCTTCGGTTGATCTCGATCTGGAGAGCATGGCAAGCGGTAGCTGGCCGTCCATAATGCTCGGTGATGAAGCCACCCGCATAGGGCTTGTTGTGCGCAACCGTGTAACCCAGGTCCTGGAGGAGATCGATGGCAGCCTGCGTCAGCCTTTCGCTGCACGAACGGCCGAAACGGTCGCCGACGATAAAATCCGGTCGTGACCCGACTTCACCGGGACGTGCGCCGCCCGGCATGGAGTGGCAGTCTATCAGCACCGCATAACCAAAACGCTGGCGCGTGGATTGAAGCAAAGCATCAAGCGTCTGGTGATAAGGCTTGTAGAGATCTTCAATGCGGTAAAATGCTTCCGCGAGGGAAATTCGGCCCGGATAAATCAACTGGCCCTCGCCGACCAGACGGGGCACCGTGCCAAGCCCGCCAGCGACGCGCGCCGACTGGCTGTTCACGAAAGGCGGCAACGGCTCGGCGAACATGCGCGGATCGAGCTCATAGGCTTCACGATTCACATCCAGAAAAGCCCGCGGGAAATGCGCCTTGAGCAGGGGCGCCCCGAGCCGCACCGCCGAAGCAAACAAGTCATCGACGTAACAGTCTTCCGAATGGCGAATGCTCAAGGCATCCAGACGCGACGCTTCGATGAAGGAATGCGGGTAATAGCGCCCGCTATGCGGGGAATTAAAGACGAACGGAATGCGCTGTTCCGCCGGAGCGCATATCTCGAAGGGCGGTATCAGACTAAAATCGCGCTCCAAACTCATTCTTCACCCGTTCTCGACCGCAATAGTCAGGCCATTCGCCAACGATCCACGTTAATAACGTAACAAATTACGTCAGACAGCCCATGCGCGCAAATGGCCGGAAGACGAATCTTTCGAACCCTTCCCGGTGTCCATATGCGACAATCCTGTCACACTGAACAGCTTGTTGCCAAATACGCGCCATAACAATTAACATTCGTGCGAGCATTCATTCCATATTTACCAAAGAAGCGTTTTCTACGGTGGATATTGAGTCGTTAAGGGTCAGCTTTTGAGCGATGAACACGACACAGAATTCGGACGGAACAATGAAGAGAATCCTTCTAGCTGAAGATGACAATGATATGCGCCGCTTCCTCGTCAAGGCGCTGGAAAAAGCCGGTTATCACGTGACGCACTTCGACAATGGTGCGAGCGCCTATGAAAGATTGCAGGAAGAGCCCTTCTCGCTTCTGCTGACCGACATCGTCATGCCGGAAATGGACGGTATCGAACTGGCGCGCCGCGCGACAGAAATCGACCCCGACCTGAAGATCATGTTCATTACAGGCTTTGCCGCTGTCGCGCTCAATCCCGATTCGGACGCACCGCGCGACGCAAAGGTGCTCTCCAAGCCGTTCCACCTGCGCGATCTGGTGAATGAAATCGAAAAAATGCTGATCGCCGCCTGAGGCGATCCGGTGGATTTGCGGCCCTTTGTTTTGTCATCAACAAAAAGACGAAAAAACTTCATAAAAGGGCATTGACGGGCGCAACGCGATATGGTGTATGCGCCACATCGAATGGGCGTGTAGCTCAGCGGGAGAGCACTACGTTGACATCGTAGGGGTCACAGGTTCAATCCCTGTCACGCCCACCATTCGAACTCCAAACAAATCAATTGGTTATGGAAAAGTAGCGCTGCTGATATGTAGCGCACTTCAGGTTTGTCGACCCTGAAATGAACCTATTGGTTATTCGACCAAATCCACACGCCCAATAGCTTCAACCCATGCCCGCATGATGTGGTTCGCCTCCATCAGGGAACGCTGTGGACCGCGCGGTATGCACCGCGAATGGGTGTTGGGGGGCGCCAAGCCGCCCCTCGAGCTTCAAGGCCAATCAAAATTGGCGGATCGTCTCACGCACCTGTTCATCAATAAGATCCGTGACTTTCTGGGCGGCTTCGCGCTTTTCAACAGCCCGAGCGATACTCGTTTCGCTCTCTTCAAGAATTTTCAGATACTTGGTTTTCAAGTCGCTATTTTCAGGGACGGCACCGATGTTTTCTCGAATGCGCTCCTGCTCTCCAGCAAGGCGTTGGATATCTTCACTGGATTTTTCCAATTCCCTGTGCGCATCGACCTGCTTCCTGCGTGCCTCGGCAAGCTGTGCAAGCTTTTCCGCCACCCCCTTGTCGCTGGCGGACGACGACCAGCCCAGCAGAACGTCCGGTTCCGCGTCAGCCAGTGTGTAGCTGTTACTTAGGAGTAGTTCGTCTACCGCGGTGATGGAAGCTTCGCCCCCCGCTTCAACATTTGTCTGCAACCGGTGATGCGTGGCGGTTCGACCGTTTTCTGCCTGCGATACAAACGACCAGCCCTCACGAACCGGATGCTCGATCACGATTGTCCGTTCACCATCCAGAGCACCCGAAATCGTATAGGTCGTGGTTTCCAGCAGTTTTTCTGTCGTGCGGATCGCCCCATCCACGACTTTGATATCCACGATCTTCTGCGTTGGCTTGCGATCCTCGGTTACGGTCACTTTCCGGTCCGTGGCAAAACTTGCCATGCGTGTATCGCCCTTGGGCAAGCCCGCGAGTTCGGCATCACCAATATAGCCTGCATTGGCATCATAAACGGTCAGGATACCGCCCGTCATGCTTGCGCCCGTCGAATTGCTGATCTTGATCGCCGCAATCGGATGGCGCAGCTTGCTTCCCGCGGTATAGACAGAAACCATCTGTGCCTCCACCGAGGCATCCGCAATAGGAACCGAGAGGGTATCGCCATTTGTCAAATCGTAGCTGCCGGGCAAATCGAAGGTGGCTGAAGTGTCGCTTTCGGTGGCAGTTGCGCCAGTCTCCGCCTCCCCTGTCCCACCACCATAGTCCGCGGGAGCCGGCGCTACTGCCGCCTGCTCCGCTACAGTCTCCATGGCTGGCGCCATCATGGCTTTTTTATCGGAAGCGGCGCGCGTCCGAACTCGATTTAACAAGTTGCCTGTATCGGGTGCCGCCACATTATCCGACGCCGTGTTGACGACGACTTCTGACCGCTCTTTCCAGTAGAGCTGATGCAAGCGCTGTTTCAACGTAACGGGATCGGCCGAGGACAGCGCGATCTTCACACCTTTCCAATCTACTCCGCTGGCATTTTCAAGTATGGCCCACGCCTGAAGACGAGCCTTGGCGTCCTTGCCGACAACCACCCGATAGGCTGTCTTCCAGATCGGCGCGGCGATCACATAGTTAAGCCGGACTTCTTGTCCACCAGTTCCGGCAATATGCACATTAACGACACGTGCACCGTCATTCTTTGCGCGTCCCGTCGCCGCAACGGCGTCGGCCAGTTTCTGGCGCATTTCAGGATCTTCGACTGTCAACGCGGCATCGTCGCCAAGTTTGAGTGTGTCAATCCGGTCGTCCTTGCCAAGCACTGTCAGCAGTGCACGTTCCGCCGTTTTCTCGCTGTCGCGCGTTTCCACGCCAAGAACCTTGCCCGTCACTGTTTTTCCGCCACTCGTGACCGATACTACCGTACCTTGCATGGACGCGAGAAGTGCAGGCGCTGACGCTAAAGTTTCAGGCGTGAACGGCAGGCCCTTGAAAGTTTCCTCGAGAGGCCTTGGTCCGGCGAGCGATACCCGATCGATCGTTCCAGCGTTGCCATTCAAGACCAGGCTTTTCAGAATGTCGTCGACCTGGTCGAAGGGCACTTCGATCTGTATCGTTCCGTCAGCCGTTGGGACGGCTTTTCTGGAAATTTCCGCCAATCCGCCAGAGGATAACCGGATCGCGTCGATCCCACCGCCATCACCCGCTACGGCGATACCGGAAAGTGCAGTACCAAGGAGCAGTGCGGCAGCCCCGGCTACATGGATGCGTTGGAACACTGTAAATCTCCTCAGAACAGAATCGGCGCAGGACCTTATCGTTTTCGGAATTTCGGTCAAAACTTCGGCTTCGTCGTGGCTTTTTAAGCCATACAGACGTTAATCATCCATTTGATCCTCGGATAGGAAGCCTGCACAGCCATCCACAAGTGTCTTATGGAGGATGGCGAAGCAGTCAGCGAATGATCCCTCTCCGGCCCGGCTACGACGGAAGGCGGGACGGGCGACCTTGTTGGTTATGCTTTCAGCATGATCGTGTGCACAGTCGCAGACCACTCCACCGGCTTCTCTCCCATCAATGACACGCATTCTGCCCAGCAAACGCTTCATCTTTCCTCGTGAAGCTGTCAGAGACAGGTTACCGAGTACCGAGATTTTCGACCATCAGCGGTCGATTAGTGGCTAAAGGTGAAATCGCTCGCATTCGCGCCCTTCCAGCCCAGTTTCGGCGCGTTGCATTTTTCCTTGAAAGTTTCACCATGCCCTGCAAGAGCACATTCTGCAACGGAAACGTCTTTTTGCCCGGAACTGACGCAGCCAGCTGCGAGTACCACCACAGAAACAAGTAAAAATCCTCGGACGACCTTCATCATATTTCAAAACTCTTGTTTTCTATTTTAAACGCGGAACAGGTAAGTTCAATTTCGACACTTTATCGCCGAAATATTATTCACGTTCATTGTTGTTGACGATTTATACAAAATATGTGAGTGTTTACTCGCATTGTCTACTCGCATTAGGAAAATCGAGGATATGAGCAAGTTCAGCGCCACAACCCCCAGAAAATCGGCCTCGCAAGAGAGATCACGGATGACTGTCGAGGCGATACTGGATGCCACTGCTCGCGTTTTGGTGCGCGAAGGATACGCTCGAACCAGCACAAATCGCGTCGCCGCCGTGGCAGGCGTGAGTATTGGATCGCTCTATCAGTATTTTCCCAACAAGGAGTCGCTTGTGGCTGCGCTCGTCGCCAGACATAATCGTGAAATCCTGGCTCTGTTGGGAAACGCGATGCAGGCATGCGCCTCAGACGACCTGAACAGCGCCATGCGGGAGCTAATTCGCGCGATGATCGCTGCACACCGCGTCGACCCGGATCTCCACCGCATCTTCAAGGAAGAAGTGCCCAGAATTGGAAAACTCGCCGAGGTGGAAGCCATCCGAAAGGATACGCTGGATTTGGTTCGGCATTATCTCGAAAAATGCAAGGACGACATTCAGCTCAAAGATCTGGATACGGCCGCATTCATTTGCGTGACTACTGTGGAGACGTTGACCCATGCCATCGTTCTCAATGACTGCGGCCACTCCCTTTCCGATGAAGCGGATATTGTGGAACATATCACCCGGATGGTTGCCGGATATCTCGGCACAGCACCCCAGCCTATCCGCGCAATTTTAAAAGAAGCAGCCTGATCTCAATGGTACAAGGCGCGCTTGAACCGAGCGCTGCCGTGAACTGTAATGGCTGTCTCGCCAGAAGCGAGTTCGGTCCCCGGCCGATGCGTCTACCTCGCCGAGGTGGTCAATCACAGTTTTCCGCACGCGATCGAAATCAGCCTCGGTTGGCAGCCTTTTCTGTACTTACGAGATGGCCAGGCTGGAACGCCACCCGGGCGGTCGTGATCGGGCCCAGCGCGTTCCAGGTCGTGCGGTGCATGATCAGCAATGCCTGCCCCGGTTCAGTCTGCAGTAATCTGGCATCGCGGCGATTGGCATTTTCGGCTGAAAATGTCAGGTCAGCTCTCAAATAAGGCGCGTTGCGCACCAACCATTCATTGGCATTCAGTTGCCAGAAGTCGGCCTTTTCAAGTTCTGGTGACGCGCGCAGATTGACCCAGCGGTCCTCCAGCTGGAAGGGCTGGCCATTGCCGTAATGCACAGCCCTCATATGAACGAGAATTTCCCCTTCCGGAAGACCGAGCCGCGCCGCAACCTCTGCCGGGATCGGACTTTTCCGCTGCGCCACGACGCGATAACTATAGACCATGCCGGCCTGTTCAACCTGTTCACGCACAATCGAGATTGAGACTGTCGCCTTGCGCACCGGATCAATCGCGATACGAGTACCGGCTCGGCGGCGGCGGTCCAACAATCCTTCGTCAGCCAGCAGCTGCAATGCCTTGTTGACGGTCGCTCGCGCGGCGTCAAACTCGATCGCAAGATCGGCCTCGTCCGGAATTCGGTCGCCCTGACGCCATTCAAGTTCAACGATGCGGCGCCGCACTTCGCTGGCAATTTTCTGTGCTTTTGGAGACGTTGAGCCCAGATGGCCGCCAGATCGCTTGTCGATCACATGCACTCCTGCAATCCGCCGATAGAAATCAGGTAATCAGCGATCATACGATCATGGTCAAGATGCATGCCATTTCGCACCCCATGACGCCTCGCAGTCCGGACGTCGCTGGCTAGCCTGTTTGGCATCGAATTTACGTCCTGCAGCCGTCGCTCCTGCATCAATCCCCAGGACACACAGCAGCAATTCAACATGCTCAGCGCCGAACGATACATGTCCATTCCGACTTTCGCAATACGAACACCCACGCCGTGTCCGCCAGTTTACCGCATCGATAAGTTTAAACATATAAAGAAATAAGTTTAGACATATACAATTTTTTATGATTAGCTCACAAAAAATAGCGAGGCTTTCGGGAGCAAGCCCAGATGCAGATTTTGAAGCATGCCACCGCGCGTATGGAGGGAAAGCAGAGGAGCTGTCTCCCTGCAGAACGTACTTCCATCATTATCGAAGACGATCGAATCGAACGGATCGAAATCCCGGGCCAGGAGTGGAAAATATGAGCGGCCCGCTGACGGGAATCCGGGTGCTCGATCTGTCCCGCGTTCTCGCGGGGCCGTATTGCACGGCACTGCTCGCCGATCTGGGCGCGGAAATCATCAAGCTGGAACCGCTTTCGGGCGACGACTATCGACATGTCGGGCCGTTCAAGGAGGGTGAAAGTGCCTTGTTCACGCTCAACAATCGCGGCAAAAAAAGCATAGCACTCGATCTTAAAAACCAGGCTGACCTTGAACTGGCGCAGACACTCGCAGCCCGCGTGGATGTAGTCGTTGAAAATTTCCGCCCGGGCGTTGCCGCCCGGCTTGGACTTGGCGCAGCCGCCTTACGCGAAGCCAATCCCCGGCTCATCTATTGTTCCATTTCCGGTTTCGGGCAGGAGGGGCCGTTCAAGGACCTTCCAGCCTATGACCTGGTAGTGCAGGCCATGTCCGGCCTGATGACAGCAACCGGCGAAGAAGGCGGCGCGCCACTGAAAACCGGCGAAAGCATCGCCGACCTGATCGCGGGCCTGTTTGCCAGCTGGTCGATTATGGCCGCACTGGTTCAGCGCAATGCGACGGGGCATGGCGCGACGCTCGATGTTGCCATGTATGACGCGCTGTTTTCGATGTTGACCACCAGTCACGCCCAGCATTTCTACAGCGGCGTTCTGCCAAGCCGTGTCGGCAACCGACATCCGATATCCACGCCTTTCGGCTGTTTCAAGACAAGTGACGGAGAGGTGGTAATCGCAGTGCTGAACGGAGGGCAGTTTGGAAAACTGGCAAAACTCATGGGCAAACCGGAGATTGCGGACGATCCGCGTTTTGCCAGCGACAGCAGCCGTACCGAACACGAACCGGCTCTAAAGGCATTCATCGAGGAATGGTCGGGCAGCATGACCACTGAAGATGCGGTGACGGCGCTGGCGGCGGAAGGCCTGCCCGCGGCGCCAATCTGGAACATCGCACAGGCAGCTGATAACGAACATGCGACCGCGCGCGGCCTTGTTACCCAGCTTGCCCATTCGGTTCTGGGCCAGGCGCCAGTGGTTGGACAGCCAGTTCGTTTCGATGGACACAAGCCCGTCGCTGCGACCGCCGCACCACGGCTTGGCGGCGACATCGCCACGGTGTTGAAGGAATTCGGACTGAAGGAGCGCGCATGACGCAGATCAATGATCCCTGGCATATGCTGGCCGAAGAAGAGAGCATGTTCTGCGATGTGCTGGAGCGGATATGTGCTGACAAGATTGCGCCGCTGGCGGCAGAAACCGACGAGACATCGCGCTTTGTCGACCGGCAGATCGCCACACTCGGCGAAGCGGGCATGATGGGAGCCAACTTGCCGGAAGCCTATGGCGGCAGCGGCATTTCCGCGCCGGCCCTGCTGCGAGCCGTGTCGATCGTGGCGGCCGCCTGCGGGTCCACGGCCTCGGCACTGACAGCGCATTATCTGGCAACCGATTCCATCCTGATCGGCGGCACGGAGGCTCAGAAACAGGAGTGGTTGCCCAAAGCTGCCAGCGGCGAAGCGCTCGCCGCCTTCGCGCTCACCGAGCCGACGGCGGGCTCCGATCCTGCGGACATGAAGACACGTGCCAGGCGAATAGAAGGCGGCTGGCATCTCAAAGGCACAAAGTGCTTTATTTCGAACGGCGGTGTGGCCGACTTCATTGTGGTTTACGCAGTGACTGATCCTGAAAAGGCGCATCGTGGCATTTCTGCTTTCATTCTGCCGAAGGATACGCCTGGTTTCGAGGCGGGTCCGGCGGAAAAGACAATGGGGCTCAAAGGCGGCCATGTCTTCACGCTCAATCTGGACTGCACGCTTCCCGAACATGCTTTGCTCGGTGAAGAGGGCAAGGGCTTTCGAACTGCCATGCAGGTGCTCGACAATGGCCGCATTGAAGTGGCCGCCCAATGTCTCGGCCTTGCTGGCGCGGCGATGAATGCCGCCATCGCCTACGCGAAAGAACGCATCATCGGCGGCATGCCGCTGTCGGAGCGGCAGGGCATCCGATGGATGATCGCCGATATGGCCCTTGCATATCATTCTGCACTTTTGCTGTCGCAGGAAGCCTCGCGCCAGCGCGATCTGGCGCATCACCAGGGTGGACGCTTCTCGCTGGCAGCATCCATGGCCAAGCTCGGCGCTTCCGAAGCAGCCGGGAAAATAGCCGATATAGCGCTGCAAATACACGGCGGTTACGGTTACACGCGTGATTTCCCCATAGAGCGGATCAATCGCGACCTGCGCATCATGCGTATCTATGAGGGGTCCAGCGAAATCCAGCGCATGATCATCTCCGGCAATATGCTGGCCTGACGGGTTCGGTTATCATCCCGCTCGACTTTTCTGTGAGCGGCCATATCCGGCGCCGCGTGAAATGTGCTTAATAACGTTCTGTAGGGCGAACATCGCCACGCAGTTTATCTGGGAGAAAATAAAATGACGTTTTCGGGAACATTGAAATCCGCCCTCCTCGGTATCGCAGTGCTGGGCTTGACCATGCCTGCAATGGCCGACCAGCTGTCGGATATCAAGGCTAAGGGCAAGATCGAAACAGCTACCGATATGCACTATGCGCCGTTCGACATGCTGACCAACGGCACGTATGAAGGCATGACGAAGGATCTCTTCGACGGTGTCGCCAAGGAACTCGGCGCAGAGCCGGTTTACCAGGATATTCCGTGGACTGCGGAACTTCCCGGTCTCGAGGTCAAGAAGTTCGATATCGTGATCGCGCCCGTCACCATCACCCCCGAGCGTCTCGAACGCTACGCCTTCAGCCTGCCGATCGCCGACGCCACGGTGGCGCTGGTGCACGCTGCCAGCAACACCGAACTGAAGAAGCCAGAGGATATCAAGGGCAAGACCGTCGGCGTCCAGCAGGGCACCGCACAGTTCAAGCAGTTGCAGGCCTTCGGGGAAAGCCTGGGCGGCGTCAACGTCAAGGAATACGGCACCACCGACGAGGCTTATGCCGACCTGGCGGCCGGACGTCTGGATGCCGTCGCCGGCTCCTTGCCCAACCTCACCTATCTGGTGAAGACACGGCCGGAAACCTTCGCGATGTTCGACAAGCCGACCTTCGGCAACCCGACCTACTTCGCCTGGGTCGCTCGCAAGGACGCCGACAGTGCAAGCTTCATCAAGGCCGTGAATGACGCGATCCTCAAGATGACGGATGACGGCCGCATCAAGACCATTCAGGAGAAGTGGCTGGGCACCTATACCGAACTGCCTCGCGAAGTTCCGACCAAGTGATACGACATGCGGGCAGGAGAAATCCTGCCCGCCACCAAACGGAGCAGCGATGTTTTCCACCTCGACCTTCCTGGCCAGTTTCGGGCCGCTCTTCTGGGCGGCGCGTTTCACGCTGCTGATATCCCTGCTGGGTATCGGACTGGGACTGGTGATCGGCGCGCTGATCTGCGCGGCGGCACTTTCCCGCAGAGTCTGGCTGCGCAGGTTTGCTGCACTCTGGGTTAGTTTCCTGCGCGGTGTGCCGCTGCTGGTGCAGCTTCTGCTTTGCTATTATCTTCTGCCCGTCATCGGCATCAATGTTCCCGCGCTGGTCGCCGCCGTGGTTACGGTCGGCATCTGTTCCAGCGCCTATGTTTCGGAAATCTGGCGCGGTGCGATCATCGCCCTGCCGCCCGGACAGGCAGAAGCCGCAACCGCCATCGGCATGGGGCCGCGCGATATCTGGACCCGGATCATCCTGCCGCAGGCGGCCAGGCTTTCACTGCCAGCCCTTGTCAATGAGATGATCCTGCTGGTCAAGGCTTCTTCGCTGGTTTCCGTGGTCGGCATACTGGAAGTCACACGCGCCAGTCAGGCACAGGCAGCAACCACTTTCCGTCCTCTGGAAGTGTATGTTGCAGCCGCGTGCATCTATCTGCTCATCAATCTCTGCCTCGCCGCAGTGGGGCGCTATCTCGAACACAGGATGAGCGCCACATGAGCCTGACGATCCTGGAACAATATTGGCCTATCCTGTCGAACGGCTTTGCGCTGACGATCCTGTGCTGGGCGCTGGGTACTCTCTTTGGCATGGCGCTGGGTCTTGTCATTGCGCTCGTGCAGCGCTACGGGCCGCGCCCGGTGTCCTGGCTGATCCAGGCCTATATCGAGATCATTCGCGGCACGCCCTTTCTGGTGCAGCTCTTCGTCCTCTATTATGGCGGCCCGCTGATCGGATTGCGGCTCGAGGCGCTGACTGCCGGGCTTGTAGGCCTGACGGTTTACGGCAGCCCCTATTTCGCCGAAATCTTCCGCGCCGGCTTCCTCGCCGTGCCGGCGGGACAGCTGGAGGCCGCCCGAGCCATCGGCATGTCGGAACCAACCATCGTGCGTCGGATTCTCCTGCCGCTCGGCCTCGTTTCGGCCCTGCCCGCACTGGTCAATTTCTCGATCATTCTGACCAAGGAAACAGTGATCCTGTCGATCATCACGGTGCCTGAACTCATGTATTCAGTGCAGCGCATGTCCACGGAAACCTTCCGCTATCTCGAAGCAAATCTCGTGCTGGCGCTGTTTTTCTGGGCACTGGTCGAGACAATCTCACGCGCCGGCCGTTGGCTGGAAGCGCGCATAACGAAACATCTGGTTGAAAGGACGTAAGATGCTCGCCGCGTCATCCGTCGAGATCCGCAAGGTCAACAAATTCTACGGCCCCTTTCACGCGCTGAAAGATGTGAACCTGTCTATCCTGCCCGGCAAGGTCACCTGTCTGATCGGGCCGTCCGGCTCGGGCAAGTCCACATTGCTGCGCTGCATCAATTTTCTGGAGGAATATGATTCCGGCGAGATCAGCATCGATGGGCAGATGATCGGCTATGTCAGCCCCGGCGGCCGCAAGATGCCGGGCAGCAAGCTGCGGGAGATGCGCCGCTCCATCGGCATGGTGTTCCAGCAGTTCAATCTGTGGCCGCACATGACCGCGCTCCAGAATGTCGCCGAGGGACTGCTGCGCGTGCGTGGCCTGCCGAGGGCGGAAGCAGAGGCGCGCGCTGCCGAGGCATTGAGAAAAGTGGGATTGTCTGACAAGACAGCGAGCTTTCCTTCCCGCCTGTCCGGCGGCCAGCAGCAACGGGTGGCCATCGCCCGCGCCATCGCCATGGAGCCGCGGCTGATGTTATTCGATGAGCCTACATCGGCGCTCGATCCTGAACTGGTTGGTGAAGTGCTGAGCGTGATGAAGACGCTTGCTGCCGAAGGCATGACCATGGTCGTGGTAACCCATGAAATGGGATTTGCGGCCCATGTCGCCGATCAGGTGGCCTTCATGGAAAAGGGCGAACTGGTGGGCGTGGACGCTCCTGCCAAAATTCTGCATCAACCTGAAGACGCCCGTATCCAGAGCTTCCTGCGCACTTATCACGAACGTAACAGCTTCTGATCTCGGTTCGTACATCTCAGAGACGCGGCATGACTGCGATGCGCGTGTCGAACGAAATTACCGTTCGACACGCTCCGCACCAATTATACGCGAATGGTGAAAACATACCTTCCGGAGATGTCTAGCTCCCTGTCTGTTCGTCAGGAGCGCTGACGGGCTTGGATTCCGGCGAACCTTTTTCGCGCAGGAAGATGGAGAGGACTACAAGGACTGCCGTGGATAGGAATTCCGACTGCCAGTTCTGGAAGGATTCAAACCATAATTCGGCGTCCAGCAAATATTGCAGGTAACCTGTCGAAGCGGCACCGTGGCGAGCCATATCCATTTCCGACGCACGAGCACTGCCGAACCAGTGCAGCAAAAAGCTGGCAATAAACAGCCCGAACAGCGTCAGCCCCAGCGAATGCGAATAAAGAAAAGACGGCTGCCCGATCCGCTCCTTCTCCGGCTTTTCCTCGTCCGGGTCACGCGATTCCGCCGAACCGCGCTGAAAGAGCCATGCTGTCAGCACAACATAGACCCCCATCTGCAAAAACTCGCTCTCCCAGTTTTCAAAAAGGGCCGAAAGAAATTGTCCGCTTATCAAATATTGCAGGAGGGGGAGAGGAGCCTCTCCGTGTTTTGCAAGCTCTTCGTTGTAGCTTGCAAAGCCTGCCGCTGCCATGCCGAGGATCGATATGCCGAAAAAAATGGCGAGCGCAATCGTCAATCCGTTGTCTCTGAGAAACGAACGCATTCCATTCCTCCATTGGACTAACGGTCCTGCTGCAAGCCCTGGTGTGTCGTATTGATCCTGGTGTTGGCCTGCTGGCCTTGTTTTCCGGATTTATTATCCTGGGGCGACAGGCTGCTTTTCAGCGGAACATGTTTCTGTTCGCCGGTGCCTTTTCCGCTGCGGTTGCCTTTGGGTACAGGGGGAAGCTTTGTGCTCATTGTCTATCTCCTTTGATAGACCTAACTGCGGAGCATCAAATCTTGTTCCTCAAAGGAGATTGAACCGCCTGCCGCGTTCTTGCAGATACGCCGCATATCCAAGCGAAATGGACGGAGACGCTCGCCGGTTCAGCCAGAGGCTTCACTTCTTGGTCGCGGGATTGTGCGTATGGTGGATGTCCCTTTCTCCGCCACCGCCGGAAACCTTGCTGCGGCGGCCTTTGGTTTCCCCATCGGCTGGCGGTTTGGTAATCTTCAGATCGTTTTTTGCATTTTCATGAGCGGCTCCGGGGCCGCCCTGTCGGATCGTGTTTGGAGATTTCGTTGACGTAGACATATTTATGAACTCCGATTAGGCCCCTCGCCGATGGTTCAGTCGGGTGGATCGGTCTGCAGGGAATGCGGTGGGCTCTGCCCATTGTCCGCACCCGGACCAATGCCACGCCAAAGCGCCCCCGCCACCAGCAGGAGCACTATTCCAATAACAATCATGAAAACGGTTCTCATCGACATCACCGCAATGAAGCGCCTCCGGTGCTCTCCACCCTCGGGTCCACATCGGCCGCGCGCGCCGGGTCGGTTTTGACGTTGCCGCCGGATGCCTGGCCTCCGTTGGAAGCAATCTCGCGCTGCTTGTCAGCGCTGGACGCAAAACTGCAGTTCGCCGTCTGATTAGCCATTGGGCTTCTCCTTTGCTTGAGGTTTCCCCTTTCGAACAATGTTCGCAGAAGGGTGTTCCCCAAACTTTTTATTTTTCGAAGCCCTGTCGAATACAGCGACAAGACGTTCGAGGATTAACGGCAGGGGCTATCTGAATAGAGATCGAAAATTCCAAGTTCAGAAAGCGGAACAATCGCGAGTTGCCTTTGTTACGACGCGGTGGGGCTGAAAACGGAGGAAGATAGATGAACATTCCAGCTATTCTATTGGCAAGCGCACTCATAATTGTTCCAACTGTCGGCAGCGCTCAGGATGCGACGACGACGCCGAACACGCCATCCACCAATGCGCCTGCGCCCAACGCCAATGCGCCTACTTCCGCTACGCCGACGACACATGACGACAAGGCGCCCGATGCAGGCCAGAACAGCTTCACCGAAGAGCAGGCCACCGAACGCTTTACCAAAGCCGGCTATACCGGAATTTCCAATCTCAAGCTGAACGACAAGGGATTGTGGGAAGCGTCAGCCATGAAGGGGACCGAGACCGTCATGGTAACGCTCGATGCCGACGGCAACGTAACGGCGCACTCCATGTGAGTGCCAGTTCGGCAGAAGCATGCCGGAACTCAATCGTCAGCAGCTCTTTCTTGGCACTCGCGGCAGAGGAATTTGCCGCGAGTACGCGACGAAACAACATCCTTATCAAGGGCGACCGGGCTGGCAGCTCGGGCCCGGCTGCAAGAGCACAGCCCTTACAGCCCATGGAGGTAAAAATGGAATATCGGGACAAAAATGTTTTCACCGAATGGAAAGAAACGCCGGACAGCGGCGTAAAGGTCCAGACCGATTACCAGTGCTATGCCTTTCTGCTCATTCCCTCACCGGGAGACGACAATGAGCTTGCTCCCAAGCATGGAACGGCTCTGGTTTCTGCCCGCTCCGAGGCCGATGCGAGAGTAGTCGCCAGCCAGGGAGAGACGGAGGCCTTCCGGGGACAGGTAGCAATAGGGGATACCGACCTTACGACCAACGATTTCAGTGCATTTCGCAACGAGAAATCCTATCAGGTGCATCGCGTCAGTGACGAGCCGATAGACACGCCACGAGGCGTCATCACTATGGAACGAAACGGCTCCAATGACTGAATCAGCATTGCTGCTTTTGCCGGGCGGGGGCTCGCGATCCGCATTGCATTCGGCATCGCCATATTGAGCGCCGCACGCCGCCAATCGCGAGCCCTTCCCGCTTATTCGTTGAGTTCTTCGCCATTTCGAGATGATGCTCCAGCGCGGGCCGGGTTGCATTGGCCCAGGCCCGCAGGTCGGCATTCTCGCCGCCTTCTCCATATCGCTTGAACAGATCGACAGCGTCTTCGTGCACCTCTTCCTGATCGCTTCGATACTGCTTCGTGAAATCCTCGCCTTCGAGCCCCTTCAGCTTGTCCAGCATTTCCTGATGATCATCGGAAAGCGCGGTCGGGGCCTTCACCGAGTTCACTTTCGTGCTCAGGAGCGCTTTCAATTCCTCGCTGGTCTTTTGATGATCGGTGATCATCTGCTGAGCAAAGCTCTTCGTGGTGGGATCGGCCTTTGCGAGCGCGAGTTTGCTCGATTCAATCTCGAACATGTCGCCGCTTCCGCTCAGTGTCACGAAATCCTGGGTGGACGGCGCTGATCCGACGAGAGAATTGATCCCTGTCTTTTCGCTCGTCGACTGGGCATATACCGGAGCCGACATGAGAAGAATTGCCGAGAAGGCAAGCAATACTGTTTTCATGATCCTGTTTCCTTTCCCTTGAAAGAAATTCGAACCCACGCCGGAGAATTATGTTCCGGCCCATCGCGCGCAGGCAATGGAGGGACAAGCTTCATGGGTTCTCAAAGATAGCGAACGAGCAAATCCGCCTGTTCCCGCAGGGTTTTTGCGGCGTCCTGCGGCGTTTCGGTGTCGAGCAGAGCGCTGATTGCTGCTTCCAGTATCAGCATATTGCGGGCTCGTAGGTAGCGAAGGCGCGCCTTTTCGGCGATGATATCCAATTCGCGCGTGGCTTTAGCACCCATCGTGAAATTCCTTGAAAAGAACGCTCATTCCTGCGGAGAGGCGTGCAAGGCGGCCCGAAGGCCGCCCTGTCTGTTTGCCGGTGTCCAGAGCATTTCCTGTTCCAAAACCGGGTTTCCGCTTTGGGGAACTCATGCTCTAGCGACCGCGACGGTTGTCGTAATCATCGTCCCGGCGCTCTTCCCAACCCCTGCGGGCAGCTTCCGCATGGCCGCGAGAGTCGCCGAACCAACCGCCATGACCCCGACCGCCGCCCGAGCGACGATCATCGTCCCGGCTCGAATATCCGCGGTCATCGTCGCGGCTGGAATATCTGCGACGGTCGTCATAATCCTGGTCGCGTCGCTCGTCCCATCCGCGCCGTGCGGCTTCCGCGTGGCCGCGGGAATCGCCATACCAACCCCGTCCGCGGTCATCGTCATCATATCTGGAACGGCGATCATCGTAGTCGTCTTCGCGGCTGGAATAGCGGCGCCGGTCATCATAGTCACGATCGTCCCGACGCTCGTCCCATCCGCGACGGGCAGCTTCAGCATGGCCGCGGGAATCCCCGAACCAGCCTCCGTGGCCGCGGCCGCGGTCGTCGTCGTCATAACGGCTGGAACGGCGGTCATCGTCATCCCGGCGGCTGCTGGCATATCTGCGGCGATCATCTCCGCCCCGACCCCGGTCGTCATCGCTTACGAAACGGCCCTGATCGTCACGTTCTGGCATATTGCGTGGCATTTCATCCTCCAATTGTTGTGAGTTTTCGCGCCCCAAGGCGCATGAGCCCCGCCAGGGGCTCATCTCCGGCTGCGTTCTCCAGCCGCGAGTTTCAAATTTCAGGCAGTACCCTTTGACGAAGCCGATGTTGCTGAACGGATTTTGATGTTGTTCTGAACATCAACAACGCCGGCGCACATTTCTGCGCATTCTTCTGCTCTGCGCTTATCCTGACGATTTCCAACCTGCCCCTGCAGGATCACTTCGCCCTTCTTGACCGTCACCTCAATGTCGGATGCATCGAGTTCCGCATCTTCCATCAATGCGTCCGATACGTCTTCCTTGATGCGGTCATCGGAGCGTGTGTATCCCTTCGGTCCTTTTCCCCGATGCTGGCCGCCTGACGCGTAGCTGCTTCTGGATTGGCCTTCCGTCCGCTGACGGTACCGGTCACTTTCCCGCTCGCGGTTTGGCTCTCGCCGGGAAGCATATCGTTCGTCATTGTCGTCGGAATAGCGTCCCCGGGCATAATCGCTTGAGTAGTGGTCATCATAGCCTCGGTAGTCACCTCCCCGCGCTTCATAATCCCGGTAGGGTTCGTTGTAGTAATCGTCACGATCTTCGTTCTGATATCGACCTGGCATGAGATTGCTCCTCTTCACAGTCGTGATGACAGCACTCCGAACCGCACTCGACCGGGTTTGTTCCTGAAGCAATTCGATTTAATGAAGAGCGAGCCGCACCCATGGATTTCAGCGCGTTATTTGGATAGAGACACAGGACCGACGGTGTGGGGACGCGAACAACGATCCCCGAGATCGGCTACGGTAAAACCAAACCGTTGAAACGATGCACTGGAAAATGGAGAAATCACTTGGCGGTCGGTCGTCAATCCATGCCTCCCCTCAATGCGCTGGTTGCCTTCGACAGCGCCGCCCGGCTTGGCAGCTTTTCGCGCGCCGGTCTGGAACTCGGCCTCACCCAGAGCGCCGTCAGCCGCCAGATCGGCAAGCTGGAAGCGTTCATCGGCTCTAAACTGTTCAACCGCCTGCCCGCAGGTGTGCAGCTGACTGCCATCGGCGAAAGCTACGCTTCCGAAGTGAGCCGTCTCCTGGGTGACCTCAGTGCCGTCACCGATGGCCTTCGTGCATGGATCGGGCCCCGACAGATCACCATCGCCTGCTCGCGCGGGATCGCCGACCAATGGTTCCTGTCGCGGATCGGCAAGCTGAAAGCCGATATCCCCGGCATCGAAATCCGGCTGCGCGTAACGGATGACGTAGCACATCTGCGACTGGACGAGTTCGATCTTGCCCTGTTCTACCGCAAGGAGCGGCCCATCGGAGTCAATCTGACGGTGCTGGGTCGGGAGGAAGTGGTGCCGGTTTCGGCACCCGGCGCTCCCGGCATCATGGAGCAGGAAGCACCGGTTCTGCTGGCGATCGAGGATACAATGCGCGAATGGCAGGGTTGGCCGGAATGGTGGCACGATGCCAGGCTCTCGCCGCCGCCCGGTGCTCTGGAATGGCGGCTCGGGGATTATGGCCTTTGCGTCGCCGCCGCAGCACAGGGGATCGGCATTACGCTCGGCTGGACATGGCTGATCCGGGAACAGCTCGCCAGCGGAACACTGGTGGCCGCCCATGACCATATGATGCGGTCGGACGCCTATTTCTATCTGATGCGGCCTGCTGATCGCCACCAGCGGAAAATCGTGCGCGAGGTCTCGGAGTGGCTGATCGCCAGCAACGGAACCGATCCGATCACATAAAGATGATCGGATCTCCGGCTCGCTTCATTCCTGCGGAAGTGCGGAGCGGCGACGCGAAACCAGGCGAAAACGGATGTAACCGATAACGGTAATGATGAGCCAGGCGACCTGCGAGATGAAGGAACCGAGGTTGAAATTCCAGGCGAGTGAATAAATCAGGGCGACCCCCCCCAGAACATTCAGCAAGGGAATGACCGGATCGTCGACGGTAAAAATACGCAATTGAATCAGCGCGTAGCCCAAAAGGTAGAAGAACGCGCCCACCAAGCCGATAATATCCGGCAAACCCATTTTTGATCTCCAGGATCATCCAAATCCGAAAAGGCAGCGACCACGTTCCTCAAAGAAAGCGCCCTGCCATCACTGTTGGACGCTCCTTTATTCTTGTTCGCGCAAATGCCAACACACACATTTCGCATGGGGGTATGCACAAAAGTCATACCCATCAACCGGACATCAACCCTTGAAAACAAGGGGTGCGGTAAGTTACCCACCCCTAAAAGCCAATAGGCTATGACTTAAACACAGGGGTACGAAATGCCTGAGCAAAAAAGCCAGTTTCAATTGACGCGTCGCTCTTTCATGGCGGGTGCAGCCGGCATCGGCCTGATCAGCCTCAGCGGCATGGGCGGTCTGATTACTTCGCCAGCTGCCGCAGCAGGCGACGGCACGCCCAAAAAAGGCGGAATGCTCAAGCTCGGCATCGGCGGCGGCTCCACCACCGACAATTTCGACCCGCGTCTCTTGAAGGATTGGGTTCCGGTCAATCAGGCCTACATGCTGATGAACGGCCTCGTGGAAATCGACGCCAACAACAAGGCTGTACCCGAACTGTTCGAGAGCTGGGAACCGTCAGCCGACGCCAAGGAATGGACCTTCAAGGTTCGGCAAGGCGTGACTTTCCACAACGGCAAGACACTGGACGCCGATGACATCATCTATTCCATTAACCTGCATCGCGGCGAAACCACCTCGGGTGCTCGCTCGCTCGCATCGGAATTCACCGATGTCATCAAGGTTGATGCCGGGACGGTCAAGATTACGCTGAAGAGCGGCAATGCCGATCTGCCTTACATCCTCTCCGATTATCACTTCCTCGTGGTTCCCAAGGACTGGACGGATTTCAACAAGCCGGTCGGCACCGGACCTTTCGTCTTCGAGCGTTTCCAGCCGGGCGTGCGTTCGCGTTTCACGCGCAATGAAAGCTATTGGAAGCCGAACACGGCCTGGGTCGATGCGGTGGAAGTCATCGTCATCAATGATGTTTCCGCCCGAACCAATGCCATGATGTCCGGTCAGGTGCACGCCATCAACCAGCTCGACTTCAAGACCGTCGATCTGTTGAAGCGCAACCCAAACCTTAACATCGTGCAGTCTTCCGGTGGCCAGCATTTCTCCTTCCTGATGGATTGCACGCAGGCACCGTTTAACGACAACAATGTCCGCCTCGCCGTCAAGCATGCCATCGACCGCGAACAGCTACTCAAGACAGCCTTGCGCGGCTACGGACGTCTGGGCAACGACAACCCGATCCCGAGCACTGACCCGTTCTTCGATACCGCTCTGCCGCAGCGCGCCTATGATCCTGAAAAGGCCAAGTTCTATTTGAAGCAGGCCGGCATGGATTCGCTGAAAATTCAGCTCTCGGCTTCCGATGCGGCCTTCACCGGTGCCGTCGATGCAGCGGCGATCTTCCGCACCGCCGCGGCCAAGTCAGGCATCGAGATCGATATCAAGCGCGAACCGGCTGACGGATATTGGGACAATGTCTGGATGAAGGCACCGTTCTGCATGTCTTATCGTGGTGGTCGTCCAACCGCCGATCAGGCCCTGTCGGTCGCTTATGCCTCCAATGCATCGCAAAACGACACGCATTGGAAGAGCGCTGATTTCGACGCCAAGCTGCTCGAAGCCCGCGCAATGCTCGATCAGGCCAAGCGGAAGGACATCTATGCTGAACTGCAAGCCATGATCAGCAATGATGGCGGCGCGCTTATTCCAATGTTCGGCGACTATCTCGACGCCACCTCCAAGAAGCTCAAGGGCGTGACCACGCATCCGATGTTCAATCTGATGGGTGCGCGCCTTGCCGAAAAAGTCTGGCTGGAAGCATAAATGTTCGTTCTAATTCTCAAGCGTGTGGGGCTCGGGCTCCTCACGCTGTTCCTCGTGTCGGCGTTGATTTTCGCCGGCACGCAGATCCTGCCGGGCGATGTCGCATCAGCCATTCTCGGTCAGAATGCCACCCCGGAAGCGCTCGCCACGCTGCGCGAAAGCCTCGGGCTTAATCAACCGGTCCTTGCGCGCTATTTCTCGTGGCTCGCCGGGTTTGTTACCGGCGATCTGGGCACCTCGCTTGCCAACCAACAACCGGTAGCTGATCTCCTCTGGCCACGTTTCTGGAATACGATGGCGCTCGCAGCCTTTGCTGCCGTCGTCAGTGTTCCTGTCGCCATTCTTCTCGGTCTTGTCACTGCGGTAAAGCGCGGCGGCCTTTTCGACCGGGTGATAAATATCGTGGCGCTGGCTTTCGTGTCCCTGCCTGAATATTTCCTTGGCCTGCTGCTGATCCTGTTTTTGTCGATCCGCTTCAACCTGCTGCCAAGCCTTGCCGACACCTATGAGGGCATGACATTCCTCGAATGGGTTCAGGCAACCGCCCTGCCCGCACTGACGCTGGTGCTCGTGACGGTTGCCCAAATGATGCGCATGACCCGCACCGCCGTTTTATCGGTCATGGATCAGGCTTATGTCGAAACGGCATATCTCAAGGGTCTTCGCACCAAGCGCGTTGTGACCAAGCACGCACTGCCGAATGCAGCGGCTCCAATCGTCAATGTGGTGGCGTTCAACATTGCTTACCTCATAACTGGCGTGGTGCTTGTCGAAGCTGTCTTCAACTATAACGGCCTTGGCCGCTTCATGGTTGATGCCGTTTCCAAGCGTGATCTTCCGCTCGTGCAGGCAGCGGCCCTCGTCTTCGGTGCGGCCTATGTCATTCTCAATATCATCGCCGATGTCGCTGCCATCGCGCTCAATCCGCGCCTGAGGCACCCACGATGAAGACTATGAAGAAATCTATTCCCCTGACGGCATGGGTCGGTCTCGCCATCGTCACCATCTGCCTGCTGATGTTCCTGTTTGGCCCGCTGATCGCGCCCTATGGTCAGGAAGAAATTGTCGGCGCACCATTCGATCCGCCGTCGGCACAGTTCTGGTTCGGGCTCGACCAAAACGGCCGCGACATGCTTTCGCGGCTGCTCTTTGGTGCGCAAATGTCCATTGGCGTTTCGCTTGCCGCATCGCTCCTGTCGTTCAGCGTCGGTATGCCGCTCGGCTTCCTTGCCGCCATTTTCGGTGGCTGGGTCGATACGGTTCTCTCACGCATTGTCGATACCGTCATGTGCATTCCGGTGCTCATTTCGGCCCTCGTCATCCTGCAGGCGCTCGGCTCGTCATTGCCGGTGCTGATTATCACCATCGCATTGCTGGATTCCACCCGCGTGTTCCGTCTGGCGCGCATCGTGGCGCAGGGCGTCAATGTGTTGGAATACGCAGAAACCGCGCGTCTTCGCGGTGAAGGTCTGGGCTGGCTGATCTGGCGTGAAATCCTGCCGAACACATTGCCGCCGCTGATCGCGGAATTCGGTCTGCGTTTCTGCTTCACCTTCCTTTTCGTTGCCGGCCTGTCGTTCCTGGGGCTTGGCATCCAGCCGCCATTCGCGGACTGGGGCGGCATGGTGAAGGACAACCAGCAGGCTATTCTCTACGGCCTCTACGCACCGCTTTTCCCGGCGGCTGCGATCGCTATCCTCACTGTTGGCGTCAACCTCGTTGTTGACTGGCTTCTGGCCGGACGCACAACCACGCAGGGAGCGGACCGATGAACAAGGATATCGTTCTTTCCATCTCCGATCTTGTCGTCCAGGCACCCAACGGCGCAACGCTTGTCGATCATGTCGATGTGACGCTGAAGCGTGGCGAAGTGCTGGGCCTGATTGGCGAGTCCGGTGCGGGCAAGTCCACCATCGGGCTCGCTGCAATGGGTTATGGTCGCGGCGGTTGCAGGATCGCTGAAGGCACCATCGTCGTCGACGATGTTTCGCTGATGGATGGCACCCGCGAAACGCGTGAAAAGGTGCGCGGCGCACGCATCGCCTACGTGGCGCAGAGCGCGGCAGCGTCGTTCAATCCCGCGCATCGCATCGGCGACCAGATCATGGAAGGCCCGCTCTATCATGGCCTCATGACCAAAGGGGAAGCCAAGAGCTGGATGCTGGAACTGCTGCACGCGCTGCAACTTCCGGACCCGGATAATTTCGGCGACCGCTATCCGCATCAGGTCTCCGGGGGTCAGCTGCAGCGCGCCATGGTGGCCATGGCTATGTCCTGCCGCCCGGATATTCTGGTTCTGGACGAGCCTACCACAGCGCTGGACGTGACAACCCAGATCGAAGTGCTGGCACTCCTGCGCAGCCTGATCCAGCGTTACAACACCGCTGCACTTTACATCACGCACGATCTTGCTGTGGTGGCCCAGATCGCTGACCGCATCATGGTTCTGCGTCATGGCAAAATGGTTGAGCTTGGTTCTGCGGAAGAAATCCTGGAAGCGCCAAAGCAGGACTACACGCAGCGTCTGGTGTCCGAACGCGAAGCCAGCATTTCGGGCGAACAGGCCGAGCACAAGATGGGCGAAATCCTGCTCGAAGTGAAGACCGCGACTGCCTATTATGGCAAGAAGCTCGTTCTGACCGATGTAGATTGTTATGTCCGTCGCGGCGAAACGCTTGCCATCGTTGGTGAATCCGGGTCGGGCAAATCCACGCTCGCGCGGATTATTGCGGGCCTACCACCCCATTCGAGCGGCATCATTTCGCTCGCCGGACAACGTCTGGAAGCAAGTTACAAAAAGCGCAGCCGTGAAGAACTGCGCCGCATCCAACTCGTCTATCAGCTTCCGGACGTGGCGCTGAATCCGCGCCAGACTGTTGGCGAAATCATTGGACGTCCGATGAAGTTTTATTTCGGCATGAATGAGGATCAGCGTGAGATCGAGGTCAGGCGCCTGCTCGAACTCATCGGTCTGCCTTCCGATTTTGCAAGCCGCCTGCCCGGCGCGCTTTCGGGCGGGCAAAAACAGCGCGTGTGCATCGCCCGGGCGCTGGCGGCAAAGCCGGATCTTATCATCTGCGATGAAGTCACTTCGGCGCTCGACCCGCTGGTCGCGGAGGAAATCCTGAAGCTTCTGCGCAAGTTGCAGGACGAATTGCACGTGTCCTATCTCTTCATCACCCACGACCTTGGCGTCGTCCGTCGGCTCGCCGACCGCACCATGGTGATGCAGAAGGGCAAGGTGGTCGAAACCGGCACCACGAAGGCAATCTTCGAACCGCCTTACGAGCCCTATACGGAGCAGCTCATCACATCCGTTCCGGAGCTGCGCCGTGACTGGCTGGACGACATCCTCAAGGCTCGCGCCGCCGTCTAGCACCAGTCGACCTGTCGATGCGGCGCCAATGCCGCATCGAAACTCTCATTGAACAAGTGGAACCCATCATGACCGTAAACGTCACCGAGCATCTGTGGATCACCCTCAAGGATGGCACCCGTCTTGGCGCGCGCCTGTGGCTGCCTGAAGGCGCCGAGGAAAATCCCGTTCCTGCCGTGCTCGAATATATTCCGTATCGCAAGCGTGACGGTACGCGTGGCCGCGATGAGCCGATGCACGGCTATTTCGCGCAGAACGGCTATGCCGCAATCCGCGTCGATATGCGCGGTACGGGCGAATCCGATGGTCATATGGCGGACGAATATATCCAGCAGGAACAAGATGATGCGCTGGAAGTCATTGCCTGGATTGCGGCCCAGCCCTGGTGCAGCGGCAATGTCGGCATGATGGGAAAAAGCTGGGGCGGCTTCAACGGCCTTCAGGTCGCCGCCTGCCGTCCACCGGCACTGAAGGCGATCATTACCGCCTATTCGACCGATGACCGTTTCCGCGACGACATTCATTACATGGGTGGCCTGCTGCTCAACGATAATCTGTGGTGGGGCACGATCATGCTCGCCTATCAGTCGCGTCCGCTCGATCCGGCGATTGTGGGCGCTGGCTGGCGCGATGCCTGGATCGAACGTCTGGAACGCCTCCCGTTCTTCCCTGCCCTTTGGCTCGAACACCAGCATTACGACGAATATTGGAAGCATGGCTCTGTCTGCGAAGACTGGTCTGCGATCCAGTGCCCGGTTCTGGCCATCGGCGCATGGGCCGACAGCTACACCAATGCCGTTCCGCGCCTGCTCGAAAACCTTCAGGTTCCAGCGCGTGGCATTATCGGCCCTTGGGGTCATGTCTACCCGCAGGACGGCTTGCCAGGGCCCGCTATCGGCTTCCTGCAGGAAGCAGTGCGCTGGTGGGACCAGTGGCTCAAGGGCGAAGAGACCGGCATCATGGATGAGCCGAAGCTCCGTGCCTATATCTGCGACACCATCGAACCGACCGGCTCGCGCGACTTCACCAATGGTCGCTGGGTTGGCGAAAAGAACTGGCCATCGTCCGAAATCGCCCTCAAGCCTTTTGCTCTTGGCGCAGACTTCACGCTCGGCGAGGCCGATGCCGTGCACGGTGTGCTTTCGATCTCTTCACCGAACAGTCATGGCAAGGCAGGTGGCGAATGGATGGCTACGGGCTGTCCTGGTGAGCACCCGACCGACCAGCGCCTCGACGATGGCGGCTCGCTCAACTTCGACACTGCTGTTCTTATCGAAGATCTCGAAATTCTTGGTGCACCGGTTGCGCGTCTGAAGTTTACTGTTGATCAGCCGGTTGCGCAGGTTTCGCTGCGTTTGAGCGATATTCTACCCGATGGCCGTATCACCCGTGTCAGCTATCAGGTCTTCAACCTCAATCACATCAATGGCCACGACAAGCCGGAAATGCTGGTGCCGGGCAAGACCTATGAAATCGCGATCAAGCTCAACGACAGCGGCTACAGCTTCAAGAAGGGACATCGCATCCGTCTTTCGGTTGCCACCGGCTATTGGCCGATGGTCTGGCCATCGCCAAAACGTGTGACACTGACACTCGATACCGCAGCGTCGGTCCTCGATCTGCCGCTACGTCCGGCTTCCGCCGACGATGCAAAGATTTCCTTCCAGAAACCCGCTCATGGACCTGCGACGCCGATCACCCAGCTTGATCCGGGCAGCGTGCGCCGCTGGACCGAGCAGGATCACGTCACCGGCGAAACGCTTTATGTGACGGAGGGCATCGGCGGTCTTTTCGGTGAGGGAATTCTGCGCTTTGACGATATCGGCACTCAGTTGAGCCACAGCCTCAAGCGTGAACTGCGCATCAATGATAACGACCCGCTGTCCGCATCCTACGTGCTGACACAGGCCTATCAGATGGGCCGCGAAGGGTGGCTGATCGACATCGACAGCACCACGAAAATGCATTCGGATGCCGAAAACTTCTATATTTCCGGAGTTCTGACGGCAAAGGAAAACGGCGAAATTGTCACGACCCGCGAATGGAACCAGACCATTCCGCGCGATCATCTGTAAACACTCCCGTGGGCGTCAGTTCGCTTACCGGATTGACGCCCACCCCCTGTCGCCGAAACTTGGGATATCGCGCGCTGCATCTGGCGGCATGCATGCTGACCAGCGTCCGACGGAACCATTCGAACCATTGCTTCGTTAACTTCTTTTCTCCGGCATTTGCATCAATGGTGGCTCGGCTTCATCTGGAGCCGTGCGGCCTCGAGCAGATCGACCATGGGTACCCGTTGAATTCGGGCCCATCGAGTTTGCCGGAGACAGGCCGCGACGGGAGACGACCATGGTAGAAAACGGGTACAAACTTCAAAAGAATGGCGATGGCACCTGGTCGGTGATCGATGCCTTCAAGGGCAACCCCATCACGTTCGAGGGGCGGTTGCAGATCGCCTTGAACGAAGAGGAGGCGCAGCGGGTTTTCGATTGCCTCAACCGCCAAAACCTTGAGCGCCATCCCGAACAAGGAAGCGGCCGCCTGCCGTGAGCCCAGGCAGCACCGAAATATGAAGTGATCAATCGTGCCTATCTTAAATAATTAAGAAGCGTATTGTTGATGTGTCCCGAAGGAGGATCGTATGCCGCTCTTCAACGAAGCGAGCCGTATCTATAAGCCGGAAGAAGTGACCTTCATGCGCAGTTGCTTTTCCCATGCCGCGATTATTCTTGAGGAAAGCGACAGGGAATATGCTGCGACAGATCTTTCTACCGCCATCATAATGCTTTACCAGAACGGCCTGAGGGACCTGAACTACATTGCCGAACTGGCGTCGCGACTTGCCCACAAGCGATATCAGGACCGCCACGCAGAGACACCCGCCACCGGCGGATCTTGTCGTGATCGCGTGTGATCTCAGCCATTGTTCTATCCTTCCGCTTTAAACTTCTTCGCTTCTTCAAGCAGCTTTTCCCTGTCCCTGCCGAAACGTTCGATCAGCTGGCGCGCCTGAAGCGGTGAAACATCGGAATTCTCGGCAAGAAACTTTACGTCTTCATCATCCGTAAGCGGGGTGGTTGGTTGCTTGTTCATGACGACCTCTTTTTTGATCTCCGTTTCCGCCCTTCATTTCTGCCCTTCTGGCGGATTGGTCGGCTGGTCGCCTCCCGTGCCCGTCTGCGGCCGCTGGTTTTCGACCGGCGGATTCTTGTCCGGCTGGTCGCTGGAATCCGTCGCGGGGGGCGTCTCTATGCCCTGCTGCTGCGATACCGATCCGCCGCCGGTCAGGCTCCATCCAAGGAACAGAAGCAGCAGAACCGCCAATATGACCAGGGCGAAGCGCGGAAAGTATCCGAGCGTTCGCGAAGGCTCGGCTCTTTTGTCTTGCTCAGGTTTCGATTGCATATTCATCGCCACACCCATGAGATTATGAAATAACCGATGACGACCATCGCGATGATGAACCACCAGACGAGATAGACAGGGCCTTCCCTCAGTGGGGCTTTTCCTCTTGCGGTTTGCGGGTTTCCTTCGGACGACCACGCCCGCAGGCCGGATGCATGGCTGGAAGCGTTGCTGTCATCAGCCTTCGCGGGCTGCGGCTGGGGCTTGCCAGCAGGCTGGGAACTGCCGCCTGCCTCGGCGTCCGTTTCCATAGGAGCTGCCGCAGGATCGAAACCGGGAACCTTGTCGCCGGTCTCGCCCCGTTGGATCGCGCCTCGCGTGCGGGCGCCAATGCTTTTGTCTTCTGAAACTGTCTTCATCGCTGTGGACCTCTGGGTTCCAACCATGAGGCGGGCCAATTGTTCCGGAACTTTATCTCGGCAATTGTGCCGCTTGCCTTCACGCAGCGTTCGCGTCGTTCAACGAAACAATCAGGCGTTTGCTCGGTTGGGGATGAGTTTCAACAAATGGAGGCTGCAATGAAACACGACCCGAAAGCCGGCACCACGGACCAGAAGCCGAAATGGGAAGGCCCGCCGGAAAACAGGCCTCGCGGCTATGAACCCGCCGTTGATGACCCGGCAAAAAAGCGCGACGCCGCCGGACACAACCTGTCCGATCCCGACCGCAAGAACCTTTCCGATGCGCTGAGTGAGCCGAAGCATGCGGGACGGAATGACGACGACGGATGACGACCGTCGCTCCATTCACCCCGATGCTTCTTGCTGCATTGTCGGCTGGTCCGGACTTGCCGGACCGCGCGAAGGATGTTCGGGCATCGGAAGCGGCGGTATCTGTTCCGGTTCGTCGGGGCTGAACGGTCCCTTGTCTGGTTGCGGAATGGTTTCAGGCGGCTCGACGGGAATGCCTTCCGGCTCCTTTTCGGGTATTTCCGGTGGGTCGGAAGGCAGCTCAGGGTCTGCGGACAGGACGAACCTCAATGCCGCTCCCCTTTCTTCGATATGAATTTTCATGCGATTTCTCCCTTCAGCGGGTGTCAAGCGTGGTCCGGCTTGCCGTAGGCCTTGCGCAGTTCGCCCTTGGCTGCTTCCAGCACATGCCTGCGTTTTTCCGGTAGATTCTTGCCCGCGCGATTGATGTAGAAAGTCAGCATGGACATTGCCGAGCGGAACGGCTCCGCCTTGCGCTTATGGCTCTTGTCGGCTGAGCGCTTCAGGGAAGCTGCAATTTTCTTCGGATCGTCCTGTTCGAACACATGCGGCTCCAGATCGAGGGCGTCGCTGTGTTCTGTTACTTCGCCTGACCATTTCCTTGTCTGGGCCATATCAAAACTCCTCTCTTGCGGGTTTCGATAACTGCCGAAGGCTGCCCATGTTCCTTTTACCTGTCCGCGACATCGACCGGTTTCGGTGCCTCGATGGAACAAACTGCTCGCAAGCCGGTTCGGAGGCACGTTCAGCCGTCATGACACCCATGGGCACTCCATGGCACCCAACTGGAGGAACCGTCATGTTCTACGATGCCGCAAGCATCCGATTTCCTTACTTCGACAAGGATCGCGTCGGGGCGGGCGAACCGTCCGAGCACGAACCACGCGATCATCAGGCGCGGCCGACGCATGAGCAGTCGAACGCGCCGGGCAACCCGCGCCAGCCGCAGTCGGACGACCCGCAAACGGATTTCGATTTCGACAGCCCCAACGGCAAGCGTCCGAATGATCTGGCCAACCCCAGCGCGCGTGAACTGCGGCGGGAAAGCCGTGGAACCGAACAGAACTGACCATCACAGGAGGTGAAGATGCCTGCAAAATCCAAAGCGCAGCAACAGGCTGCCGGTGCGGCTTTGGCGGCGAAGCGCGGAGACAAGGCAAAAAGCGAACTGCGTGGAGCGTCCAAGGAAATGGCCAAATCCATGAGCGAAAAAGAGCTCGAGAAGATGGCCTCCACCAAGCAGAAGGGCAAGCCCGAGCACAAGTCGAAATCCTGACGGGACGTAACGATGACCACTTTGAAATGGCTTGCCGTCGTGATGTTCGCCGTGGCGCTGCTGGGGTTGGGCAGCCTGTTCATCACTTCCGACAAGGGGGACGTCTCGCCGGAGAGCCCAACCCAACCGGCCCGCTCTCCCACGCAGCCCTGACGTTTTGATTTTTGTCCAACGGGCGAAACAAAACGATCGCTGGGGAGTTAGGTGTGCCGTCGTCGGGATTTTCAGCCGCACGACAATGACAGTTTCGGAACCATAGGAGGAGCCTGAAATGGCCAGCACCAAGCAACGCAATCTCGAAGATCTTTTCTACGATACCCTCAAGGACATTTATTACGCGGAGCGCAAGATTCTGAAAACGCTTCCGAAGATGTCCCGCGCGGCCAATGATGAGAAGCTGAAGAGCGCGTTCGAAAAACACCGGGAACAGACCGAAGGACATGTGGAACGTCTGCAGCAGTGCTTCGAGATTCTCGGCAAGCGTGCGCAGGGCAAGACCTGTGACGCCATTGAAGGCATCATCGCCGAGGGCGAGGAGATCATGGAGGAATTTTCGAACAGCCCTGCGCTCGACGCGGGTTTGATCTCCGCTGCCCAAGCCGTGGAACACTATGAAATCACCCGCTACGGCACGTTGAAGCGCTGGGCCGAAACCCTTGGATACAAGGACGTGGCGAATATCCTCGATCAAACCCTGCAGGAAGAAGGCCAGACCGACAAGGACCTGACCAAGCTTGCCGAAACCTCCGCCAATCTCCGTGCGGAAGCGGCCTGATCGCAGCCTGTGCGCAACCGCTAGCCCGGGATCGACAGCGAGGTGACGACATGGAAAGCGCCCTTTTGCGGGAAGACCCCATGCGGAAAATTCGCGTCGTCTGCCGGGCGTCGGACAGCCACCACACCGTAGCCAGCGCGGAAGCGCTGGCTACGCGTCTCTCGGCCCTCACAGGCCGGCAACTACTTCCCACTGGGCAAGACTTCGACGAAAATGGCGAAACGTTTTTTATCCCGACCTACGCCCTCGCCCGGCAGGAGGGGAACCCCGACATGACCGTGGATCGCTTCTATGGCGGCATCGTTCATCGCGGTTTCATGGCGACAAAGCTCGTTACCCATCCACATTGGCACGACCACGACGACCTGCCCGAGGGATGGACGGGACAGTTCGCGGCATGTTTGCAGGATTGCGTTCTGCCGGGCTTCTCGGTGTTCTCGCACCGCCACGCTCTGGAAGCGGCGAGTGCCTTGCTGAAAAAGCACAAAATTCGGTTCAAGAATCCCTATGCGTCCGGCGGCGAGGACCAGAGCGTCATCGACACCGTCCGCTCGCTCGACAGTTTTCTCGCCGAGGTTTCAGAGGTCGATATCGCAAACGGACTGGTTCTCGAAGAGGATGTGGACAATTCCACGACCTATTCCGTCGGGCAGATCCAGCTTGGAAACCATGTCGGAACCTATCTGGGCCGTCAGTACAGTTCCCGCGACAAGGCCGGTAAGGAATTTTATGCCGGTAGCCGGTTGCGCGTGGTGCGCGGCGACTGGGATGCGCTTCTTCAGCTTCTGCAATCGCCAACTGCACGCAAGGTCGTGGAGAATGCCCGGCGCTACGATGAAGCGGCCCGCGAGCATCTTGGACTGGTCGCGTCACGCAGGAATTATGACGTGCTTGTCGGGCCGATAACCGAAAATGGCGTGCGCTGTGGAGTGCTTGAACAGTCGTGGCGCGTGGGAGGCGCTTCCCCCGCTGAACTGCTGGCAATGGAAAAACTGATGCAGGATGAAACCGTGACCGCCGTGCAGGCCGTTCTGCACGAGAGCCGCGACGAAGCGCCGACGTTCCGGGACGATGATTTCATCGTCTATTCCGGTGAGGACGATCTCGGTCAGCCCCTGCATAAATATGCGAGAATCGAGAAAATCTATCATGATCCGTAACGATACCGCCGTCCGTGTCGACCAGTATGAACTGGCCGCGACAGTAATCTCTCCAGACACTACCATTCCCGGCGTCCTTTTTCTTCATGGCTGGGCCGGCAGCCAGGAACGCGACATCGAAAGGGCGAATGCAATATCCTCGCTCGGCTGCGTTTGCCTCACCTTCGATATGCGCGGCCACGGGGATTTGCTCTCCGGCAACAAGACCGTGACGCGCGGCGAAAACCTCGACGACGCAATCGCCGCCTATGACAGCCTGGCCAGCCTCAAGATGGTCGAGGACGACTCCATTGTCGTCATAGGCAGCAGCTATGGCGGATATCTCGCGACATTGCTGACAGAATTGCGCCCCGTTCGCTGGCTGGCGCTCAGAGCACCTGCCCTTTATCGTGACGAGCTCTGGCAGGTTCCCAAGGCAAGGCTCGATCGCAGGGACCTGCAATCCTATCGCTCGGCACTGGTCAGTTATGACGACAACCGCGCCTTGCGGCAGGCACGGGAATTTCGCGGCGATGTGCTTCTGGTCGAGTCCGAGCATGACGTCATCGTTCCGCATCCGACAGTGGCGAGCTATCAAACCGCCTTCATCAATGCCCGTTCGCTGACCGTTCGCATGCTGGACGGCGCAGACCATGCCCTCACGGAAGAGCGCCATCAAAAGACCTACAACCAGCTCCTGACCCGCTGGATCAGGGAAATGGTTCTCGGTGCCCGTTGAAATTCCAAGGGAACATTCGATCGGCTCGTTGGTTGGGACAGTCCCCAGAAACAAGGGAGCCTACGATGAAACAGTCTATTCGATATTGCGCAAGCGCGGTTTTCCTGCTGGTCACACCGGCAGCTTTTGCCCAAACCGCCGCCCCCTCCAGTGACCCGCAAACACCTGCTGTGACGACACCCGGAGAGAAAAACCCCAAGGCGCCCGTGCCGGGGCAGAACAGCTTTACCGAAGATCAGGTGAAGGAACGCCTGACCGAAGAAGGCTATACCAACATCATGCACCTTCAGCTTGGCGAGGATGGCGTCTGGCGCGCCGATGCTGCGCGTAACGGGCAGCCCGTGAAGGTTCTTTTCGATTTCCAGGGAAACATCACCACGCAGTGATCCGGCTGTAACCGGCAACCGAATTAAAGGAGATGAAAATGGCTTATATCACAGGTCTGTTCGACAATTATGACGAAGCAATGGACGCCGTTCGTTCCCTTGAGGAAGCGGGGATCTCTTCGGACAATATCAGCCTGATTTCGAATAATACCGATGGTCGATATGCAGGCGATGCCGCGGAAGGGGACGGGAGCACCGTGACGGGCGTCGAAACCGGGGCCGGTCTCGGCGCGGTCGCAGGCGGCGGTGCCGGACTGCTGACCGGGCTTGGCCTTCTTTCCATTCCCGGCGTCGGCCCGGTCGTGGCAGGTGGCTGGCTCACCGCTACGCTGGTCGGGCTTGTTGGCGGCGCGACAGCCGGCGGCGTCGCAGGCGGTATCGTGGGCGCCCTCGTTGATACGGGCATACCCGAGGAAGAGGCGCAGGCCTATAGCGAAGCCATTCGCCGGGGCAGCGCTTTGGTCGCGGTCCGCTGCGACGAAAGCGAGCGCGAGAAGGTCGAAGCCATTCTGGAAGACTGGGGACGTGTCAATATCGGCCAGCGCCGCGACGCTTATCTCGAGGAAGGATGGGAGAGCTTCAATGCGTCGGCTGCGCCCTACACGGCAGACGAGATCGAACGCGAACGTCAGCGCTGGGGCTAGGTGGATCGGCCGATGAAAGAGGTGGATCCGCGCAAGGCCCGTCAAGGTTTGAATGGAGGGCGTATCCTCACAATCCTCGTTTCCAGCCTGATACTGGCGATGATTGTCTGGGGTGCGGTGGAACTTTACGGACAAATGCGTCCGGGGCGCGGTTTCATGGATGACAACAGCACACCGCCTACATCCACGGAATCGCAGCCGCCGCCTTCCGCCACGGAGCGGCAATGACAAGCCCCGCCCCGGCAATTTCACATCGCCAGCCTACCCTTGAGCAAGTCTGCGCGGAAGCGCAGACTTGTCGGCGTTGCGAGCTCTACAAGGATGCGACACAGACCGTTTTCGGGGAAGGCCCTGTCGGGGCCGGAATTTTCTTTGTCGCCGAGCAACCCGGCGACAAGGAGGATATCGAAGGGCGCCCGCTGATCGGTCCTGCGGGCCAGGTCTTCGACGCCTGTCTCGCCGAAGTCGGCATCAAGCGCGAACGGTGCTACATCACCAACGCCGTTAAACATTTTCGCCACATCCAGCGCGGCAAGAGACGCCTCCACCAGCGCCCGTCGACCAGCCACATAGAAGCCTGCCGCTGGTGGCTTGAGCAGGAAATCGAACAAGTGTCGCCGCATATCATCGTTGCGCTGGGAGCCGTGGCCGCCCGCGCCGTTTTTGATAAGCCTGTGAAGATAGCCGCCGTGCGCGGCCGTTGCCTGCAGCACGAAAACCGCCACGTCTTTGTGACCATCCACCCCTCCTATCTGCTGCGGCTGCGCGGCAGGAGCGGTTACGACCGCGAACGGGCGATGTTCCTGAAGGAACTTGGCCAGGTTGCAGAGTTCGGGCGCGCGTCCGAAACGTGAAGTTTGTTACAGGCTTTTTCTTGGAACATCCTCCGGGCCTCAAGGTTAGGCTTATGTCACGCGCGACAAACTCCACTCCCAAAATCATTGGTCTGGAACCACTGAAAGGAAAGAGAATGGCACAGAATCACACGCAAGGTGGCACACACGAACAACACGTGAAAGCCGGCCAGCAGAGCCACAAGAACGATGGCAAGCAAGCAAGCAGCGGAGGCGGCGGCGACAAGCAGCAGTCATCTTCGCGTGGCGGAAGCCACGAACAGCATGTGAAGGCAGGCCAGCAGAGCCATAAGAATTCGTAAATTAAAGGGGCGGCCTTGTGCCGCCCCATCCTCTAACCGGACGTTGGTTCGGAAAGGCCACTGCGATGTCGTTCACCCCCGATCCCGACTACATGCTGGAGCCGGAACATCTCGTTGAGATGATACCGGCGCTTCGCGCTTTTTCCCGCACATTCTACAGCCAGAAGGAAGACGCGGAAGATCTCGTTCAGGAAACCCTGATGAAAGCCCTGGCCAACCGGGAAAAGTACACGCCTTATTCGCCGCTGAAATCGTGGCTTTTTACGATCATGCGCAACACGTTCTGCACCCGGATTCGGATTCAGAAACGCGAAGCACCAGGCGCCGTCGAGTGCGTCTCTCCGATAGTCTCGGTGGAAGCCTCGCAGGAACTGACCCTTGAAGCGCATGATGTGCAGACCGCGATGGCGACCCTGCCTCATAAATATCGTCGGGTACTGGCGATGGTGGTGTTGGAAGGCAAAAGCTATGAGCGCACCGCAGAGCTTTGCGATTGCTCCATCGGCACGGTGAAAAGCCGCCTGCACCGCGCGCGACACAAACTGCACGATATCATGGAGGGAGCCTAGATAGTGTTTTTCAGGCGTATTGTCCCGCGCTATCGTGTTTTGGCCCGTGATGTGAATTCAGCACGAGGCATCTTGTCATTTGGTCCCAGACATGGCCAACTGTTTGTAATGAATAAGTCTAATGATGATATTATGCGTCTGTTCTCGGGAAAACGCATTCTGGTTTTTGAAGACGGGTTCCTGCTATCGGAAGAAGCGGCAGCCAGGCTGACAAATGCCGGAGCCATCGTGCTTGGTCCGGTCAGCACTGCCATCCAGGCGCTGAATTATCTGGAAGGCGGCGTTGTGGACGCCGTTGTCATGGATGTCGCGCTGGAACCGGACGCGGTGCTCCCGCTCATCGACCAGCTGGAACGCGGTGCCATCCCCTTCATATTCGCCCTGCCCGAAAATCCCAGACTGGACAGCCAGCGCTTCGCCGGTTTCGTGCTGAGCGCTCGCCACAAGGATCTTTCGACAATAGCCGAGGCATTGTTCCTGAGACCCGCCATGGAACATTGACGCCCCCTCCAAATATCGATTGTCCGGGGTTTTCCCCGCAACTCGTTCCGAAAAGCGTGTCACACTTTTCAGATGCGCTCAGGTCACGGAAATTCCCGCCTGTTCCGAGCCAGATGCGACCCAGAATGCCCTCCCGCAACCATGGGATTTCCCACCTTCCAGCCTTTCCTTACACTTCCTGCGTGCAAAGCCGGTGGTAGAGTGTCCCTTGCTGCGCACAACCCCAGCGCAGCAACAGCACCGGGGTTCCTTTTGCCCGCCTGCTTCCAGCTCCGGATTAAAGGTCCCAACTTTTCCCCCTCAAATTGTTGCGATTGATTTGCAGGTGAGAAAGGTGCTTTCTATCCATATTGATAGCACGAACAGATTAGGACTCCGTTCAGCCTCAGAATACTATTTTGATTATTGGTTTTCATGGAAGCGCTTCCCCTCAGTTGCTTCCACCCATCACTGTGCATCCCTTACCCCTACGCCCTCGCGTGGGGGATTTTTTAATGCGAACTGAAGCGCGCTGTCACATTGGAAGCTTCCGAAATCTCCGCCTACGAATCCAGTGGGCCCTCTGCCGCCGTCCCGTATTGCAGCCGCGATTTGCCATGCATCCTGTCCCGGTAAAGAAAGCGGAAGAAGAAGGCATCGCCCGTTCCGCGCAGAAGCCTTGCGAGGACTGCAACCAGCAGAACCGAGAAAATCAGGCGGCCAAACAGGACCACGTAGATATCCGCACCGAGAGCCACGACTATCAGCGTATCTTCGATCAGGCTGTGGCAGAGCCCCATGAAGCTCGACGCCAGAAAGACGTCGCGAGGCTGGATATGGCCGCGCTGCGCTTCACGAATGATGAGGCCCCCGCCATAGGAAAGTCCCAACACCAGCCCGACCACCGTTAGCGGAGCGGCGTCCTTCGCTATGCCGAGCAGGCGCAGCAATGGCGAAAGAAGCAGGTTGAGGAAGCGCGTTACATCGAGGGCATCCATTGTTCTCAGCACCGCGACCAGACCGAGCAGGACAATGAATATCCAGACCAGCGTGGAGGCCGTATCCGCCACGAAACTGGTCCAGCTCGCATCGTAATGGCCCGGCACCCAGTTCGGGGCAGCCGGTTCCGCGAGCCATCCGGTGCGGCTGGAAATCAGGTTAATTCCCCAGGCGAAGAAAAGCCCACCGCCAACCCGGATCAGCGTCGAGACGATCAGGCGCGGACCCGCCTTCTGCACAATACGCTGTTCGATGGGAAGAGCATGGGCAAAGAGGAAAAGCGAACCGAGGATTGTCACCTGTGCTGTGGTCAGTGTGTCGACCGGCAGGACGGCGAACATCACCACGGCCCCGCTCCAGATGCCGACAGAAGGTTCATCGCCCAGACGAAACCTGCCTCCGGCGGCAGGCCCACGAACTGCATGACCGGGGCGAAGGCGGGCGAGATGGCCTTGATCAACCCCATTTCGATAGCCAGTTGTGTCAGCACCATCACCGGCAGCATGATCTTGATCAGCGTCCAGTAGACGCCGACCGCTTCACGCAGAATAACCATACCGAATGTTATCAGTCGCTTTGCCGGGCTCGCGGCCATTCTGTCCCCTCCGCATTATCCCGAGCATGCGACGTTTCGGGCCGGTTCGCGCGGGATGGACCGCCCACCGCAGGTCACGGTGCCGATTTTCGTCTGCGATACAAGCGTGTCAGAAAATCCGCAGATGCGGTGTTCCGCCGGCCACGAAGCCGTCGATGCGTCGGCTTTGGCGAGCAGAAAATCAGCCCCCGCGCCCCGATGCAAGCCATATTCCTTGAACGGCACGGCTTTTGCAGGGATTGCGGCGATCAGGGCGCGGGCGTCGGGGAGGTGCCGTTGGGCACATAAAGGCAGGGCCGGACAAGGTCCGGTCCTGCCTGTCATTTTACTTGGCTTCGATAGCCTGAAGACCGGCAAGGGCGCATTCCGCGTCAATCGCGCCGGACGGTGCGCCGCCGACCCCGATGCCGCCGACCAGCGCGTCGCCGATCTTGATCGGCAGGCCGCCCGCCTGGATAACAAAGCGCGAATCCATGTCGCGCATGCCGTTATTGGCTGGCTTCGAAGCGATGAACTCCGCAAGCTCGCCCGAGTCGCGGCCCAGAGCGGCTGCCGTAAATGCCTTTCCTTCGGCACTGTTGCCGGTATGCGGGCCGGAAAGATCGGCCTTGAGCAGAACCTTGGTTGCCCCGTCGCGCGCCACGACCGCGACGCTCACATTGCTGCCCTTGGCGACGCAGGCATCCAGCGCAGCCTGTGCGGCCTTGGTTGCCAGATCGAGCGGCAGGTAAGGCGTGGTGGGGAGGGTCTGGGCGAAAGCGGTAGCGGGAGACATCGACAGGGCGACAATTGCAAGTTTACGGATCATGGTCGTTCCTCGGTTGTGATGAGGAACATTTAGTTTTCGTCGGCGAGCGGCGAAATCCGTAGCTCTTACAAACTTCTCGGTAGTTCTACGGAGTGGACTGCCCTTCCAGCCACAAGCGCGTCATTTCCGCCTGCGAGGTCGTGCCCAGTTTCGCCCCGATGGCCGCGCGATGGCTGTCGATCGTGCGCGGCGACAGTTCAAGCCCATCGGCAATCTGCCGGGTCGTGAACCCCTGCGCGATACGGCCAAGCACTTCACGCTCGCGCGCCGTCAGCGTGTCCAGCAGCGCCAGTGTTTCGGCCCGCAGCGCCTTGCTGCCGAGCCGCTGATCCAGCAGTTGCTGCGCCTTCTGGATTGCATCGATGAGATCCTGCTCATCGACGGGCTTGGAAAGATAGTCCACCGCGCCGTTTCGAAAGGCACGGCGGCAGGCTTCGATGTCGCCATGGCCCGAAATGATGATCACCGGCCAGTCGATTTCCTGTCCGGCCAGAAGTTCCTGGAGTTTCAGGCCGGTCATGACCGGCATGCGAATGTCGAAGATCATGCAGCCCGGCTTCAACCGGGGCAGCTGTGCCAGAAATGCAGACGGATCGGCAAAACTCCTGACCTCCATGTCTATGGTCGACAAAAGCAGGCTGAGCGACTTTCGCACTGCTTCATCGTCATCGACAAGATAGACCGGCTGAACCATTCTCTTAACTTCCTGTCTCTTCGGCGATTGGCAGCACAACGCGAAACAGCGCGCCGCGCTCCCGTGGGATATAGGAAATCTCTCCGGCAAAACGTTCCACCAGCCGCTGACTGAGGGCCAGGCCGAGGCCGGTCCCTTCAGGACGGCTTGTGGTAAACGGGGTAAAAAGGCGGGGCAACAGGTCCGGCGCGACGCCGGGACCATTATCCGCAATTTCCAGAACCGCCACCGCTCCATCGGCTTTCAGGGACGCGTTGACGCGCCGGTCCTGATCGTCCTCATGAAAGGATTCGATCGCATTGCGGAGGAGATTGAACATGACCTGTTCCATTTCCACCGGATCGACCGCTGCCATCACCGGTGTCTCCGGCATCCCAAGCTCGACCTTGACGCCCCGGCGGGCAGCTTCCGAGGCGAGCAGGGTCTGCACGTTTTGAAGCGACAGGCGCAGATCGGCACGTGTCGTCTGCCGGCGCTGCGGACGAGACCAGTTGCGCAGGCGGTCCAGAATGGCGGATGCCCGGCGCGCCTGTTCCACCATATCGTCCAGCGCTCCGGCGAGAGCCGCCGTATTGTTGCGGCTCAACAGGCGGCGCCCTGCCTGCGCGCCGGCAAGAAGGGCGGTCAGGGGTTGCGTCAGCTCATGCGCCGTGCCGCTTGCCATCTCGCCCATCGTATTGACCCGCGAGGCATGGGCGAGCCGCGCCTCGAAGCCGCTCAGCTCCGCGCGGCGTTCCGCATGGCGGGTGCGTTGCGTCTGGCGAACGATGATCAATCCGCCGAAGAACAACAGGTTGGTGAGGATGAGAAGCGGTATCAGCTGGTCAAACGGCAGCAGGTCGCCCCAGCTCATGGCAAGCGCAGTCTGGAAAAGCAACGGCTGCGAGGCACTGCCGAGCTTCTTGGAGAAATCGACATCGTCAAAGGAGGCCGGTTGGCTGAAAAGAACCGTGCCATCGGGCATGAGGATGCGTCGCGCGACACCTTTGCCGCTCCAGAACGCATCGTCGGAACCGATGAGGCTCCCCGCATCGATCGACAATGTGAGACCGTCATGCGGATTGTCGGTATTGGGGCTGCGTTTTACCATCATGTAGTGGCCGGGCCGCGCGGATGGCGCCAGCAATTCCGGCAGGCCGCGGTAGGAACGGACGGCCGCCCGTATGGTGTCGGCCAGCTCCGGTTCCAGCGCTCTGGTGCCGGCCACGGGCAGAGCCGGGTCCATCGGCACCAGTTGAATTTCGTCGATGCGCGGATAGAACCGGGTGATCGTCGCCGCCACTTCGAGGAAGACATCGTTCTGCGAAACATCGGCGGTTCGCGCCTTGGACTGGGCTATCGTGGAAAGCGCGGTCAGATGGGCATCGTGCTGGCCTGCGCGCTGCGAGGCCTCGCGGTGCAACGTGAAACTGGCGGCCTGAAGCTCGGACAAAAGTGCGGCGCGCTGGTAGATCACAAGGCCGCCCATCGCCACGAGATTGAACAGCAGCCACACGAAAAACGGCAATAGGGCAGAGCGGAAATTTCCCCGGGTGCTTCTGTTGTTGAAGTTCATGAATTGCATCCCGGTATCAGCCTGCCCAGGCAGAATATCGCATCGGCTATGTTTATCATTCGATCGGCAGGTGCAAAACTATTGGAGTTTCCCACCGCTGGCAAATGCCGTCCCGCAAGCCCGGTAATAGCGAATTAGCGGCCGGAACTCCAAAGACCGGCTTGCTTCACGCAGCTTTGCGCGCTCATATAAAAATCGCACCGCTGTTTAGAATCATCTGGAAAAGTCGATACTGAACAACACACCACCGAAGGTCGGTCGCGTCGTCAGCAAGGGAATGCAGCCTCATGAACACATACGGAAAACTATTTTCAGCCGCGCTGGTCGCGGCTGCGCTCAACAGCACGGCAGTTGGACAGGTCTTCGCCAAGACATTGATCTATTGCTCCGAGGCATCTCCCGAAATGTTCGACGCGGCGCAGACGACATCCGGCGCCGTCTATGATGCTTCGGCGCGCAATGTGTCCAACGGGCTCATCAAGATCAAGCGCGGCTCGACCGAGCTGGAGCCCGGCCTTGCGGAAAGCTGGGACGTTTCCGCCGATGGCAAGGAATATACGTTTCATCTGCGCAAGGGCGTGAAGTTCCACACCACAAGCTTCTTCACCCCGACGCGCGAATTCAATGCAGATGACGTGATCTTCACGTTCGACCGCCAGGGAAACAAGGACAATCCCTATTATAATCAGGGCACGTGGCCGCAGTTCGGGGCCTACTCCTTTCCTTCCCTGATCGAGAAGATCGAAAAGATCGACGATCACACCGTCAAGTTCGTGCTGGCGCATCCGGAAGCGACGTTCATCTCCACGCTGTCGCTGACATTTGCCGTCATCCAGTCCAAGGAATATGCCGACAAGCTCGTCGCGGAAGGCCGCATTCCCGAGTTCAGCCAGCAGCCGGTCGGAACCGGTCCCTATCAGTTCGTCGCCTATCAGAAGGATAGCGCCATCCGCTATCAGGCCAATCCCGATTATTGGGCGGGCAAGCAGAAGATCGACAATCTGATCTTCGCGATCACGCCGGATGCGGCTGTGCGCTACCAGAAGCTGAAGTCCGGCGAATGCCATGTCATTGCCGCGCCGAACCCGGCCGACATTGCGGAGATGAAGAAGGATCCGGCTGTCGAAATGCTGCACAAGGAAGGGCTGAACCTCTCCTTCCTCGCCTACAACACCCAGCAGAAGCCGTTTGACGATGTGCGTGTCCGCAAGGCGCTGAACATGGCGGTCAACAAGGCCGCGATCATCGATGCGGTCTATCTGGGCTCGGCTGTCCCTTCGGTCAATCCGCTGCCGCCAAGCGTCTGGGGCTACAACAAGAACGTCAAGGACGACGCTTACGATCCCGAACAGTCGCGCAAGATGCTCGACGAGGCAGGCGTCAAGGACCTCAAGATGAAAATCTGGGCCATGCCGGTGCAGCGGCCCTATATGCCCAATGCGCGCCGCGCTGCCGAACTCATCCAGTCCGATTTCGCCAAGGTGGGCGTAACGGCCGAAATCGTTACCTATGACTGGGGCGAATATCTCAAGCGTTCGCTGGACAAGGACCGCGATGGCGCCGTCATGCTTGGCTGGACCGGCGGCATTGCCGATCCCGACAACTTCCTCGCCGCGCTTCTGAGCTGCAAGGCCATCGGCAGCGCCAATCGCGCCAACTGGTGCGATCAGGATTTCGAGAAGCTCATTCAGGCGGCCAAGCTGACGACGGATCAGGCCGAGCGCACCAAGCTCTACGAACAGGCGCAGGTCGTGTTCAAGGAACAGGCGCCGTG
This sequence comes from Brucella sp. IR068, assembly GCF_049065885.1. Classification (NCBI taxonomy): domain Bacteria; kingdom Pseudomonadati; phylum Pseudomonadota; class Alphaproteobacteria; order Hyphomicrobiales; family Brucellaceae; genus Brucella; species Brucella sp. IR068. The sequence continues at coordinate 162,393 of NZ_JBAKHE010000006.1, read as the reverse complement.
GCTGACGATCGCCCATCAGATCGTCGAGCAGCCGATCAGCAAGAAGGTCCGGGATTTCCGCATCGATCCCTTTGGCGGCTATCTCTTTGAAGACGTCGACATCGAGGAATAAGGCTTGTCCCCGCTTGCCGGATGACTGGCCGGATGACCGGCGATGAACTCCGGTTGGTGGGCATGGAGCATGATCCGACCGGAGTGAACGGGATCGATCAGGATCATGCTCCAGAATGACAGGTTCAGAGCGCCGATCGGATTCAACCAGATCGAAGCGCGCTTTGAACGCCCGCTATCTTCTTTGGGCCCCGGCTGAATCCGGGGCCGCATCTGACCAATATTCGAGAGAATGACATGGATATCGTAGACCGCTTTCTAGCCTATACCCGCATCAACACGACCGCCGTACCCAATGCGGGGAAACTCCCGTCGAGCGCCGGACAAACCGATCTCGCAAAGCTGCTCGCCAGCGAAATGCGCGCCATGGGCATGGAGGTTGAAGAGCGTGACCACTCGATCGTCGTCGGCACCTTGCCTGCCAATGTCCCAAACGGTGACCAGCGGTTTCCGACAATTGCCTGGGTCGCCCATCTCGATACGTCGAGCGAATATACGACCGACACCCGCGCTCATGTCGTCGATTATCAGGGCGGCGATATCGTGCTCAACCAGGCCACCGGCGCTACCATGCGGCTCGCCGAGTTTCCTGAACTCGAACGCTATGTCGGTGACAGGATCATCGTGACGGACGGCACCAGCCTGCTGGGGGCCGACAACAAATCCGCCATCGCCGAGATCATGCATGCCATGCAGGTGCTGACCGGCAATCCCGAAATCGAGCACGGTACGGTCAAGGTCGTTTTCGTGCCCGATGAGGAAATCGGATTGCTTGGCGCCAAGGCCCTCGACGTCGCTTCCCTCAATGCCGATTTCGCCTATACGCTCGACTGCTGTGCGGTTGGCGAGATCGTTTATGAGAACTGGAATGCCGGTGAGTTCCGCCTCACCTTCAAGGGCCAGCCGGCGCATCCGATGTCGGCCAAGGGCAAGTTGCGCAATGCCATTCTCTACGCCCAGCAATTCATCGCGATGATGCCGGGAGGCGAGCGTCCCGAATATACGGAAGGCACCGAGGGCTATTATTGGGCGAAGGGCATTCAGGGGTCCGTAGCCGAGACAACCCTTGTCATCGATATCCGCGATTTCACGAAGGACGGATATGAGGCGCGCCGCGTCTTCATTGAAAACCTCGCCGCAAGCTTCAACCAGCTCCATGGCGAGGGTACGGTTCACGTGGACTACAAGGCCGTCTACCGCAACGCAGCCGAGAGCCTGCAAGGCGAAAATCGTTATCCGGTCGCGCTGGCGCTGGACGCCATGAAGGCAATAGGTGTTGAGCCGACGCCGCTGCCGATGCGTGGCGGTTATGACGGCGCGGTGCTTTCGGAAAAAGGATTGCCCTGCCCCAACCTGTTCTGCGGCGCGCACAACTTCCACTCGATCTACGAGTTCCTGCCGGTCGGTTCGCTCAACAAGGCCTCCGAAATGGTCATCGAGATTCTGAAGACTGCGCGGATCAACGGCAAAAACGCCGGTTGATCCGCTATAGTTCAGATGCTGAGGAGACGTGAATTGTCTCGTCTCCTCGTTTCAACGATCAGGCGCCGGAGTGGTCCGGGTTAGAGCATTTCCAGCAAACGGAACCGCTCTAATAGCCGATGGCGGCACCAGCGACGGCACGGCTGTCTATGGCGCCGTAATAACGGTTGTCGCCGCCCTTTTCGATGGCCGCCATGTTCTTGCCGCCGACGAGAATGCCTGCCGCCTCGCCCCAGACCGGCCAGTTATGGTCCTCGCCGACTGTATAGCCCATGCCGGTCAGCAGCCGGATCGTATCGGGCGAAAGCGCGTTCGCTTCCATATAGACCCGATCAGGCAGCCACTGGTGGTGGATGCGCGGGGCGTCAATCGCCTCCTGAATGTCCATCCCATGATCGATGACATTCATGATTGCCTCGAGCGTGATCGTGATGATGCGCGAACCGCCGGGACTACCGATAACCATGAACGGCTTGCCATCCTTCGACACAATGGTCGGGCTCATCGAGGAAAGCGGTGACTTGCGCGGCTCGATGGCATTGGCTTCGCCCTGGATGAGACCATAGAGATTGGCCACGCCCGGCTTGATGGTGAAGTCGTCCATCTCGTTGTTGAGCAGAATGCCGGTGCCTTCGGCCACCTTGGCCGTGCCGAACGAACCGTTCAGCGTGTAGGTCACCGCGACAGCATTGCCGTCCTTGTCCACGATGGAATAATGCGTTGTTTCGTTGGATTCCTTGAATTCGGCTGGTTTCAGTGCTTCGCTGACACCGGCGCGATAAGGGTCGATACGACTGCGGATTTCTGCGGCATAGGCCTTGCTGGTGAGCTTCTCGATTGGATTATCGATGAAATCAGGGTCGCCCAATGCCGTGTTGCGGTCCACATAGGCATGGCGCATCGCTTCCACCATCAAACGCGTGGTTTCCGCCGAGCCATAGCCGAGATAGGAAATCGGATAACCCTCCAGCACGTTGAGGATTTCGCAGATGATCAGTCCGCCGGAGGAAGGCGGCGGCGAGGACACGATATCGTAGCCGCGATAGCTGCACTTGACCGGTTCCAGCTCTCGAACCTTGTATTGCTCGAAATCGGCCTTGGCGAGAATGCCGCCATGTTCCTTGCTCGACTTGACGATCAGATCGGCGATATCGCCCTGATAGAAGGCTGCCGGGCCTTTTTCCGAAATGGCTGAAAGCGACTTTGCCAAATCCGGCTGGACAAGCTTTTCACCCAGGGGAAGCGGCTTGCCGTCTTTCAGGAAGATACTCGCTGCTGCCGGGTCTTTCGCCAGTCTTTCGTTGCCATCGGCAAAGGAGAGAATATCGCCCAGTTCAAGTGTGAAACCATTTTTGGCGAGTTTCAGCGCCGGGTCGATCAACTCCTCGCGCTTGCGGGTGCCATATTTTTCGCGTGCTTCCTCAAGGCCAGCCACCGTACCTGGTACACCGATGGCGAGATAGGTTTCAGTGCTGGCGCCATCGACCGGCTTGCCATCCTTGTCCAGATACATGGTCTTGGTGGCGGCGAGCGGCGCGCGCTCTCGAAAATCCAGAAAGGTGCTCTTGCCGTCCTTGAAGCGGATCGTCATGAAACCGCCGCCGCCGAGATTGCCGGCCGTCGGATAAACGACCGCCAGCGCGTAGCCGACCGCAACTGCCGCATCGACGGCATTGCCGCCGTTCTTAAGCACATCGATGCCGACCTGCGAGGCGAGATGCTGTGCCGTGACCACCATGCCGTTCTGGCCTTCGGCCGGGGCTGGCGATGCCGCATAAGCTGAAGGCAGATGACCTGCAACGGCAATGGCCGCGGCAAGGGAAAGCGATTTCAGTCTGTAATGCTGCATGTCTTTCCTCCCTTGTGTCCTCCCCGATGGGAGGCAAGACCACAGCGTCTGCAAAATCTTTCCCAAAAGCAAGTGTAAGAAATTGGCTCTATTTCAGCTTGCCGATCAGGCGTTGAACGATAATAATAATATGCAATATTCGGTTCAGGCGCTGCCACAGTTGCAGCCGGTTTCAGAACCTTTCCGAGCTCCTTTCCGATCATCTCCCCTTCCCCACGATGCAATCTCACATGCAGGAGAAATCGATGACCTATGCTCAATGCGCTTGCGGAAATCTGAAAGTAACACCTCACGAACCGCCCAAACTGACGGCCCTGTGTCACTGCTTCGCCTGCCAGCGAAGGACGGGCGCGCCGTTCAGTGCGAATGCCTTCTACTCGGGAGGTTGTGTTGAAATTTCTGGTCAATCGACGGAATTCGTTCGGACAGCCGAAAGCGGCCGCAAAGGTTCGGATGCATTTCTGCCCAAGCTGCGGCTCAACGGTCTATTGGCTGCCAGAAGGTGCCCCGTCCTTGATAGGGGTGGGCGTCGGCCTGTTTGCCGACCCAGCGTTTCCACCACCCTCCCTATCGATATTCGAGCAGTCGAAGCATGAGTGGGTGGCACTCGACAAGAATATGAAACATTTTGCACTTATGCCTGATCAGGAATAGCCGGAGCGCAAACCCCGTGCGTTTACGCCGTCATGCGTCGAACATGGCCAGGGTGCGTAACAGGTGGGCGAATGTAACGGAGCGGTTCGCATCGGACTGGCTGTCGCCGGTGCCGTCATTTCGCGGCAGGGCTTTGCGGACATTGGTGGGGCTGTAGCCGAAATGTTGCGTGAAAGCCCGCGTGAAATTGGCCGCGGTCTCGAAGCCCAGCAATTGCGCAATATCCGACACTTTGCGGTTTTCCGAGGCATCGGCCAGCATTTCATGCGCCGCGAACAGCCGCTTCTGGCGGATATAGTTGAGCACACCGCCCGAGCCCTCGAACAGCTGATAGAGATGCGTGCGCGAGATCGCCAGCTCCCTGCTGAGCGCATCGGGCGTGAGATCGCGGGACATGAGGTTTTTCTGGATAAAACGCCGGGCGCGGGTCATCAGCCCCAGAGAAGCGCCGTGCGCGTTCGCATCGCTCTCCCTCACCAGCGGAACGATGGTGTCGAACACGAGCTGGCGCAAGGCGTCGCGCAATTCTGGCAGGTCTTCGGCTGTTATGCGGTCCAGCCCGGTCTGGATTGTCGATACGAAATCGATGAGGAGCTTGGCGCGATAGCCTCCGAGCGTCGCATTGTTGCAGGCTTCCGGCATGCCGCCGAGGCCCGCGAACTGGTCGACCGGAATAATCAGCAGCACGGCTTCGGTCGCGAGCGCCCGACCGCGAAACGGGTAGCCGAACGAACGGATGTTGATCATGCCGGGTTCGTTTTCCGCCACCCGGCCATCCACGGAGGTCCACGAGCGGCCACTGCGCAGGAAGCTGATCTGCCAGTGATCAATGGGGCTGAAGCGAACTTTTTCCGGTGTGCGCTCGTAACTGAACGGAGGGGCTGCCTGTTCGATCAGCAGCATCCCACGCAGGTCCCAGACTTTCTGGCTGACGGCAAAGCCGTCCCGGGCAGTGACGCCTTCCGGCAAGCGCACATCATAGAGGGGAGCCACATGCTGCTGCCATGCGGAAAACTGCGCGGAGCGGTCCAATTGTTCGGTCGTAAAGACCAGCGGGGCCAGAATATTGGTGCTTCGGGCTTCTTCTCCAAGCCTCGCAAGCGGCACTCGCGCTGACTGGCGGCGCTCCACAAATTCCGGCTTCAGATCACTCGTGGCCTTGTCGCTCGGGGATGTCACGGCAACTCCCAAAACCAAACCGGGGGCCAGGGCGCGCAGACCGCATCCCAAGACCATGGCGTGATATTAGCATTTGCGCGTATAAAATCAAAATAAGCCGGAACATTATCTGTCAGCTATCCGTTGGAAGCGGCAGCCGGTATCCTCATGCACAGCGAAGACCTGCTTTTCCGCCTTCGCCCGGAACTGACCGGAATTGGTCTGTGACGGAAGATCATTGCATCCCATTTGATGAAAATTTTCATGAAAATCCGGCCAGAATATTAAAACGCATCCGATAGAAAGCACGGTAATAACAACCGGAGGCAATCGCATGAACAATGTATTTGCATATACTGTGCGCCGCGAAAGCTTGAAATGGGCTGCCGCTATAGTGGTTGGACTTTCCGCTTCATTATGCCTGACGGCGGGTGCAGAAGCCAAGGATGCCCGCAAGCAGAAAAGCGAAACGATTTCCGTTTATCGTGCCAAGGTCGAGACAAACGGGCAGGTTCGCTACAACAAGCCGGGATCGGCGAAAGTCATGAAGGTTTCCGCCTCGCAATATGCGAGCGGTACGTCCCTTGTGTGCACGCCGAGCGGTTTCGGGCAGAAATCCCGCTGCTTCAACCGCAACTAGGGTGAAGCGCGCAACGCGCCAGTCACACCGGCTCGCCGGAACTCCATACAGATCGGCGAGCCGGCATGTTCGCCTCGCGATCAGCTCGCATCGGCTTTCATGCGCGCCAGTCCCTTGCTTATGCGGTCGCCCCGCAGGAGCTTGGCGGCCTCGTCGGTCGGGCGCTGTGGATTGTTGCGGAACACGTACCATGTGCCACCCAGCGAGCGCTTCTGGTAGATGACGCCGTTCTTCTCGCGATGGAGGAAGCAGGTCGTGTCACCGCCGCCGCTCATCTTGTTGACCCAATAGGCCTGCAGGCAGAGCTTGCCGTTGTCGGTGGCATACCAGCGCCCCTCGGCATAGGACCATGCCCGGCCCTTCTGCGACCAGGCCGTGAAACGATGCCTGTCGGCGGAGAAATAGCCGCCGCCATCCTTCCATTTCCATGTTCTGCCGGAATAAAGCGCCTCAAGCGCCGTGGCTGACAGGGGCGATGCCGCCGCAGCCTCGATGGCGACCGGATCGTCGGCCTTCGGCTTCGGCGCTGCTTCCGCAGCACTTGCCACAAGAAGCACGGCCAAAGGGAGTGCAGCCCGGAAAACGGACTGTGTCGTGCTGACGGTTCTAAAACGGATCGAAAACATTGTCGTAATCCTGTTCAGACGTTGGAGCATTTCCAGCAAAGGTGCGAAGCGGTTTCTCATCCGGACCGCACTCGCTTCGCCGGATCAGTCAAGCGGATGGTTTGCAACCCGCCAGTCGGGCCGTCCCACACCACGTGGCCACGGATAGACTTCGCGGTCATTGAAGTAGACCGCCGCGGTCAGCGCGGGAAATTCGGCCTGCGGCTTGTTGGTTTCCTGCGCCCAGGCGCGGACATAGGCGTCGCTTCCTTCATAGCCGAGTTCGGCAATGACAATCGGCTTCTTGAAACCCACCACCCGGTCATAGCCCGGTTTGGCGCGTTCCACGAAGGTGGATGGCCGTCCCAGTTCCAGCATGTCGTAGGGCTCGTAACCGAATACCGAAAGGCCGATCACGTCGACATAACCATCGCCCGGATAATAGGCGTCCAGCCCCTCCTCCCCCTTTGGCGACCACATATATTTGGCGTGCGGCAGGGATTTGCGGCAGACATTGACGACATGCTGATAGGCGCGGATATAGCCCTGCGCAGGCCAGTAGGACCAGGTGAACTGGCCTGTCTTGTCGTCCATTTCCTGCGCCCAGCGAATGGTGACCGGGCTCTTCAGCTTCGAGGCAGCGGAGCAGACCGCGGCCATGTTTGAATCGTAACGGCCACCCACAATGCCGCTCAGCAGATCGTCCGGCGCCACGCGCCAGTCGCGTGCCCACGACCACGGTTCCACGGTGATCAGCAGTTCGCGGCCCCGTTCCTGCGCATAGGCGTCCGCCGCCGAAAGGCTCGTCAGGTCCACATCCTCCCACGGCAGGAACAGATGCTCGATGCGTGAATTGGGATCGTTGGTGAAATCCCCGTGCGGATCATAGGCTCCGAAGGTGATGGATTGCGGAGTGATGACCGGGCGCTTGTCGTGGAACATGCTGCGGGTGTCGACAGTGGCACCCGAAACACCGCTGGCGGCGTAGACGGCTGTTGAAAGCAGCGCGCCGCAAAGAATGGCTGTTGCTAGTTTGTATGAGGTTTTCATCGCCGCCTCCTTTATTGCGTTGGCGATTGGGCAACGGGCAGCGCCAGATTCAACGCTTCCCTGTCCGGTGTTATCGTTTCGATGGAGATGAGCTTGCGCGCCTCGTCATCCTTGTTTCCGCCCGCATGGCGGAAGACATACCAGACGCCGTCCGGCTCTCGTTTCTGATAGATGGTCCCACCGGCGATGCGGTGGGAGAAACAGGTCTTGTTGGGGAATACACCCTCATCCATATGCCACTTCGCATCGAAGCACATCTGCCCCGACCTTGTGATGCGCCAGCGGCCTTCGGCCCAGACCTTGCCCTTCTCGCCATCGACCCGCGCGGTGAACCGGCGGTTCTGGCTTTCCATGCGCCCGGAACCATCGGTCCACTGCCAGCTCTTGTCGTGATAGAGCATGTAAAGCTCGGCGGGCGTCATCGGGCGAGCGCCGTCGGGCAGCCCATCCTTTGCGGATGGCGACGCACCGGCTGGCGCGCTGATCCCGGCAAGCACGATGAGGAATGGCAGAACGCGCCTGCTCCGCAACGAGAGGGTCCGCCCACCCTCAAACATCGCCCCAAACTTCGCCTCAAACTTCAAATGTTTCATTTGAACCTCCCACGACCTTGAGGTTGCGCGCACCCGTCAAAGGTTCTTGCGATTGACGGATGCGCGCCTGCGGCAGAACGTTTGTTGCTCTTCTTTCCTGCCGCTGTTGAACAGGATGGCCGATTGTCGAAATCCGGAAACCCAGGCTCCCGGCAATCGCCGGTGAAAAGACATTGCGCAGGTCGATGATTACCGGGTCCCGCATGGTCTGCTTCATCCGGACGAGGTCGAGCTTGCGAATACTGTCCCATTCGGTCACGACCACGGCGGCGTCGGCCATGTTCAGGCAGTCATAGGGGTCGTCATGGAACTCGACGTCGCTGAGAAGGCGGCGGGCATTCTCCATCCCCGCCGGATCATAGGCGCGAATGCTGGCGCCAAAACGCTGCAAGGTCTCGACAAGTGGAATGGACGGTGCGTCGCGCATGTCGTCCGTGTCGGGCTTGAACGTCAGGCCGAGGATGGCAATCGTGCGGCCTTCGGCGCTGCCGCCAAGCGCATCCAGCACCTTCAGCGCCATGCGGCGCTTGCGCGCTTCATTGACCGTGACCGTTTCCTCGACCAGCCGCAGGGCCACCCCGTGGTCCTGGGCGGTGCGCAGAAGCGCAAGCGTATCCTTCGGAAAACAGGAGCCGCCATAACCCGGCCCCGCATTCAGGAAACTCGTCCCGATACGCTTGTCCAGCCCCATGCCGAGCGCCAGTTCGCTGACATCGCTGCCGACTTCCTCACACAGATCCGCCAGCTCGTTGATGAAGGTGATCTTGGTGGCGAGAAAGGCGTTGGCGGCATATTTGATGAGTTCCGCCGTCCGCCGCTGCGTGATGAGGATCGGCGTCTGCCGGGGTTCGAGCGGCGGAGCGTAAAGGGTGACCAGCATGGAGCGCGCGCGCTCATCCTCGACGCCGATCACGACGCGATCCGGCTCCAGAAAATCGCTAATGGCCACGCCCTCGCGCAGAAACTCCGGATTGGATGCGACGGAGAAGCTTCCCGGCCTTTTGACCGAACCGATGATCTTCTGCACCACATCGCCAGTGCCGACCGGAACGGTGGACTTGATCACCACGACGCTATGATCGTCGATCAGCGGCGCGAGTTCACGAGCGGCCATATAGACGAAGGACAGGTCGGCATCCCCGTGGCCAGCGCGCGCAGGCGTTCCCACGGCAATGAAGACAACCGACGCGCCCTTGACGGCCTCCGCCAGATCGGTCGTGAAACGGAGCCGCCCAAAGGCGAAGTTGCGTTCCACCAGCTCCTCCAGCCCCGGCTCGTAGATCGGCACGATGCCGCGTTCCAGCCGGACGATCTTCCGCTCGTCCTTGTCGACGCAGACGACTTCGTGTCCCCAGGCCGCGAAACACACGCCACTGACCAATCCGACATAGCCCGTACCGATGACAGCGATCTTCATAATCGTCGCGCCTCTTTCGCCTAGTTTACTGCGCTGGGCGCACCGGTGCGCCAGCGTGGGTTGAAGACTGTCCGGTGAACGTCGCGCCCGCCTCTGCCAGCCCCTGCAACCGAGAAGCGGTCGTCAAAGAGCGTGAAGCTTTTTGTGCCCCAGCTCAGAGCCTCGATGCCGTCGCGCCCGCGTTCGGCAGTGGTGAAGCCTGTCAACGCCACCAGCGCCGTGAAACTGCATGCCATTGCCGGCCGATAGAGGCGGTTCGTCATGCGCACCTGATTTTCCCGCGTGTGCTGGATGACGATCATCGCCATCAGGAACAGGTAGAAACACGCATTGATGATGGCGAAGATGAAGAAGCCTCGCGTCTGATCGGCACCGCTGACCACGAGGACAGGCAGAATGGACACACCGGAGATCAGCGCATAGGGCGCGATCACCCGCAGTGGCACCGGATCGACCTCGGATGAGCCTTTCGGCGTGACACGAAAATCGACAAAGGAACCGGTCAGCCAGTCACGGAAGGCTGCGAAGGTTCCAGCCAGAACCCAGGGCCAGCGTGCCAGCAGGAACAGCATCGCTTCCCAGCTGAAAATCCTGCCGTCGACAGGGCGGAACGTCTCGCTCGACCGCCACCAGAATGCCAGCGCCAAAATCACGAGCGATTGCGGCATGAAGTGCATCAGGAAAGCGGGATAGGTAACGCTGGCGAAATTATCACCATAAGCCAGAATGGCTATCGGCAGAACGAATGTCAGCGCCAGAAAGAAAGCATAGAGAGGATACCAAAGCTGCGAGAACAGAAACTGGATCTTCAGGCGCAGCGGCAAGCGACCGATCAGCTTCGGCGTATATTGCAACAGGATCATCACGAGGCTGCGCGACCACTGGAATTCCTGCGTCACAAGATCGGCAAAGGTGCGTGGACCGTCGCCATGGGCGATGGCATCCAGCGCATGAACGCCGCGCCAGCCATGCGCATTCATGAACAGGGTCGTGGAATGATCCTCGGCCAGTTCGGGTCCAAGGCCGCCGATTTCCTTCAGCGCTGCCGTGCGTACCGCATAATGAGAGCCGATGCAGACCGGGGCAAAGCCTCCGTTGTAACCGGCCTGCAGCGAGCCATGCATGCTGGCTTCCACATAGAGACGCCCGCGGGCCGACCAGCTTTCATGCGCATTGCGATCACAAATGCTTGGCGCGGAAACATAACCAACCGCGGGATCGGCGAAGGGCCGCAGAATGTTGAAGAGATAGCCCGGCTCAGGCACATGATCGGCATCGAGCTGCGACACGAAATCATAGCGCTCATAGCCATAGTGATCGTAGAAGAAGGCGAGATTGCCTTCCTTGCACCGGGTGCGGCGCGGCCAGCTTTGCCGATGATAATCGGCACGTCCCCTGCGCGTGGAAACGTACACGCCATGTTCCCGGCACCAGGCAAGCGTCGCGGGCGAAGGGTCCTCATCGGCAAGCCAGGTATCGTGCGGCACATCCTGCGCCAGCATGGCGCGCAAGGTTTCAGCCACCACCTCGAACGGCTCAGACGGCGCCTTGGTGACGACCATGGCAACGCGGCTTCCAGCAGGGATGCGAAGCGGGCCGGTGGGGCGCGCCGCGTGGAAGAAAATGGTGATGAAATAAAGCGGCAGGATCGTGATCCAGGCCAGGAGCGCCGTCACCAGAATATAACCCGCAAGGTGATTGGGCGTGGCGCTGATGAGCCACCATTGCCAGAAATAGGCGAGGGCGAGGGCCCAGAGGACAATGCCAACCACATACTCCACCCGCTTGCGGCCAGTGAAGATGGGCGTCAGCAAGGGTTCCGTTTCGCCTGTATCGCCACCAGTGACTGGGTGAAGCTCGCGCCGTGTCATGTCCGCATCTCCAGCCCAAAGAAGGGCGCAGCCGTGCGGATGATCGTATCGAGATCGGAATGGAGCGTGCGGAAGCCGAGCTTTGCCGCAGCCTCCGATGGATCGGCATAAAGCACGGGCGGGTCGCCCGCCCGGCGCGGCCGCATTTCGACGGGCACCCTGCGGCCGGTCAGCCGGTCTATCGCATCCACGATTTCCCTGATGGATGTTCCGCGCCCGGTTCCCAGATTGAGAACGAGGTTTCCACCGCCATTCAGAAGATGTTCGACCGCAAGCACATGCGCCCGCGCCAGATCGACGACATGAATATAGTCGCGGATGCAGGTGCCATCCGGCGTTTCGTAATCATCGCCGTAAACTTCGAGGCAATCCGCCTTTCCCGCCGCAGCCAGCATGGCGCGCGGTATCAGATGGGTTTCGGGATCGTGCCTTTCGCCCAGTTCGCCATCCAGATCGGCGCCGCAGGCGTTGAAATAGCGCAGTGCCGCATAGGGCAAGCCATAGGCTGCCGAATAGTCGGCCAGCATATGTTCGGCGATCAGCTTCGTGCGCCCATAGGGGTTGATGGGGCGCTGCATTTCACCCTCGCGGATCGGCAGCGCATTCGGAATGCCATAGGTGGCGCAGCTCGATGAAAAGATGACAGAGCGTCCGCCCGTCAGGCGGCTCGCCTCCAGAACGGACTGGATGCCGCCGACATTGTTGCGATAATATTTCGCGGGGTCCGTGACGGATTCCCCCACATAAGCCGAGGCCGCAAAGTGGATGATGGCTGCCGGATCAAAGCTCGTGATGGCAGCGACAAGCTGATCCTGGGAAAGCGTGTCGCCCTCGACAAACTCGCCCCAGCGAACGGAAGACCGGTGACCCGTCGACAGGTTGTCATAGACGACCGGCGAGAATCCGCTCTCATGCAGAAGCTTCGCCGTATGGCTTCCGATGAAGCCTGCACCGCCGGTGACGAGTATGGTCGGCCGTGTCATCTCGCCACCTCGAAAAGCTCGCCCGTCGGCCTGACAAGCTGGCGTTCGAAATAGGCGATCGTCTGCTTCAGCCCTTCGACAAGCGCTATCTGCGGTTCCCAGCCAAGCTCGCGCTTGGCGAGCATGATGTCGGGACGGCGCTGGCGCGGATCGTCGGTCGGCAGCGGACGATAGACGATCCGCGATGACGAACCGGTCAGTGCAATGATCTGCTCGGCGAGTTCACGCACGGTGAACTCTCCCGGATTGCCCAGATTGACGGGCTTGCGGACCTGGCTGTTCATCAGCCGGCTGAAGCCTTCGATCAGATCGTCGACATAGCAGAAGGAGCGGGTCTGCGAGCCGTCGCCATAGATGGTGATGTCTTCACGCTTGAGGGCCTGAACGATGAAGTTCGACACGACGCGCCCGTCGTCGGGCCGCATGCGCGGGCCATAGGTGTTGAAGATGCGCACGATGCGGATATCGACGCCATACTGCTTGTGAAAATCGTAGAACAGCGTTTCGGCGGAGCGCTTGCCTTCGTCGTAGCAGGACCGGGGACCGAAGGAATTGACATTGCCCCAATAGGCTTCCGGCTGCGGATGCGTCTGCGGATCGCCGTAGACTTCCGAAGTCGATGCCTGAAAAATCCGGGCCTGGTAATGTGCTGCAAGCTCAAGCAGGTTGAGCGAGCCGATGACGCTCGTCTTCATCGTATGCACCGGATCAGCCTGATAATGCGGCGGCGAAGCCGGGCATGCCAGATTGTAGATCTCGTCCACCGGCAGATCGATCGGGTTGACGATATCGTGGCGAACGAAGCTGAACGTGTCGTAACGCAGGAGATTGCGCAGGTTCTCAAGCCGTCCGGTCGAAAAATTATCGACGCAGACGACGAAGTTTCCTTCGTTCAGAAGACGTTCGCAAAGATGAGAGCCAAGAAACCCCGCGCCACCGGCGACAAGGATGCGCCGCGTCGACATGCGCGTGGCAGATATACCCGATGATCTGAAGTTTATACTCACGAGAACCTCCAACGCCAATTCTTCAACAAGCGATCCCGCAAAAACACAAAGCATCTTCATCAACACGCTTGAATAGAAACGTGCCGTTCGGTGATTTATGCTTGCTCTACCAGATGATTGAAGATAGCGGCGCTGGAGACCAGAGTCGTTAGCGTAGAATCCGGAAACTTATCCTTGCGTCCATTTTTGAAGATCCTTTATTGCTCTAGTTCCGCGCCTGCAACTGCGCGAAATGGGCAAGCATCCGGTCCGGATCGGCTTTGATGCCACTGAAGAGCTCGAATGCGCCGACCGCCTGAAACACAGCCATCCCGCCGCCGTCGAGCACGCGGCATCCGCGCTCCTTCGCAAGCCGAACCAGCGGCGTCTGCAATGGAAAATAGACGATATCGGAAACCCAGAGGTGAGGCTGTACCAGCGCGGGCGCGAGCGGCAGGCCGGGATGCGCATCCATGCCCGTTGGCGTCGCGTGGACCAGACCAGATGCCCCCGCCAGCGTTCCCGCGAGATCGGAACCTGCAATGAAACTGCATTGCGGCTGCACCGCAACGAGCTTGCCGATGACCGCATCGACCTTCGCGGCGTCGAGGTCGAAGATGTGCACTTCCAGCGCCCCCATCTCGGCGAGCGCGTAGGCAACGGCGACCCCGGCCCCACCCGCACCGAGCAGCACCACACGCGCAAGCGACGCACCCGGCAGGCCGCGACGAAACCCTTCCGCATAGCCCCACCAGTCGGTGTTGTGGCCGATGCGCCTGCCATCGGAAAACACCACCGTGTTGATCGATTGCAGGGCAAAAGCATGGGGCGAAAGTTCATCGACCAGCGCCACCGCCGCCTGCTTGCAGGGGTGGGTGATGTTGAGACCGGAAAAACCCGCAGCCTCCGCCTCCGCGACAAGCGCGGGCAGATCGCTGGCTGAACGCCCCTTCTCGGCAAGATCGATAATGTCGTAGCGATAGGCGAGACCCGCCGCCTCGCCTTCCCGCATATGCATCGCCGGTGAGAGCGAACGCTGGATATTCGCGCCGATCAGGCCCACATGAATACGGCGTTTCGTCACTTCACTTCTCAATTCCATTCTCCACAGGATCGGACGGCGCGCCGACCCCCGCTATTCCGGGCTTTTCAAAAGGGCGATGATCGTGTCGCTGATCAGGCGGCGATGCCGCGCCTTCACGTCTGAGGCCATGAGGTCGGTGCCGAAGATCGCGCCGAATGTGTGCCTGTTGGACACGCGGAAGAAGCACTGCGCGCTGATCAGCATGTGGAGGTCGAGCGCGGAAATGCGTCGCTGGAAAACGCCCTGCTCGCGCCCGCGTTCGAGGATTTTCTCGATCGTTTCCAGAATGGTCACATTCTGGCGCGACAGGACATCGGAGCGCTCCATGTGTTCGGCGCGGTGAATGTTTTCCACCGCGACCAGCCGCACGAAATCCGGATTGGCGTCGTCATGGTCAAAAGTGCTTTCCACCAGACTGCGCATGGCGGATTCCGGGTCCTGATCGTCGAGCGACAGCGAGCTTTCCAGCGCACGTATCTTTCCATAGGCGCGTTCCAGCACGGCGAGATAAAGCCCCTCCTTGCTGCCGAAATAATAATAGATCATGCGCTTGGACGTGCGGGTCTGCGCCGCGATCTCGTCCACGCGGGCGCCGGAAAACCCCGATGCCACGAACTCCCGCCCCGCAACGTCGAGAATATTTTCCCGCGTTGCATCCGGGTCGTTCTTGCGCGTCTGCGCCTTGGCGAGCGCCTTTGCCATGGTTTCCTCTCCCCCAGCGATCAAAGTGCCGCTGCACTTTTCGGCATGCCCGCCGGGCGCATGTAGCGCCGCAGCGCCGCAATGCGGAAGATCGCATTGGCCGCGCCATACCCCTTGTAGCCCTGCCTTTGCACGACTTCGAAAAAGAAGCCCTGATCGTCGGTCGGGCTATAGAGCTGGAAATATTCGCCGCTCTCGTCGCGGTCATAAAGCACGTTCGCAGCCTTGAGCCGGTCGGTGAATTCCGGGTCGAGACCGAGCCGCGCTTCCAGATCGTCGTAATAATTCGGCGAGATTTCCAGCGTGTGAAAGCCGTTGTCGCGCAGGGCCGCAGCCGTCGCGAAGATATCGTCCGTGGCGAAGGCCAGATGCTGGATGCCCGAGCCGAAGGTTTCGGCGATGAAGCGACCGGCCAGTGTGCGACGGTTTTCCGCGCCGTTGAGCGTGATGCGCAGCGTTCCCTCATCGTTTTCCACCACCTGGCTGCGAACGACGCCGCCCGGATCGACGATATCGACCATGGGCGATTTCCGCGATTCCGTGAGCGAGGTATAGAAGAGGAGCCAGGTCAGAAGCTCATCGAACTTCATCGTCTGGGCAACATGATCGATGCGGGTGAGGCCGACACCGGCACCCGTTTCATTGCCTGCAACCGGCTCGAACTCGATATCGAAGATGCGGGCCAGATCGGTCTTTTCGTCAAGAAAATAGACCAGCCCGCCGCCAACGCCACGAATGGCGGGCATGGCGATTTCGCCCGGATCGAGCGGTTGTTCAAAATTCTCCGCACCCATGGCAACGGCGCGCGCATGGGCTTGCGCCGCATCGTCCACGACGAGCCCCATTGCATAGGCTGCGGTGCCGTGAACGGCATAGGCCGAGCTTGCAAAGCCGCGCGTATCGGTATTGATGACGAGATTGATGTCACCCTGCCGGTAGAGCGCCACTTCTTTCGTACGATGCCTGCCAGCGAGCCTGAAGCCCAGCGCGCCGACAGCGGCCACCAGTCGCTCTGCATCTTCGGCATGGGTGGCAAACTCGACAAAGCCGACCCGGTGCACCTTTGCGCGGGGCGGCATGGCGGGGACCGTCAGCCTGTTGTCCGGCTCGACCCGGCGAACCTGATCGCCAAGATAGATCAGCGAACGGCGTCCGTCGGCAGCGATCATGGCGGGCGATCCGCCACGGAACTGGTCGTTGAAGATTTCCAGCGAGAAATAGCCGTCATAGCCGGTCGCGGCCACCGCGCGCATGAAATCCAGCACCGGCAGGTCGCCCTCGCCCGGCATGTTGCGATAATGGCGGCTCCAGTAAAGCAGGTCCATGTCGATCAGAGGCGCATCCGCCATCTGGATAATGAAAAGCTTGTCCTTCGGAATGGAGCGGATCGAATTCACGTCGATCTTGCGCGCCAGCGTGTGAAAACTGTCGAGGATCAGCCCGACATTGGGATGGTCGGCGCGGCGCACGATCTCCCATGCATCGCGGTGGTCGCTGATATGGCGGCCCCAGGCGAGCGCCTCGTAACCGACGCGCAGATTGCGCCGCGCCGCCCGCTCGCCAAGCTCGCGAAAATCATCCGCGGCGCGGTCAATGCCGCCAATGGCAGCTGGCGACACGTTGGAGCAGACCAGAACGAGATCGGTGCCCAGCTCCTGCATCAGGTCGAACTTGCGTTCGGCGCGGTCGAAAGTGCGGCTGCGTAGAGGTTCGGGCATGCCTTCAAAATCGCGGAAAGGCTGGAAAAGCGTGATCTCCAGCCCCAGGTCGCGCGCCATCTGGCCCACCTGACGGGGGCTTTCGTCAAAGGTGAGAAAATCATTCTCGAAAATCTCCACCCCGTCGAAACCGGCCTTGGCGATGGCTCCCAGTTTCTGCTGGAGATCGCCGCTGATGGAGACGGTTGCTATCGAAGTCTTCATGTCACGCTCCTGTCTCCGGCCTGACCGGAGTTTCCTGCCAGTCCCGGGCAAACCCGCCCGGAACCGTTTCATTCAGTATCGGCCTGCACCGTACTGTTTTAATTTCCGCCGCGAACCTTCTTCAATTCGGCAAACAGCTCATTGACGGTTTCCGCACCGATTTCGGCACTGAACTTGTCGATGATCGGCTTTACCGCATCGCGCAGGCGCGCGGTTTCTTCCGGCGTCAGTTCGGTCACCTGCATGCCCGTCTTCTTGATCTCGTCGAGTGCGATTGCATCCTGCTCACGCGAAACCTTGCGCTGATAATCGCGCGCCTCGACCGCCGCCTGTTCGATCACCGCCTTTTCCTCATCGTTGAGGCGATCCCAGAACTTCTTGCTGATCATCACGATCTGCGGATTGTACTGGTGGCGCGTCAGCGTCAGATATTTCTGCACTTCATAGAACTTGGCATTGATGATGTTGGCATTTGGATTTTCCTGCCCGTCGACAGTGCCGGTTTCAAGCGCCGTGTAAAGCTCGGTATAGGGCAGCGGCACCGCATTGGCGCCAAGCGTATTGAACAGGGCGACAGGAACCGGCGATTGCAGGGTGCGGATCTTCAGCCCGGCAATATCCTCCAGTTTCGCGACCGGATGGCGGTTGTTGGTCAGGTTGCGGAAACCGAGTTCCCAATAGGCAAGCCCGACCAGCCCCGTATCGGGCAGGCGCTTCAGGAGGTTGGTGCCGAACGGGCCATCCATGACCTTGTCGGCTTCCTCGCCGCTGTTGAACAGGAATGGCAGATCGACAGCCTCGAATGCCTTGACGGTGCTGGACAGGATGCCCGCATTCATTACCGTCATTTCCACCACGCCGCCCTGCAAGCCGGAAAGCGTCTGCGGATCGCTGCCCAGCACACCGCCGGGAAACAGTTTCACATTGATCTGCCCGCCGCTCTTTTCCTTCACCAGCTCGGCAAATTTCTCCATGCCCGTGACCTGCGGATGGCCCTTGCTGTTGGCGGCGGCAAACTTGATGGTCTGCGAACGGATTTCGGCCATGGCCGTGGTCGTCATCAGGGCCAGCGGCAGAACCATGCCCAATGCCATTGTCTTCAGTATTTTCTTCATGTCTTCCTCCCACTCGTTATTTCAATGTCTTCAGGGCCGCATCACGCGGCCCCCGTTCTTGATTCAATGAAACCAGCCCATCGGCACCGTCACCAGCTGCGGAAACAGCACCATCAGGAAAAGCACCACCAGCTGCGCGATCAGGAACGGCAGCACGCCCGTCATCACCTTTTCGAATGGCAGGCGCGCGACGCCGCACACCACATTCAGCACCGTGCCGACAGGCGGGGTGATGAGGCCGATGGAATTGTTGATGATGAACAGCACGCCGAAATAGACCGGATCGATGCCTGCCTCCTTGATGATCGGCATCAACACCGGCGTCAGGATCAGGATCGTCGGGGTCATGTCCATCGCCATGCCGACGAGAACAACCATCAGCATGATGGCAAGCAGCAGAAGCGTCTGGTTATCCATCAGGGGTCGCACCAGATCGGCGAGTTCCCCCGGCACATCGGCAACGGTTATCATCCAGGCCGAAACGCTGGCGCTGGCAACGAGGAACATCACCACGGCGGTCGTCTTCGCAGCGTCCACCATGGCCGGATAGAGCCGGGAAAGCGGCAGTTCCCGATAGATCACGGTTGCCACGAACAGCGAATAGACGGCGGCGACCACGCCCGCTTCCGTCGGCGTGAACACGCCGAAGCGAAGGCCGACAATGATGATGACCGGCAGCATCAGGGCCCAGATACTGTCGAGGAAAGCCCGCATCCGCGCACCGGGCGCGGCCTTCTTCGGCAGGTCGAACTGTTCGCGGCGGGCAAGGATGAACCATGTCACGCACAGCGCCACGGCAATCATCAGGCCGGGAAAAATACCCGCCAGAAACAGCTTGGTGATCGAAACGCCGCCGATCACGCCAAACAGGATGAAGCCGATGGATGGCGGGATGATCGGCGCGATGATCGAAGCCGAGGCGATCAGCCCGGCGGCGCGGCCCGGCTCATGTCCGGCATTGCGCATCATCGGAAACAGCAATGCGCCGAGCGCCGCCGCGTCAGCGACCGCCGAACCCGAAAGGCTTGCAATCACGCAGGCCGCGAAGATCGCGACGAAGCCGAGACCGCCGCGCACATGGCCCACCATGACCAGCGCCAGATTGACGATGCGGCGCGAAAGGCCGCCCGCATTCATGATTTCCCCCGCAAGCAGGAAGAACGGGACGGCCATCAGCGGAAAACTGTCCGCGCCGTTCAGCACGTTCTGCGCCACGATCTGAGCGTCGAACAGATCCATATACATCATCAGCGCCGCGCCGCTGATGATGAGCGCGAAGGCCACCGGAACGCCGAGCGCCATCGGAACCAGAAGGGCGGCAAGAAAGATGAGCAAGGTCATTGTCAGCGCGCCCTATTTGCGATCTTCATCGGTCGGGACGGGTGTGACATGCTCCTCGCTGTCCGTCACGAAATGCGTGCTGGCGACATCGATGCGCCCGGTCGCGATGCCGAAGCCGTTCCACGCGATGATGAGGAGCGCGGGCACGGCAAAGGCCAGCCCCGCGCCGTAAAACCAGCCCATCGACATGCCCGTCGCAGGGGCCAGCGTCGGGATATTGATGAGGGTCTGCGTCCAGCTTCCCGAAAGAACCAGCCAGGTCGCGCCGAACATCATGATGTGGCCTGCGACCAGCGCAATGCGCGCGCCCGCAGGCGACAAGCGGCGTACCAAAGAATCCACGCCCAGATGCGCATGGTCGCGCATGGCGACGACCGCGCCCAGAAAGGTAAGCCAGACGAAGAAGATGCGCGACAGCTCTTCCGAAACCGTTATGCCCTGATTGAAGGCGTAGCGCAGCACCACATTGCCGAACACGAGCACCACCATGCAGCCAAGTAGGCAGGCAATGGCGAACCGCGCCGCCGTAAAATAGAAATCGACTAAAGCTTTCACGTTCCTCCCCTCGGCCTCCTTCGGCCCTCCTCTGGGCGCATCGCTTGCGGACCGCTGTCCCTTTTCGGGTTTCGAGAGAAAGCAGCACCGCATCCTTGCAGGATGCCCATGCATCCGGCGGCGACTATACTTTCCCGCTGTCCGCGCCGGCCATCGCAACTAAAGGCGTGTCAGAAATCCGTCCGGTTCCCGGCAGTGCCCTGTCGCAAGCTGCAATCCGCTCCTCCTCGGTCCTCCACCTCGGTCCTCCACCTCGGAACGGAATGCATGATCGGCTGCGCTGTTTTCTAAAATGTACTAACTGGTTAGGATGTCAACGGGTTCTGTTTGAACAAACGCATGAAAACCCTTCATTGCGCGGCTGTCACGAATGTTCCATCTGGTTCAAAATTGCAGGTTTTGGAGCGCAACGCAGGCTGGAGCGGTTCCGGTTAAAAAGGAATTGCCGGAACCGCTTCAAGCATTTGTTTTGACGCGCATCTTTTCCGAAAACCGTTTCACACGTTTCGGAATGCGCTCCAATGGAGAAAATCAGCCGCCGTTCACCAGAGCCAGGATCAGCTGGTGGACGTTGCCACCATTGCCCATCTCCACCCGGTCGAAGGCGCGGCCTTGCGCGCGCTGCACATCGACCATATCGGTGATTTCCTTGATCAGCACCTTGCGGATCTTCTGGCATTTCGGGTCGTTAGGAACCGACAGGCCCACGGTCCGGCGCACGATCTCGCGCGTCATGTCCTTGGCGTGGTCGCCATGCACAAGCTCATGCCTGCGGATGCCTTCATAGAAGGTTTCCCAATGTTCCTTCACCGGCGAGGTCAGTTTCTGCGCGGGCTTCGGCAGCGTATAGGTGATCTTCAGTTTGGGCGTGGCCGACAGGATCGTGCAGGCATTGTTGGAGCGGTCGAACTGCCGGTCCCAGGTCAGCACATAGCTGGTATGGGCGATGACGCGGGTTTTGCCGCCGCCGATCTTCGGGCCGCGCTCGCCGATGGATTCATAAAGTTCCGGGCCGGTTTTCCCGGCGATGGCATAGAACTTGATTTCCTCGACGGGCTTCCAGTTGTCTTCGGCAAGCGCGGGTGCCGCCACCAGAATTCCAGATAATGCGAGTGCTGCCGCTTTTCTCACGCTTGCCCCGTTGCATCGATTTGCCGGATGATTTGCGCGCAAGCTACAATATCGGCAGGCGATGCGTAAGCGGTCCTGCAGCAAAAAGCCCGCCCCGGTCTCCCGGCGCGGGCCTTTTCGGATCACGATATCGATCTTACTTTTCGATGGTGCGGTTCCAGCGGCTGTTGAGCTGCTGGCGGCCTTCGTTGACGGCGTCCCAGTCGAGCGTCTTGGCGGTCTTCATGTAACCGTTGAAGGCGTCGAGCTTGGCCTGTGCTTCCGGCGAGCCGGCCTTGGCCTTCTGGTTCGACGGGATGACGTTGCCATGGTCGAGCGCCTTGCTCTGCGCATCGGCGGAAAGCAGATAATGCGCAAGCTTCTGGCTCAGCTCCGGCTCGCTGTTGCCTGCGAGCACGCATTCGGTCACGGCGAGGACCACGGAACCTTCCTTGGGCTGCGCATATTCAACCGGAATGCCCTTGTCCTTCAGGTTGTTGACGCCGGTTGGCGTCAGCGGGAAGATCGCCGCTTCGCCGGTCTGCACCATTTCCGAAATCTTGGCCGAGGACGGGATGAATTCCAGAACGTTCTTGCCGATCATGTCGGGGAACTTCTCGAAGCCCGGCTCGAGGTTCTTGTCGTCGCCACCCTGAATGCGGTTGAACATCAGGAAGGCATGCAGGCCGAAAGTCGAGGCAGAAGCCGACTGGAACACAACGGCATTCGCATATTTTTCGTCGGCGAAATCCATCCACGAAGTCGGGGCGGCCCAGCCCTTTTCGTCGAAAAGCTTCTTGTTATAGGCAATGCCGGTCATGCCCATATCGACGCCGATGGCCATGTCGTCCTTGAGGCGCGCGGCAGGCTGGATGTCGGCCAGAACCGGATCGTCGGAGATTTTCTGGCACAGGCCTGCATTGATCGCGCGCACCATGACGCCGTCGTCGAGCAGCATGACATGCATCTGCGGATTGTCTTTCTGCGCGGTCGCCTTGGCGAGAATATCCGCCGAGGTGCCCGGCACGACAACGACCTTGACGTCATTGGCCTTTTCAAATTCCGGCAGGACATGCTCGGTATAGGCCTTCTCCATATTGCCGCCATTCATGCCGATATAGAGCGTCTTGGTTTCAGCCGATGCGGCCGAAGCGAAGGCTGCCGACAGGCCGAGCGCCAACAGGCCGGTTTTGGTGATGTACTTCATGCTACTCCCCTTTGTGGTTTGAGTTCATATCGAACCGGTCGATGCGGAAGGCATCGATCGGCGTTTCCGTCTCGCCCTTTACGGCGAGATCGCAAAGAATGGCGCCCACAGCCGGGCCGGTCTGGAAACCGGCGCCGCAAAAGCCGAAGGCGTGAAAGAGATTGTCGACCCGGCTGCTTGGCCCGATGACCGGATTGTCGTCCGGCATTTCCGATTCAGTGCCAGACCAGAAGCGGATAACCTGGGCATTTTTCAGATGCGGGAACAGTTCGATGGCACGCAGCATCACGGATGAGGCGGCATTGACCGAAGGGCGCGAGAAGTCCGGGTTTTCAAGCGGCGCGCCGCGCCCACCGCCCATGACATAGTTGCCGCGCGTGACCTGACGGCCATAGAAACCGCCGCCCTCTTCGCCAAGGCTCATCGGCAGGCGAAACGGCATCGGCTCGGTAACGACCATCGAGGGATAGATGCGCTGGAGCGGCACCGGCTCGCCGAAAGAGGCTGCGAACCGGTCCGACCAGGCACCGGCGCAGTTGAACAGGAGGCGCGAGCGGATTTCGATCGTGTCAGTCGGTGAGCCACCGCCTGCCAGAATGGCAAAGCCGTCGCCGGTCTCTCGCGCTTCGATGACCGGCGTGTTTTCCAGCACCTTTGCCCCCGCCGCCAATGCCGCGCGGGCAAAGGCAGGCGCAACCAGACGCGGATTGGCATGGCCATCCTCCGCGCAGAGCGAGGCGCCCGCCACATCGCCCGGCAACCATGGAAAACGTTCGCGGATCGCATTGCCGCCGATCAGCTCGACATCGAGCCCGAGCGGCCTGACCTTCGCGGCATAGGCTTCAAGGCTTGCGAAATGCGCTTCCGTGCGGGCAAGCTTCAAATGGCCGCTGCGGACATATTCGCCGTCGATGCCGATGAGTTCCGGCAGGCGCGCCCACAATTCATGCGACCGTTGTGCAAGCGGCAATTGTTCCGGGGCGCGGCCCTGCCTGCGCACGCCGCCATAATTGACGCCGCTTGCCTGCGCACCGCAAAAACCCTTGTCGAGCAGGATGACCGACAGGCCGGCCCGGCGCATGAAAAGCGCTGCCGAGCCGCCGACGATCCCGCCACCGATAATGACCGCATCGGCCTGAAGACGCCTTGTCATGACGAAGCGCCCTCCCCGGCTCGAGCGCCGAACCCGAGCGGGATCGGCTTGACCGGCGCCTGAGCGCGGATGCGGCCTGCTTCGGCAGGCGTCTTGTCCTGCACCGACGCCAGAAGTTCCGCCGCCGCTGCCGTGCACATGCGGCCTTGGCAACGGCCCATGCCGACGCGGGTGAGTGCCTTCAGCCGGTTGATCTCGCGCACATCACCCTGACGGATCGCGGCCTGCGCGTCGCGCAGCGCGATTTCCTCGCAACGGCAGAGCGTGACGTCGCCAGCAATCGTGTCGAACCAGTCACGCGGGAACGGAAAGGCTTTTTCGACGATCAGGCGTTCGCGATAGATATGATCAAGCTTTGCGAGAAGAGCGCGTTCAGCACCTTCGTCAAACGGCAGGCCCCGATCACGCAGCAAGGCGATTGCGGCCAGTTGCCCGCGAATTTCGGCTGCATCTGCACCGGCAATGCCTGCACCGTCGCCCGCCACATAGACGCCGATGCGGCTCGTGCGGCCAAGCCTGTCGGCAGCCGGGAGCCATGCGCGGTCGCGTTCTTCAAAGCGGAAATCGCAACCGGCGAGATCGGCAAGCTGGGTTTCGGGACGCAAGGCAAAACCATAAGCCAGCGCATCGCACTCAACCTCGCGCACACGCCCGGCCGAGCGAAAGCGAATGCCATCGACATGCCCCTCGCCCAGCACCTCGTCGGGCCGCACATTGTAATGGATCGGCACGCCGCCAAGCTTCAGGCGCAGGCCGTAATAAGCGCCGAGCGCCACGATGCGCGGGGCATAAAATGCCAGATGCGCCAGATGGAATTTGGATGCGAGAGGCGCTGTGTCCAGCACCGCCACAACCTTCGCCCCGGCATGATGATATTGCCAGGCCACCAGATAAAGCAGCGGGCCCGACCCCATGAACACCACGCGTTCACCGACCGTGCAGCCTTGCGCCTTGAGCGCCGTCTGCGATGCGCCGAGCGTATAGACGCCGGGCCTGGTCCAGCCTTTGAACGGCAGCACCCGGTCGGTCGCGCCGGTGGCCAGAATGAGATGGCTGTAGGGCAACTGGCCGTGAACGCCATCGGTCAGCAGGTCGAGCCGGTCGGTTTCCCCGCGCGAAATATTCCAGACCAGCGTTTCCGGGCGATAGTCGATTGCGCCGCGCAATGCGTCGAAGCTCTTGTGCAGCGCTTCCGCCTTATGCGCTTCGGAACCATAGCGGCTGCGATAGCTGCGCCCGTCATCGAGCGGCGGGCGGCGATAGATCTGCCCGCCGGAACGGAACCCCTCGTCGAGCACGATGGGCCGGAGACCCGCCCGGACCAGCGTTTCGGCGGCGCGAACACCCGCCGGACCTGCGCCAACGATAACCGGATCGAGCACCGCGCTCATTTCGCAGGCTCCGTGACAAAGGCCATGCCGTCTTCCAGAAGCGTGGTACAGGCGCGAAGCCTGTAACCTTCGTCCGTCATGACGTGGCAATCCTGACATGCGCCGATGAGGCAGAAGCCCGCGCGCGGCTCGCCAGTGAACTCGGTATGACGCAACTTGCCCTGCACCGACAGAATGGCGGTCAGCACGGTATCGCCGCGACGACCCTCGAAGCGCACGCCGTCGAGCGAGAAGCTGACCGGCTGTTCGGCCAGCCGATACCGTCTGCGGAACTGAGCCGCCGAAGAAGAAACCGGGATCGTCATGGTCTGCCTGCTCAGCCCTTGCCCACCAGCAGCCGGTCGAGACCGAACATGCGATCGATGATAATCATGGTTGCGGTGGCGACGAGGATCATCAGGGCTGAAACCGCGGCCATCATCGGGTCGATGGATTCGCTGGCATACATATACATGCGCACCGGCAGCGTGACCGTGGATGGCGAGGTGACGAAGATCGACATGGTGAGTTCGTCGAACGAGTTGATGAAGGCAAGCAGCCAGCCGCCGGACAGGCCCGGCAGAAGCAACGGCAGGGTGACGCGGCGGAACACCGTCCATTCGCCTGCACCGAGGGTGCGGGCCGCGTTTTCCGCATTGCGGTCCATGCTGCCGAGCGAAGCGAGGATCAGGCGCAGCGCATAGGGCGTGACGACGATGGAATGCGCCGCGACCAGCCAGACGAAGGAGCCGGTAAAGCCCATCAGCGAGAACAGGCGCAGGAACGCGACGCCCAGAACCAGATGGGGAATGATGAGCGGCGACAGGAAAAGCGCGTTCAGCGCATCGCGGCCACGGAAATTATACTGCGCGATCGCCAGTCCCGAAGGCACGGCCAGAAGCGTGGAAATCGTTGCCGAGAAAAAGGCGAGCTGCACGCTGTTATAGAAGGAGGCCATGAAATCATTATGCGCGAACACGGCCTCGAACCAGCGCAGCGACAGGCCCGCATTGGGGCCGCTCCACGGCATGGTCAGCGTGTTTTCCGGCGTGAAGGCCACAAGGCACACCACTATCATCGGCGCCAGCATGAAGATGACGATCAGCGTGTGGAAGAAAAGGGCGAAAGGACCGTTCTTCGTCATGGCTCTATCCCAGCTTCTTCTTGGCCTGCCCTTCGAGCAGGCGGTTATAGGCGATCATGATCACCAGATTGGCGACCAGAACGATAATGGCGATGGCGGCGCCAAGCGGCCAGTTCAGTTCGATCAGGAACTCGTCATAGACGACGGTTGCCGCCATCTTGAGACGACGCCCGCCAAGGAGGCCCGGAATGGCAAAGGAGCTGGCCGAAAGCGCAAACACGATGAGGCTGCCCGACAGGATGCCAAGGACTGCCTGCGGAAACACCACGCGGCGAAGCGCCGTCAGGCGCGATGCGCCGAGCGTCAGCGCTGCGGCTTCCACCGCCGGATCGAGCTTTTGCAGCACGGTCCAGACAGGAATCACCATGAATGGCAGCATGATGTGCACCAGGCCGATGACAATCGCCGTTTCGCTGTAGAGGATTTGCGTCGTCGGCAGGCCCACCATGTCGAGCGCGCTGTTCACGAGGCCATTGCGGCCCAGCAGCATGCTCCAGCCGAATGTGCGCACCACGACCGAAACCAGAAGCGGGCCGATGATGACCAGCAGGAAGATCGAGCGCCATGGCTTGCGCATGTTGGAGAGAATATAGGCTTCCGGCACGCCGACCAGCACCGTGATGACGGTTGTGATCAGCGCCAGCTTCAGCGTGCGCCAGAAGATCGAGAGATAATAGGGGTCTTTCAGGACCTGCACATAATTGGCAAGCGTGTAGACGTTCTCGATGCCCTTGTCATAGCTGTAGCTGTTGAAGGACAGCAGCACGGTAAGGCCGAGCGGCAGCAGCACCAGCGCGAAGAACAGAAGCGTCGACGGCCCGACCAGAAAAAGCGGCGTCAGATCGCGCTGCCCCTTGGGCGCGGCGGATACATCCTGTGAGGTGACGGCCGACATGCTCAGTTCACCCCTGCGGTGAGGATGCGGCAATCCTCGTGGTTCCAGCTGAGGCCGACCGATGTGCCTTCGGATGGCGGTGGGTTGCCGAGGTTGGGAAGCGCCACCGAAAGCTGGCCGGCAGGCGTCGTCACGCCGAGCAGCCACTGCGCGCCCATGAAGTAGCGTGTCGTCACTTCACCGGCGATATGTCCCTCGCCCGCAGCAACGAGCTGCACCTTTTCAGGGCGGATGAAGACGGAAAGCTCGCCAGAGACCTGCTTGCCGTTGGCGGGGAAGCGGATCGCGGTTTCGGCCAGCGCGATCATGTCACCCTCGGCGCGTGCCTTGAGGAAGTTCGACTTGCCGACGAAATTGGAAATGAAGTGGTTATGCGGATGCTCATAGAGCTTGTAGGGCGCGTCGACCTGCGTGATGACGCCCTTTTCCATGACCACGATGCGGTCGCTGATCGACAGCGCTTCGGCCTGGTCATGCGTCACCATGATGGTGGTGATGCCGACTGTGCGCTGGATGCGGCGCAGCTCGAACTGCATTTCCTCGCGCAGCTGCGCATCGAGATTGGATAGCGGCTCGTCGAGCAGCAGGACCGGCGGATTGATGACCAGCGCGCGGGCAATCGCCACGCGCTGGCGCTGGCCACCCGACATTTCGCGCGGATAACGGTCGGCAAGCGCGCCCAGATGCACCAGCTCCAGCACGTCGCGCACGCGCTTTTCGCGTTCCGCCTTCGGCACATTGCGCATTTCGAGGCCGAAGCTCACATTCTGCGCCACGGTCATATGCGGAAACAGCGCATAGCTCTGGAAGACGACGCCAAGCTCGCGTTTGGCGGGGGCAAGGCGCGTGATCTCGCGCCCGTCGAGCGTGATCGCGCCCGCCGTCGGCGTCACCAGGCCGGCGATCATCTGCAAGGTCGTGGTCTTGCCGCAGCCGGAAGGGCCGAGAAGCGAAATGAACTCGCCCTTTTCAATCGCCAAGTTGAAATTGTCGACAGCCGCGAACTTGCCGTAGTGGCGGGAAATTCCGGACAGGGTCAAAAAGCTCATTGCATCTCCCTCTCGGCATGACTTCCGCGGAATATGCGGGGGGAGCGGAAGCGCCGTGATGTTGTCTCACGTCGCCTCTTCGTCGGGCTGGCTGGCGGGAGCGGCTTGACCGCGCTTGAAGCGCTGATCCGGCTTGTCCGTTTGAACGCATGACCGTCCGGCCGCTTACGCAGCCGCAGCGTTCCCCTTGATTACAAGCAAAACCGCCGATCCGCTTGCGGGCACTTCTCCAGTGCCTTGCCGGACCTTCCCATTGGCGACGGTTTTAAATGGCGGAAAAATCCGCAGGAATGCAAATTATAATTTTCAAATCCGGAAGAAATTATATATTTCTTTCAAAATGCAGAATTTGGAAGCAATTTTATGGATGATATATCTGAGAATCCGAAATCCGGCGCCGCGCTTAACTCAAGTCTGGTGAAGGCGATCCATATCCTGAAAGGTCTGGCCGCCAGCACGGATGACGGCGTGCGGCTCATCGATCTGGCGCGCGACCTCGAACTCAGCCAGCCATCGACGCACCGCCTGCTGAAGACGCTGATTGCCGAAAACCTTGTCGAGCAGCTTCCCGACAAGAAGGCCTATCGCCTGTCGCTGGAGTTTTTTGCGATGGCGGCGCAGGCGCGCCAGCGTGACGGTATATTGAGCATTGCCCGCCCCTCGCTCTTGCGCCTTTCGACCACGTTCAACGATACGGTCTTCCTGCTGGTGCGCAGCAATTTCGACGCGGTCTGCCTCGACCGCGTGGAAGGGCCGTTTCCGATCCGCTCCTTTACCGGCGATATTGGCGGCAAGGTGCCGCTCGGCATCGGTCAGGGGAGCCTTGCCATCCTCGCCTTCCTGCCGGAAGAAGAGCGCGAGGCGATCATCCGCTTCAACATGCCCCGCATTCTGGACAAGTCGGCTGTGGACGAGGTCGATTTGCGCATCATGATCGCGGAAGTGCGCGAAACGGGCGCATCCACTTTCAATTTCAACATGATCGACGGCATGGCGGGCCTTGGCGTCCCCATCCTCAACCGCGACGGCGAGGCGGTGGCAGCACTCAGCATCGGCACGCTTGCCGCGCGCCTGACCGAGAAGCGGCAGGAGACGGTGACCGAACTTCTGCGCAAGGAAGCGGCCATCATCTCGCAACGGCTCAATCCGTTCGACCCGACCCTGCGGCACCCAAATCAGGCTTTGTTGAAATAAACGAAAGCTTTATGAGCATTGTGCGCAACAGACCGGCTTTGTCCACAGCGGGCAAAAAGTTTGGCGATTGACTCGCAACCGCCGTCAGCGTTTGATCGCTGGCAGGTGTGGAGGTTCTGTGGGCGGAGGGCAAAATATCCAAAGCAGAAAATCCATCTCCATAACGCTACAATATTGGAGTTCTGTTGTGATCAAATCCACCAGACGGGGAATAATCCACCTTGCCTTTGCCCTTGCCGCATCGACGGCGATGGGCACCTTCGCCACCACGGCGGCTCAGGCACAGGACAAGATCCTGCTCATCATCAATGGCGCGCTTGGCGACAAGTCGTTCTTCGACAGCGCCGCCAAGGGCATGAAGATGATCAAGGACAAATATGGCGACGACGTCGAGACCAAGATTCTCGAAATCGGCGACGATCCGACCAAGTGGGAGCCGGTGTTCCTCGATGCGTCCGAACAGGACTGGGACCTGATCATCGGCGGCACCTACCAGATGTCGGAAACCGTCGGCTCGGTCGCCCAGCAATATCCGGACAAGAAATACATCCTCTACGATGCGAGCGTGCCTTATGAAGAAGGCGGCTATGACAATGTCTATTCTATCCAGTACAAGCAGAACGAAGGTTCCTATCTCGGCGGCATGCTGGCGGCGTCTCTGCTGAAGGAAGGCAAGCTCGGCGATACCGGCAAGAACCTCGGCTTCCTCGGCGGCATGGACATTCCGGTCATCAACGACTTCCTCGTCGGCTATATCGCCGGCGCGCAGGCCATCCAGCCCGATGCCAAGATCGCCATCTCCTATGCCGGTTCCTTCATGGATGCCGCAAAGGGCAAGGAGCTCGGCCTCGCGCAATATCGTTCCGGCGTTTCGCTCGGCTTCGTCGTCGCCTCGCAGACCGGCCTCGGCCAGCTTTCCGCTGCCAAGGAAACCGGCAAATATGTTCTCGGCGTCGATTCCGATCAGGAAGCGATCTTCAAGGACAGCGATCCGGCCATCGCCAAGCAGGTCGTCAGTTCCGTCCTGAAGAATGTCGATGTCAGCCTGCTGCAAGCCTATGAACGCTTCAAGGCCGGCGACCTGCCGTTCGGCAAGGCGGAAGCGCTCGGCCTCAAGGAAGGCGCTGTCGGCATCGTGCAGGATGGCAACATGGCTTCCATGGCCACGCAGGAAATGAAGGACGCCATCAAGAAGGCTTCCGACGAGATTTCCGAGGGCAAGATCACGGTTCCGACCGCATTCGGCATGAGCACCGAGGATCTCAACGCGATCCGCAACAAGGTTCGTCCCTGACCGTGGAAAATCCAGCTGAAAATAATGAAGGCGGCGATGCTATCGTCGCCTTCCGCCCAATCGTCGCCTTCCGCGATGTGAGCAAGGTCTATCCGAACGGCACGCAGGCGCTTCGCGACGTGTCGTTTTCGATCCGCGCAGGCTCCATCCACGCCATTTGCGGCGAGAACGGTGCCGGCAAATCCACGCTCATGAAAATCCTGTTCGGCATCGAAAATGCCACGGCGGGCGAAATCGTCGTCGATGGACAGCATATTGCATCCTGGTCGCCGGAAGATGCCGCGGCCAAGGGCATCGGCATGGTTCACCAGCATTTCTCGCTCGTGCCGACCCTGACGGTCACTGAAAATATCATTCTTGGCCATGAGCCGGTGAAGGCCGGGCTGATCGACCGCGCGGGTGCGCGCAAAATGGTCGAAGCGCTGATGCAGCAATACGACCTGCACGCCGACCCGGATGCGATCACCGGCGCGCTTTCCGTCGCCGCCCAGCAGAAGGTCGAAATCCTCAAGGCGCTGGCCCGCCGCACAAGGCTCCTGATCCTCGACGAGCCGACCGCCGTTCTCTCTCCGCCGGAGATCGAGGAACTGATGCGCAAGCTGAAATCGCTGCGCGACGAAGGCATTACCATCCTCTTCATTTCCCACAAGCTGAACGAAGTGCGCGAACTGGCCGAAAACGTGACGGTGCTGCGCGCCGGTGCCGTCGCCGGGACCGAAAAGCTCGCCGACGTGCCGGACGATGCCATCATGCAGATGGTGATGGGCCACGCGGTCGACATACCGCAACGCGCCCACAAGCATGGCGCGATGAAAACCGTTCTCGACATGAAGGACGTCACGACCAGGGCAGCCGATCCGGCTGACCGCATCAAGGATGTGAGCCTGACCATCGGCGCGGGCGAGATCGTCGGCGTTGCCGGTGTCGATGGGAGCGGCCAGCGTGGCCTCGTTTCCGTGCTGTCCGGCCTTGCTGAAGCGGCAAGCGGCGCGATCAGCCTCAACGGCAAGGACATGCTGCGCGCCGACACGGCAAGCTGGCGGAGGCAGGGCCTTGCCTATCTGCCAGCCGACCGCTTTTCGCAGGGCGGCGCGCCCGGCCTGTCTCTCGCCGAAAACGCGATAGCCGGAGCCGGATCGATTACCGCCGACAGGCAGATTTTCCGGGGACCGTTCCTGCGCTGGAACGCCATCAAGGCCCGCGTCAGCGGCATGATAAGGCAATATTCGGTGCGGGCGGGCGCGATTACCGAACGGCTCGATTCCCTTTCCGGCGGCAATGCGCAGAAGCTGATCGCCGCGCGCGAGCTTGCCACCAATCCGAAATTCCTGATCGCCGACCAGCCGACGCGCGGCATCGATGTCTCGGCGGCAGCCTTCCTGCATCGCCGCATCGACGAAGTGGCGCAGGGCGGCTGCGCCGTGCTGCTCGTCAGCGCCGATCTCGATGAATTGCTGCGCTTGAGCGACCGCATCGTCGTGCTCTTCAACGGACGCATCGTTGCCGTTCTGCAAAACGGACCAGACATCACACCGGCTGCTCTTGGTCCTTATATCCTGGGGACACGAGCATGATCCCAAAAAGTGTAAAACGGTTTTTGGATAAGATCATGCTCAAACAGAAAGCTGCCGCCTGATGCGCAGATTCATATCCTATCTCATTCCATTCTTCCTGACCGTGCTGGTGATCGGCGTCATCATGGCGGTGCTGCTGGTGCCGCTGGCGCTGATGCAGGACAATCCGGCGGCGATCCTCAAAACCTTCTTCCTCGGACCGTTCGGCAGCATTCGCCATATGGGCAATGTGGTGGAGGCGGCAACGCCGATCATGCTGACCGGCCTTGCGATCACCATCCTGTTCCGCTCCGGCCTGTTCAATCTCGGCGCGGAAAGCGGCTTCTTCCTCGGTGCGCTTGGTGCTGTGGCGGGTGCTGTCCTGCTTCCTTCGCTCGGCTGGTTCTCGCTGCCGGTGGCCATCCTCTGCGGCGCGGTCGCAGGCAGTTTCGCCTGCACCATCCCGGCGGCGCTGCGGCTGCGGTTCGGCGCCTCGGAAATGGTGACGTCGCTCGTCCTCAACTATGCCTTCCTGTTTCTCGGCCTCTTCGTCCTCAACTATGTCATCCGCGATCCGGCAGCGGGCGGGATGATGTCGCTCAAGATACCCCCGGACGCCAAGCTCGACCGCCTGCTTGCCGGGACGCGCCTCAACAGCGGCTCGATCATCGCGGTTCTTGCCTGCATCGCTGGCGGCATCTGGCTTTACTGGACGCGCTCTGGCCTCAATATCCGTATTGCGGGCTCAAGCCCCGGCTTTGCAAATCACCTCGGCCTGCCGCTGAAACGCATCGTCATGCGGGCGCAGATCGTCGGCGGACTGGTGGCCGGCATGGCCGGAGCGCTGGAAGTGCTGGGCCTTCATGCCCGCTTCGCCTGGCTGGACCTGCCCGGCTATGGCTGGACCGGCCTCGTCGTCGCCATCCTGGCGCGCGAAAACCCGTTCCTGCTCATTCCGTCGGCACTTTTCCTCGGCTTCGTGCAGGTGGGCGGCGATCTTCTGGCCCGCAACATGAACATCCCGACCGAAGTGGTGGGGCTGGTGACCGCGGCGATCATGGTGGGCGCGACGGCAAGCGTCATTCACAATCATCCGACCGTCTTGCGGCTGATCCGCAATCTTCGCAATCGCGATGCAGACCAGGCCGCAGTGCAGCCGGGAGTACAGGCATGAGCACCGTTCTTGCACAGATTTTCGACCCGCATTTCATCGGCACGATCCTGCGTGTGGCGACACCATTGCTGCTGGCCGCTCTGGGCGTGATGATTTCCGACCGGGCGGGCGTGCTCAATATCGGCATGGAAGGCATGATGCTGGTCGCGGCCCTCATCGCCGTTCTGGCCAGCGCCGCAACGGGAAGCCCGGCCATCGGCCTGCTGGCGGCGCTTGTCGTGGGCGCGCTTCTGGGCTGGCTCATGTCGCTTTCGGTCAACCGGCTCGGCACCGATCTCATCATGACCGGTATCGCGCTCAACATCGCGGCTGCGGCGGCAACGACGCTCGGGCTTTATCTCGCGACAGGCGACAAGGGCATGTCCGGCGCGCTGAAAAGCGGGGCCCTGCCAAGCCTTCCCGTGCCCTTCATCGGCAATATCCATGTGCTCACCTTCGCGGCCCTTCTGGCCGTCCCGGCGGTCAGTCTCCTCATGATGCGCACGCGCTTCGGCCTGCATCTGCGCGCCACCGGCGTCGATCCGAAATCGGCGCGCGCCGCAGGCATCCAGACCGGCCGCGTGCAGATGATGGCGCTCGTCCTGTCCGGCCTCTTCGGCGGTGCCGCCGGTGCCTATCTGTCGCTTGGTTATGTCACCTGGTTTGCCCAGAACATGACCGCCGGTCGCGGCTTCATCGCCATTGCGGCGGAAGTCATGGGACAGGGGACCGCATGGGGAACGCTCGTGGCGAGCCTGGTCCTGGCGGCGGCGGAAGGTTTTGCCATCACGCTGCAAAGTCTTGGCCTGCCTTTCGAACTGATGCAGATGATCCCTTATCTCGTCCCGGTCGTCGTGCTGACGGTCCATGCGGCGCGGCGCCAGCGCCGCGCCCGCCTGCTGAAGAAATCCTGATAATGAACATCGAAACGAGAATGACATGAAAGCTTGGGAACTGACCCGAGACCTGCTGCGCGACACGAAACCGGTGGTACGCACGGCGGAGGAACAGACCTGGGATGCGAGCGCCGTCATGAAGGCGCAGGACGATCTCATGGCCATGTTCTGGAAAAGCAATGTGCCGGGATCGGCTGCGCCTGAATGCCTGATGGCGGGTGCGCTGCAATCGCTGGAAAACAAGGGCTTTGTCCTTGCGCGTTATGAAGAACTGCTTCGCGACGGGCTCGCCGCACTTGAACGCGGCGACTTCGAGACGCTCTATCGCATCGACATGCGCCTGCGCGTCCTGATGCGCGCCGCACGTCCCGATCCAAACCATCCGTCGCAAAAAACCGTGCGCTATGGCACGTGGGACGAGTTCGACGCCGCCGTTCAATGGCCCGACGATGTGCTCTATGCCATCCAGTCCGATGATTTCCGCGACCGCACCGCCGCCGCCTGGATGGCGCAGCTTGTCGGTGCGGCGGCTGGCACGGCGCTCGAAGGCTATACGGCGGAAAACATCGCCGAGGTCTTCGGTCCGATCCGCGATTATGTGCGTGAGCCCAACACCTATAATGACGACATCACCTTCGAGATCGCCTTTCTGGAAGCCTTCGGCGACAAGGGTTCTGCCGTGACCAGCGCCGACATTGCCGAGCGCTGGACTTCGCTGATCCCGCTTGGCTGGTCGGCGGAGGCGATCGCGCTTTCCAACATGCGGCGCGGCCTCACCGCGCCTGAAACCGGGACGTCCGACAATCCGTTCGATGAGTGGATCGGCGCACAGATGCGCGGCACGATCTGCGGCATGGTCGTACCGGGCCGCGCCCGCGAAGCTGCCCGCCTCGCATGGATGGATGCGGAAATCTCCCATGCCGGAAACGGAATATTGGGCGAAGTTTTCAACGCCGTCATGGCGGCGCGCGCCTTTGCTGTTTCCGACACGCGCGAACTGCTCGTTTCGACGGCAGCACTTTTCCCGGTCGAGACCGAATATGGTGCGGTTCTGGCCTTCGCGCTCGATGCCTGCCGCTCCGCCGGCAACTGGCAGGATGCATGGGCGAAATGCGATGCGGAATATGCCGAATATAACTGGATTCACGTCTATCCGAATGCAGCCGCACAGGTCATCGCGCTCTGGTTCGGCGAAGGCGACTTCGACCTTACGCTCGAAATCGTCTGCGGCATCGGCCATGACGTCGACTGCAATGCGGCGCAGATTCTCAGCATGATCGCCATCCAGCACGGCTCCGGCATCATCGCCGAACGGTGGTCGAAGCCGCTTCTGGCCGACGACATCGTCACCTATATGCGCCGCCCGGCGAAAATCTCCTTCGACGCACTTGTCGACCAGACGGTCGATGCGGCGCGCAACGCAGTTTAAATCTTTTTACGCTTTTCCGGACGCAAAACCGCTTCACATTTTTGCTGGAAAAGCTTTAACGCAGAAAGACCCATCATGGCCCGTAAAATCATTATCGATACCGATCCCGGTCAGGACGATGCAGTCGCCATTCTTCTGGCTCTGGCAAGCCCGGAACTCGACATTCTCGGCATTACCGCAGTGGCTGGCAACGGCCCGCTAGCGCGCACCGAAGTCAACGCCCGCACCATCTGCGAAGTGGCGAAGAAGCCGGACACAAAAGTGTTCGCAGGCTCCATCCGTCCTCTGGTGCGCCCGCTCGTGACGGCTGAAAACGTGCATGGCAAGACCGGTCTCGACGGTTATGACCTGCCCGCCCCGACCATGCCGCTGCAGGCACAGCATGGCGTCGACTTCATTATCGAAACGCTGATGAAGGAAGAGCCCGGCACCGTCACGCTTTGCCCGCTCGGACCGCTCACCAACATCGCGTCCGCACTCATCCGCGAGCCGAAGATTGCCGGGCGCGTCAAGGAAATCGTGCTGATGGGCGGCGGTTATTTCGAAGGCGGCAACATCACGCCGTCGGCGGAATTCAACATCTATGTCGACCCGCATGCCGCATCGGTAGTGTTCAAATCCGGCATAAAAATCACCATGATGCCGCTCGACGTCACCCATAAGGTGCTGACCACCGAGAAGCGCATCGCCGCCATTCGCGGCATCGGCACCCATGTCGGCGAGGTGGTCGCCGCATGGCTTGAATTCTTCGAACGCTATGACGAAGCCAAGTACGGCACCGATGGCGGGCCGCTGCATGACCCCAATGTCATCGCCTATCTCATCAAGCCGGAACTTTATTCCGGACGTGAGTGCAATGTGGAAATCGAGATCAATTCGGAACTGACCATCGGTGAGACGGTCGTGGACTGGTGGGAAGTAACCGACCGTCCGAAGAACGCGCTCTTCATCAAGGATGTGGATGCAGACGGCTTCTTCAAACTGCTGACCGAGCGTCTCGCAACGCTTTGATTTTTTCAGGACACGATCCCGAAAACCGGAAGTCCACCTTTCGGGATCGTGTCTCAAATCACAATTTTGCCACAAATAAGCCGCGAGTGCCTTAATTTCGTTGTTTCTTCGCCATGTTTTAAGTGGTGTTTTCGAGCATTTTTTCGCTCAAATCGCGTGAAAGCGGCGCAAATCGCCGCCAATCTTCGCTTCGTCACAATTTGCGAAAGCCGGTTCAGGTCTGGCTTTGCAGAAGCGCTGCCACTTCCGCAGCGGTCGGCGCGGCGCTTCCCGCACCCGGTCTCGTGACCGCAACCGCACCCGCCGCCGAACCATATCGCACGCAATCGTGCAGGGAACGGTCCTGCGAATAGGCGACCGCGAAACCGCCATTGAAACTGTCGCCAGCGGCGACCGTATCCACCACATCGACCTTGAACGGCGCGAAATGTTTCACCTCGTCCGCTGTCACCAGCAGCGCGCCACGGCTTCCAAGCTTGACGATGACCATCTTCGGCCCGCGCTCCAGAAGATTTCGGGCTGCGGCTTCCGCCGAAGCCAGATCGGTCGGCTCGATGCCGGTGATTTCGGCGGCTTCCGTCTCGTTGGGCGAGATGATGTCGCTGAGCGCAATCAGATCGGCCATGCGGCCTGCATCGCCGACCGGGGCCGGATCTAGCAGAACGCTGCCGCCTGCCGCACGCGCGGCCTTCGCCACGGCCAGATTGGCTTCATGCGGAACCTCGCGCTGCAGCAGCGTGATCTTCGCCCTGGCAATATCGGCTGCATAGGCATCGATGTCTGCAGCCGACCAGCGCGCATTGGCTCCGGCACAGACCGCGATCGTGTTCTGTCCGGCTTCCTCGACCTGAATGATCGCCATGCCCGTATCGACACCGTCGATCACGCGCACGCTTTCGGTATTGAGGCCGAATTCCTGCATCTGCTTCACGGCCAGTTCGCCAAAGGCATCATTGCCGACAGCGCCGACGAAGCGAATGTCACCGCCAAGCTTTGCGACCGCAACCGCCTGGTTGGCGCCCTTGCCGCCGAGGCCGATGCCATAGCCCGATGCATTCACGGTCTGTCCCGGACGCGGCAGCGCGGCCATCCGCGCGCTGACATCCACATTCACACTGCCGAAAATAAAAATCTTCAACGGTTTTCTCCATAGCTTTGTCGCGGCACCTTAACCGGGCCGAAACAAAACTTCCACGCCGGGCTTGTCGCCATGCACAGAGAGAAAAGGGGCTCGCGCACCCAAGCCCTGTTCGTCAATGCGGCTCCGCCCCTGATTGCAGTTCCCGCTTCAGCAGTTTTTCGAGCCAGTCGGCAAAGACCTGAAGCCGACGGGAAAGATGCTGGCGGTGTGAATATAGAAACGTCATTCGCATCGGCGCGGCGCGCATATCGGCCATTACCTCGATCAGTTCGCCGGCTTCCAGATGGCGTCTGACGTCGTAGGCCGGAATCTGGATGAGGCCGAGACCGGCAAGACAACAGGCGATATAGGCTTCGGCGCTGTTGACGGTGACGCGGCCGCGCACCGGAATCGATCGCGTTGCGCCAGCTTCGCTCCACTCCCACGGCTCGACGCGCCCGCTCGACGGCGAGGCATAGTTGATGGCCCAATGGGCGGAAAGGTCATGAGGCGTTTCGGGAATACCGTACCGCTCAAGATAGGCGGGGCTCGCAACGTTGATCAGCGGAAGCTCGCCGAGCGATCGGGCGATCAGCCCGGAATCCGTCAATGGTCCCACGCGCAGAACGCAATCGACACTCTCTTCGACAAGATTGACGGCGCGATCAGTCACTCCCAGATGTATATCGATTTCCGGATAGGCATCCAGAAACTCGGGCAGGGCTGGCGCGATGATCAGACGTCCGATGCGGCCGGGAACGTCGATCCGCAACGTGCCGGATGGCGTCGCGGTATTCCGAAACAGATTTTCCGCTTCCTCCATATCCGCAATCAGACTCAGGCATCGTTCATAGAAGGCGGCGCCATCCTGCGTCGTCGACACGCTTCTGGTGGTCCGGTGGAGGAGCCTCGCCCCGAGGCGCCCCTCCAGCTCGAGAACCGCCGCCGAAACAGAGGAACGCGGCACGCCGAGCGTATCGGCGGCGCGCGTAAAACTCGAACATTCGACGACACGGGCGAAGATACGAAAGAGGTCGATGCGATCCAAGATAATCTGCCTCCATTGTCCGTCAAACCTGACAGGTGTTGTCAGAATGACGGTCTTTATAGCGCTATCCTAGACGATACTCTTCGGATTTGAAAGCGGCTGCATGGCGCAGCCGCATCGGAAAAGAAGGTTGAAGCCATGACGGACCACAGCATCAAGGGCAAAACGGTTATCATCGCCGGTGGCGCCAAGAACCTCGGCGGATTGATCGCGCGCGATCTTGCGGAACACGGGGCAAAGGCGATCGCAATTCATTATAACAGCGCAGCGTCCAAAGCGGACGCGGACGCCACTGTCGCCGCCGTGAAGGCCGCAGGCGCGCAAGCGGTTTCCTTCCAGGCCGATCTCACCACCGCCGGTGCGATGGAGAAACTGTTCGCCGATACGGTTGCCGCCATCGGACGTCCCGACATTGCCATCAACACGGTGGGCAAGGTTTTGAAGAAGCCGATCGTCGAAGTTTCGGAAGCCGAATATGACGAGATGACCGCCGTCAATTCCAAGTCGGCCTTCTTCTTCCTGAAAGAAGCAGGGAAGCATGTCAACGACAATGGCAGGATCTGCACACTGGTAACCTCGCTGCTGGGCGCCTACACGCCGTTCTATGCAGCCTATGCAGGCACCAAGGCCCCGGTAGAGCATTTCACGCGCGCGGCTTCCAAGGAATTCGGCGAACGCGGCATTTCAGTAACCGCCATTGGTCCCGGCCCGATGGACACGCCATTCTTCTATCCGGCGGAAGGCGAGGACGCGGTGGCCTACCACCGGACTGCGGCGGCACTCTCCGGCTTCTCCAAGACCGGCCTCACCGATATCGAGGACATCGTTCCCTATATCCGCTTCATGGTTTCGGAGGGCTGGTGGATGACCGGGCAGACCATCCTCGTCAATGGCGGCTATACGACCAAGTAGAGCATTTCCAGCAAAAGTGTGGAGCGGTTTTGCGCGGGATAATGCGTGAGAACGATAAGACAGAGCATTTCCAGCAAAAGTGCGGAGCGGTTTTGCGCAGGATAATGCGTGAAACAATGAGATGGAGCATTTCCAGCGATTCAATCCCAACTGGAAATGCTCCAGGGTCAATGGCGGCCTGCCGATGCAGGGACAGGCCGCCATACGGCTCGCTGAAAATCGAGGAAGGCCTATTCGGCCTTCGGGAATTCGCCCACTTCCAGCAGGACGAACTCATTGTCATCCACCTTGTCGAGCGCGCGGCCTGCCGAGAACGGCAGATTGTTGTCATTGCCGACGACGATATGCGTTTCGTCCACGCGGTCCACATTCTCGATGGTCAGGAACGGCATGTCGTAAATGCCCTCGCGTCCACCCTGACGGCGCTTGTTTTCCGGGTCGGCAATGGCGAGCAGGTCGATATAGCCGATCTTGCGCACGTCCTTGCCGACATTGCTGTCGTCGAAAGCGATCTTGTAGATGCGCTTCACCTTCGACGGCACATCGAAACAATCTGCCTGCGGCTTCTTCGGATCGGCGCAGGCCTTGTCCGCCGTGCCGACGCCATTATCGCGCTCGATGACCAGCGCCGTGGTTTCATCCAGCATGTTGAAATCGCCGATGGCTTCGCCGCCTTCGGCCAGCGGATAGAGCCAGGACCGGCCCGTCCACTTCTTGTCGGCGACGCTGAACTCGATGACGCGCAGGCCCGTCTTGCCGCTCTCGGTCTTTTCCGGCGCACCGTCGACGAAAAGCGGGCCTTCCAGAAGCCCATAAAGCTTCGTACCGTCCTTCGACATGGCAAGACCTTCGAAGCCGCCGGAACGCTTCAGATTATAGGCCGGGAGCTTGAGGCTCGGATTGGCGGGCAGAGCGAGCTTCGGATTGTCAGGCGAGACAATTTCCTTCTCGCCGACGAAAGTCGGGAACACATCGGTGAGTTTGCCGTCCGTGTCGAATTTCAACAGGAACGGACCGAATTCCTCGCCGACCCAGAAACCGTCCGCCACCGGCTGGATGGATTCCACGTCGAAATCCGCGCCCGTCAGATAGCGCTTTTCCGCGCCTTCCATGACGATGGGAAACGGAGCCTTCCTGTCTGGATCGCTCAGGAACACGGTCTTTACGCGCTCCACCGTTCCCTTGTCCCAGTCGAACTTGACATTGTGCAGCATCAGCATGGCATCCGGCGAATTGAGTTTTGAGCCGAAACCATTGTCGGACAGCGACCAGAAGCTGCCGTCTTCCATGGTCTTGATGCCGGAAAAGCCCTGCACCGGCTGGCCGTCGAACGGCACCGAAAGGCCGGTCTTGCGCACGCCGTCCTTGCCTTCAACCGTGCCGATGCCCTCGGCGCGCTTGCGGTCGGCGGTGGTGAACTTGCCGGATGTCTTCAGGTGTTCTGCCGCATCCTCCGGCGCAGCGATGATGGTGTTCGCCGGCAGGATGGCATGGGCCTTGAGCGTTGCGGGAAAAGCCTTTTCTTCAGCGGAGGCCGGAAACGCCAATGCGACGGCACCGGCAAGCATGGTAGAGGCGACAAGACGCGATATCATGATAAGTCCCCGTTGGATTGGAAATACAGGGATGGAATTAGGCTGGCTTTGTATCGCTGGCTTGACGCTTCCATGAAGCTTTGACGAAGGTCCCCGGCTTTCACCGGGGGCCACCGTCTCATCAGGTCATTTTACCAGGGCGCTGAGATGCTAACGCATCACGCCCTGAAAATGCCCAGTCGCCGCACGGGCTTAACCAAAACTCGATGAGTTTGACTCATCGAGTTTTGGTATTACACCGCGATCTTGCCGCCGCCCTGTTTGGTGATGGCCACCACGGCAGGCCGCACCGGCATATCGTCCTTGAAGTCCGGCCAGCGGGTGGACAGATCCTCATAATAGGACGGACGGCCATGACCGTCCCAGTCCTCGCCGCCATCGCCCGGATGCTGCACGGCGACAAAGGCCGTTTCATCGTCCGGTGCGAACAGCGGACCGCACATTTCCGCGCCCACCGGCACGCGGTAGAACAGTTTCGAGGTTGCGCGCGCATCGCCTTCCGTGTCGACGGCCCAAAGCCCGTCGGTGCGGCCTGTATCCTTGTTGCTGTTGCCATCGGTTGCGACCCACAGCCGACCGGCGCTGTCGACGGCGGCATTGTCCGGCATGCCGAACCAGCCATTGCGCGTCGTATCGGTGGAGAAGCTGGCGCCAACTTCGGCAACGGAAGGATCGCCGCATTTCAGCAGCACTTCCCACTTGCCGGTCGTGGCGGCAAAATCCTGCCCGTCTTCCTCGATCTCGATGATATGGCCGAAGGCGTTCTTGGCGCGCGGATTGGCGGCATCCACCTGATCGTCCTTGCGCTTGGTATTGTTGGTGAGCATGACATAGACGCGGCCATTGACCGGGTTCGGCTGCACGTCTTCCGGGCGGTCCATCTTGGTGGCGCCGAGAAGATCGCCAGCGCGGCGGGTTTCGATCAGCACATCGGCCTGGCTCTTGAAACCGTTCTGTTCGGTGAGCGGACCCTGTCCGAACACCAGCGGCATCCACTCCACCTTGCCGTCCTCATGGAACTTCGCCACGTGCAGCGTGCCTTCATCCAGCAGGTCCATATTGGCGGCGCGGTCATCAGGGTTGAACTTGCCCGCCGTCACGAACTTGTAGACATAATCGAAGCGTTCGTCGTCGCCCAGATAGAAGACCACGCGCCCATCCTTGCTGACGATGGATTCCGCTCCCTCGTGCTTGAAACGGCCAAGCGCGGTGCGCTTCTTCGGCATGGAGTTCGGATCGGACACATCCACCTCGACGATCCAGCCGAAACGGTTCGGCTCGTTCGGTTCCTTGGAAACGTCGAAACGGTCGTAGAAACGGCCCCATTCATACGAGCCTTCGGGAATGCCCATGCGCTTGTAATTGGCCGCTTCCGCGTGGCCTTCCGGCAGTTCACCAATGAAATAACCGTGGATGTTTTCCTCGGCCATGATGTAGGTGCCCCATGGGGTGACGCCGCCCGCACAATTGTTGATCGTGCCGAAGACCTTGGTGCCGGATGGATCGGCATTAGTCTTGACGCGATCATGACCCGCGACCGGCCCGCTCAGCACCATCTCGGTATTGGAGGTGATACGGCGGTTCTTCGCGCCGTCGAGCACCGGCTGCCATTTGCCGTCCTGCTTGCGGATCTCGACAATCGTGCCGCCATGGGCGGCCATTTCGATATCCACCTGCTCCTTGGAAAGCGGAGCCTGCTCCACCTTGCCATCGACGATCTTGACGAGACCGGGGAACATCAGGTGCGGATTGGTATATTCGTGGTTGACGACCAGCAGCCCGTGTTCGGGCGAACCGTCGATGGCGATATAGCCGACATAATCATTATTGTAGCCGAACTGGCGGGCCTGCGCCTCGGCGGACTGTTTCGCCGGGTCGAATTCCGGCGCATCAGCGAAAAGCCTGTCTCCCCAGCGCAGAAGCACATCGGCATCATAGCCTTCCGCGACATGATGATGGGCGTCCACACCGGCCTCGACTTCCTTGAACGAAAAGGCCGAACCGGATGCGGCGCGCGCATCGCCAGCACTCATGAGGGCGAGCGGGCTGACCGTTGCCGCAATGGCCGAGACGGCGAGCGATCCACGCAGAAAGCCACGGCGGGAAAAGCGGCGGCTGATGATTTCGCCCATGGTGGGGTTATCGGACGGATTGCGCGGATCGGCATCGGCTTCTTCCAACTGGCTGGTCTTGAACAGACTTTGCTGGGAAAGATTGTCTGACATTGCTGGCTCCCTATCGAACAGTGAAGCTGCAAATTAGAAGCAGTTCATGACAGACGGACGACATTGTCCCAGTCCTTGGTCCCAGTCCTTGGCCACAGTCCTTGCCTTCCCGTGATGCCGGGCTGCCAAGAAAACCTGTCAGGAATAATTCTGCGGACCAGTAGAATAATTTTGCTGGCGAAAGCGCTTTCCGATAAAACCGTCCCGATTTCGTCCTTTGAGGGGTTGACGATGACCGACATGACGGCCGCACGGCGCAATATTATTATCCTGACGATTGCACAGGCGCTTGGCGCCTCCAGCCCGCCCATCGTGATTTCGCTGGGTGGCCTGGTCGGCCAGAAACTGTCTTCCGATCCCGCCCTCGTCACGCTGCCCGTCAGCCTGTTCAATCTCGGCCTTGCGCTGGGCACGCTGCCAGCGGCCTTCTTCATGCGCCAGTTCGGACGCCGCAATGCCTATATGCTCGGCGCGCTTGTCGGCGCCTCGGCGGGCGTGATCGCAGCCGCAGGCATTTTTGCGGCATCCTTCCTCATCTTCTGTCTCGGCACGCTCACCGCCGGTTTTTATGCCGCCTATGTCCAGAGCTACCGCTTTGCCGCCACCGATGCGGCGACCGGCGACATGAAGGCCCGCGCCATCTCATGGGTGATGGTCGGCGGGCTCGTTGCGGCCATCGTCGGGCCGCAGCTCGTCATCTGGACACGCGATACCATTCCGGATGCGATGTTCGCGGGCAGTTTCCTCAGCCAGGCGGTTCTGGGCCTGCTCGCCCTCCCCGTCCTCTTCATGCTGCGTGCGCCTAAGATCCGCAAAGACCCGAACGTGGTCCATGATACAGGCCGTCCTCTCGGCGAAATTCTCCGCTCGCCGCGCTTCATGCTTTCCGTGGCCGCCGGCGTCTGTTCCTATGCACTGATGACATTCGTGATGACGGCTGCGCCCATCGCCATGGTCGGCCATGGCCATTCCGTCGATCATGCAGCCCTCGGCATCCAGTGGCACGTGCTTGCCATGTTCGCCCCGAGCTTCTTCACCGGAAGGCTCATCACCCGTTTCGGCAAGGAAAAGATAACCGCGCTGGGGCTGGTGTTGATCGCCTTTTCCGCCATCATTGCGCTCGGCGGCTTCGATGTCGGCCATTTCTGGGGAGCGCTGATCTTCCTCGGCATCGGCTGGAATTTCGGTTTCATCGGCGCGACCGCCATGGTGACCGACTGCCACACGCCGGCTGAACGCGGCAAGGCACAGGGCGCCAATGATTTCATCATGTTCGGCACCGTGGCCTGTGCTTCCTTCTTTGCCGGCTCGCTCCTGCATTCCTCCGGCTGGGAAACCATCAACTGGCTCGTTTTCCCGATCGTCGCCCTCGTTCTGGTGCCGCTCATCCTGCGCCTGAAGCCGAAAGAGGCTGTCGCAGAAGCCTGATCGGTCAAAAGCCCCGCTCTTTCATCCAGAGCCTGCCGCCTTCGGACACTGCGTCATAGACAGCG
Organism: Brucella sp. IR068; assembly: GCF_049065885.1. Lineage (NCBI taxonomy): Bacteria > Pseudomonadati > Pseudomonadota > Alphaproteobacteria > Hyphomicrobiales > Brucellaceae > Brucella > Brucella sp. IR068. The sequence goes on along the minus strand of NZ_JBAKHE010000006.1, from coordinate 117,424 downwards.
CCACCGAGGGCGGCGCCTATATCCGTATGCAAGCCTGCGTAGGATGCCCCGTCTCCCCGCTCACCAGGCGGCGCGGAAACCGCGATGCAATCCGTGCCGGTCCCTGTCGAGACCCTGCCGCCGACATCGAGCCCAAGTTCCATGATGGCTGCGGTGCGGGCCTCGGCGGCAATCGACATTGCCTCCAAATGGGCCGCGACCGACAAGGGCCTGTCGATATGAACCAGAAGATTGATGGTTCCGGCGGGCATAATCATCTGCGCGCGTTCCCCCACCCTCCCCGCATTGGTCAGGCCGACAGTGGCAAGGCAGGCGGCATGTGCCTCGCCGGAGCGCCGTGTTGCGACATGATGCTTCTCCACGTTGCGCGACGTCATCATCTGCACCGCTTCGCCATAGCCGGCTTCCGCCAGTTTCGCCTCAAGCAAACGCACCGGGTCCACATCCAGTGTCAGATCGTCATTGCGCACTTCCAGCCAGGCGACGGAGCGCGCCCGGACGAAACCCGGACGGGTCAGCGACCAGCTCAGAATGTCTTGCGGTTCGCGAAACTCAGCCGCGAGGACCGGGCGGAAACAATGGATCGTGAAAGGCAGCATGAGCAATCTATCGCAGATCAGCGTGAAGTGCGCGACCAGCGCCTTGTCGCCATTTGCCATCATCCACAGGACCGCCGCAGGGGCAACATAACCGGCGCGGCGATAAAGCACGGCTTCGTGACTTGGCCACCGTTGCGCAAGGCGATATGGATCGCGGAATATTGTTTCGCGCGTCTTGAAACGGACAAGCGGTTTGCTCTGGATTGCGTCATGATCAACGATCTCACCGATGAGATATTCTGGATATTCACCATCGGGTGCTGCATCCTTTTCATCATGCGCCTTCTGTCGCCTCCCCCACGTCACAAGACTGACCAGGCGCAGGACCTCAACACATTGCGCCCTCGCCGCCGTTCGCGTCGTCGTCGCTTTCAGGCACTGGACTGAGTTTTCTTCCCCGCCCATGCTTTCCGGCGCGTTTTATAGCGGTAGCCCGACGGCCCTGATCGACGCCTCCACAAGCGGCGCTGACAATTCTCAAGCAATGTTCAAAGCCAACAGCCCATGAACCTCCAAGGCGGGTTGGAAGCCTTCCCGGCCTCTTTTACGGTTCCTTGATCTTGTTAAACTTCATGAACGATACGAAACCTAAAAGGCAGTTCAGTTTTGTCATGCTGACTGGACTTTTTATGGTTAACGAACCTGTCCATTGAGCGCGGCCATCAGCATTGGCCTTATCGAGAAAGAGCCATTGGCAGCCTTTTCCGTCAAAATGCGCAGATAGCCTCCAGCAGACTGAATTTGCTCAAAGCGCTGCAGGATATAGGCAATCACGATCGACGCATTATAGGGTCCAAGAACCTTCTTTGCGAGATCATAGAGCTTTCCATCGATCCCGAGGAAGGAGCGTACTTTCTCTGCCGTATTGGCGAGATCCTGCCAATGCCGAATGGAACTGACCGCATAGGCCGTGATCTCCGGACAGGAGCGAAGCACCATGTCGAGCGAAACCGTGGGTTCTGTTGGAGCGCTGGTGATTTCATTTACGCGCTGGTCGATAAATTCAGCCGTTGCCTTTTCAAAATGGGAATCTGGATTCGATTCAATTTGCTGCCGCTCATTTTGAGATTCATTGCCGCGCAAATTCTGAACATTTTCATGAATTTTCAATGCGTTATCGATTTCCGTACGAATTGCCTGCAAGGATTCGACCAAAGCTGCCAGCTCTTCCTGCTCCGCACGGCGCGGAATGCTGTCGACGATCAGGCGAAAGCGGTGACGGATGTCCTGCCAGTTACCGGCAAGCTGTTCCTCGGCGGCGAATTCGACAAGCTTGGTGATATCGCGGCGCAGCAAGGTCAGCTGCTCGCGCATTTCACGCAATGCAGTCTTTCCCGCCCTCACCTGTTCCGCAGCTGTTTCCAGTTCACAGGCACGGGCCAGAAGCGGCGCCAGTGAAAAGCCGAAAGCAATCTGCACGTCTCCGCCCTTGGCGCGACGCGCATAACGCTTGCCATTCGGGCTGTCCTGCCGAAGGATGAAACCGGCATCGACCAGCGCAGCCAGATGACGTCGCAAGGTCGCATCCGCCATGCCATGGGCGCGCAATGCCAGTTGCTTGTTGGAGGGAAACACGATCAGGCTGCTCTGCGTATTCAGTTCCGTTTCCGGATAGAATGACAGGAGCGCCGAAAGAACCGCCAGAGAGCGATCATTCAGGCCGAACAGCGTCTTTGCCTCACACAGCCAGCGATGCAGCTGCCACTTGTCGGCAACCGTTCCAGGCGCAATTTGCCGTGTGTTCTGTTGACTTGCCAGCAAGGCAAGCGTCATCCTTCGACTGCCAAACGGCGTCGAGGCCAATTGAATCTCCATTTTCTTTCACCTTCCACAAGGCAAAAGAAATCCACCCGCCGAAATGACGCTAATAGCACTTGACAGTGATTCGTGGATTTGCGATTCTCTAGCTGCTAAACCAATGAGAAGGGCTTCCACACGGCGACGTTTGGGGGCCTTTTTCTTTTGCTGTCTCGTTCCTTTTCCTGAACAGTTTCGACGCAAACACTCTTACAAATTCAACTGAGCATGTCCTAATCCGAACCGGTTCCCGTTCCCGTTCCCGTTTCCGTTTCCGGTTTTCGGGAAGACATGCCTTACACAATCAGACCGCAGCAAAGCCGCTGGTCAGTACGCTACTCACTTCTCCTCGTTGCGGAACGACGCATAAAGCTCATCCAGATTGCGAGAAAGCCATTCGGCAAAACGCGGCCCGTTGGCGGCACTGAGCGCCAATGTGGCCGACTTGCCATTCTGTTTGATAACCGCGCTGACGGACTTGTCAGAAGCCGTCCAGCTGGTTCCGGGCCGCAGAGCCGCCTTGGTGACGGGTTTCTTCTGCTTTCCGCCTTTCAGATAGCCATAGAGCTGCTCGAAACGATCGACAGACGACGCCTTTTCAAAGGCCGAAGTCGCCAGAAGTTCTTCCGCAGCATCCTTCTTGCCCGGTATTTCGATCAGCTTGCGCAATTCCAGCCAGCGATCACGCCCGATACCCTTGGCCGGACCCACGGCCAGGAGAATATGCTCCGGAATGGCCTTCGGAATGGTCAGCATCTTCGACAGGGTCTGGTAATCTACCGTCAACGCCGCCTGTATGGCTTCACGTTCGAAGCCCAGCGCCTCAAGACGCGCCGCAAAGAAGACACGCTCGATGAAGCTCAGATTGGCGCGGGCGGAGTTTTCCTGGCCCTGGCTCAGAATATGTTCCAGATCGGCGAGGGGCTTGATGACCGCCTTGACCTTGATACCAAGTTCCCGGGCAACCCGCGCACGGCGGTGGCCGAAGACGATCATATAGCGGCCGCTGGTCTCTGGATGCGGACGCACGAGGATAGGACTGTCCTGCCCACGCTCGCGAATGGCTTCCAGAAGTTCGCGATATTCCTCGTCATCCGTTTCAGGCAGGCGATCCGCCACGAAAGAGACATCCAGCTGTGCGGGATCAAGCTCGACAATGGTTTCGCCATCGAGCTTCTGGGCCGCCTGCTTTGCCAGTTCGTCAATCGATGCGGAAAGGGATTTGGCGGCACCGAACCGGCGCGATACGTTTTCGACCGGCTGAGAGGCCTGTTCAGCCGCCGGTTGGTCCCGCATAACGCTTTCAAATATGTTCTTTCGTGCCATTCCTGTATCCTCAAACCGGTCAGAGACCTGATTTTATTCAATATTCGCCGCTTTAGACGGCAGTCTAACGCCCCCATGCCTCATGAACGAGGCCGCGAATTTCCGAATTGACCGCTTCCATGGCTTCCATGGCGCGATCATAGGTACCGCGATTCATCGATGAACGCTCAACCTCGTAAAGCGTCTGCTTGGTAAGACCGGCATCGGAGATAGCCGTCGATTTCAACATCTGGTGCTTGAGCATATGCGAAGCGAGCATGCTTTGCATGAAGCCGACCATCTGCGCCTGCGGCACGTCGGTCGGTTCGTAACGGGTGATCAGATAGCGGAACCAGTCGAGCTGCACCGCGCCGCCGGCCTGACGGACCGTCTTGAGAATATCGCCGAGCATCAGCAGGAACTGCGACATGGACATCAGGTCGAGCATTTGCGGATGAACGGTAATCAGCACCGAAGTCGCTGCGGAAAGCGCCGTCAGCGTCAGATAGCCAAGTTGGGGAGGGCAATCGATGACCACGACGTCATAATCGCTGTCGACATCGGCGAGAGCTTGCGCGATGCGGTTCCAGAATGTCTTGCCCTCGCCGCCATTCTGCATGGCGAGCGGCGTGTCATATTCATATTCCTGCAGCTCGAGCATGGCGGGAATGATGTCGAGGCCGGGGAAGTTCGTCCGCCGGATAACCTCACGGATGGGTTTCCTTTCGGAATCGTAACGAATGGCTTCATAAAGCGACGGAAACTCGTCGAGTTCCGGCTGGATGCCGTGCAGGGCGGAAAGCGAAGCCTGCGGATCGAGATCGATGGCCAGCACGCGATGGCCGGTCAGCGCCATATGCTGCGCCAGATGCGCAGCCGTCGTCGTCTTCCCGGAACCGCCCTTGAAGTTGACGACGCCGATGACCTGAAGCTTTTCATTGCCGCGACGATGCGGAACGTAGCGCTTCACTTCGGCGCGGCCGTTCTGGTCGAGCCACTGGCGCAGTTCCTGAATCTGCTCGCCACTATAGGCGCGGCGGCCACCTGTTAGAATGGTCGGCTCGACACCCTTGCCTTCAAGATGTAATTTCTTGAGATTGCTGGGAGAGACACCGAGGAAATAGGCAGCCTCGGCCATCGAAAACTGGCGCAGCATGTTCTTGCGCGCATCCGGCGGAAAGTTTTCGTGACGCAGCAGATTGAGCTTGCGAGAAATCTCGCGCCCTTGCGATAATATCATGTCGTCAAACGACAAGGCTGCTGCCGGATTTGCGATATTCATTTGCTTGGTGTCCCTAGTGACGGCATTGGAACTGATACCGCCTAAATACCGTCATTATGTCCGATTCTTATTCTATCGCAAGGGGCAGCCGAATTAACAAAGAGTTAGCGCCGGTATTAAAATTAAGCGAAATTTTATCGATTCGCTGCCGGTTCTGCTATCCTTTTGTTTTTATGATCTTTTATCGGTTTTAGACGGCGGTCTATAAACCGGAACCCTGAACCAGCCTGGAATTTCAATCGAGAAGAGTCCTGTTTCCACACCGGAGCGACATCGCTTTATAGGGGACAAAGCTTGTTCGGCCGATTCTCTGCTAAGTTCCGGCGCCGTGATCATTGCGAAGCCGAAATGATACAAAGCGGCGCGGGGAACTGCCCATTTCGGCGTGTCAAAAGACGCGTGTTAAGGTCGTCTGAGGCCGAGGGGAGGCCGTGGCGTCTCCACTGGTCGGCACCACCTTCATTCTCCGTCGTAGATACGATCGTTCAAGACGGTCTGCGGTGGTCCGCTTGTTAACTGGGCCGCGAATAGCGGTAACCGATATTGGTCCGGGCTGCTGCGGCCAGCGTCGGGAAACGAAGGACTGAAATCCAATATTGAATAATAACCCCTGTGCAGTTCCTCCGATCAATCCAGACGGTGAGGCTGCGTTGCGCGGAAGGTGAAGGGGGCGTTCAGCATGCACCGGTTTTGAGCCGGGTTCACTTCTATGAAGTTCTGCCGCTGGGGCCACGCGCTGTTCTCCGGAAGAGGGGAGCGAGTGGTTTCACCCTTACTGCTTGTCCCGCTTCGTGCTTTCAGGGGGTGGATTTCTTAACCAAATCAGGCTAGCTTGGACAGTATCAGTCAGGTCCTGCCGACCTCCGAAGATTGAGCGCGCAGCGCCGCCTCCCAATCCCTATCGAAAGCCCCCTTGCGATCGTCGCTCGAACAAAACCTAAGGGGGTTTTAGGTTTAATACGGCTTCAAAAGGCGATAATTTTCAGCGGGATATAGAGCGGGATATGAGGTCTCCGAGGCGTGCTTTTTCATGCGCTGGTAAGCCTCTGAAGAACTCTGACAACTGTGCGATAAGCCTGATTGTTTACAGGGTGGCGGTCCTTGAACCGGACCATTCCGCGAGCGGTTCGCTAACACTGTTCGCAAAGCGAAACCGCCGGAATCCTTTTCCGCTCGGAGGCAGATTGTTCAAAGGTGCTGAACTGAGTGGGTTCCGCCTGCTTCGCTACCTTCATTCACGTCGCTTGCTTTATTCTCGTCCGTGTTTTCCCACCAGTCGCCGAGGGCATCGATGAGCGGCACCAGTCTTTCGCCCGCTGGCGTCAGGTCGTACTCGACACGAAGCGGATAACCGCCGAACTCGGTGCGCCGGACAATGCCGGCCTCTTCGAGCTTGCGCAGTTCCAGTGTGAGCATCTTGTGCGAGATCGTGGGATTATCCCGGCGAAGATCGCTGAACCGTTTTGTCCCTTCCTGAAGATAATAAATGAGCAGGGTCGGCCAGCGGCCGCTCAGGACCTGCATGACTTCTTCGATCGGGCAGCGGGAAACAAGGTCTTTCATCGGCAGCTCCTGGTTACAAAAAGGTGCGTAATTTACTTGGCGGAGCGATGTTTTATGGTCCGGCTTCGCTGCGCAGCGTGATCAGAAGACATCACGGAGAACACCAAACATGGAACCGATCCTTATATATGGCTTCCCGGCCGGAAGCTCCATGGGACTTGTCGCAGCTCTGGAATGGCTGGGCAAGCCTTACAGGCTGTGCCGGGTCGACATGCTGACCGAGATGCGGGAGCCTGCTTACAAGCGGATCAACCGCCGGGTCGAGACGCCCGCCTTCGTCACGGATGAGGGGCGGGTCGTGACCGAAAACATGGCTATCGCCGCCTGGTTGGAGGCGCGCGACACCGAGCGGCGGATCAGCTTCGATCCGTTGTCGCGCGAAGCCGACCGGATGCATCAGCTGATGGGGTTCATCAACACCGGCTTTACCGGCATGTTCGGCCCGCTTTGGGCTGCGATGGAAATGCAGTCGCCTGACCCTGCGATGAAATCGGCGCTGACCCGATGGGGTGGCGAACGCGTCATCGAGCGGCACGACCGGCTTGAAGAAATGATCGGTGCCACCCTTTTTCTGGTCGCCGACCGTCCGACGCTGGCGGACGCCCTGCTGGTTGGGGTTGCCCGCTGGCTGGACTTTCACCAGGTGGCAGACGCCGCACGCTGGCCGAAGCTTGCCGCCGTGAGAAGCCGTATCGAAGCCGATCCCGCTGTCATCCATGCAATGGCGCTGGAAAGGGGCGAGGCCTTGCCGGGCAACGGAGCCTTTCAGGGCCATGTCGGTCTGGAAGAACTGATCGAACAGTTTGGCGCGAAATAGCGATCACGATGCGCAGCGACCCCCAGCAACGGCAGCTGCGCATCACCCGGCAGCAGCGGGCGCTTCTCATGGAACCGGGAGTTGGCGGCTGATTGCTGCCATTCCTGTTTTTGAATGACGCCCACTGGAGTAGACGATATTATCCGGATATAGATCGGCCGGTTTTGATAATTTGCGATAGACAAGTCTCCGTTGAAGAGGAATTCTGGCGTTCTTTGGCAGCAGACAACGCAAACAACTTCGAAACGGCCATGACATCGATATTCAACGTCAGCCTATCCGGCAAATCCTGGAATGATGAGCAATAACAGGCCGCGACAAGACCCAGCCCTGTTGCGCCGCCTGCTCAGGGCCAAAGACAGGCTGGATGCCGCCTCGCATGAGCCCTGGCCGGTGCGCCGGCTGGCGCAGGTGAGCGGTGTCTCGGAGGCTCATTTCGCCCGCGCGTTCAAGATCGCATTTGGCGTGCCGCCGCACCGCTATCTCCTCTCGCGGCGCATCGAGCGCGCGAAGGCATTACTGCGTGACACCGACAAACCGGTGATCGAAATCGCGTTTATCACAGGTTGGGCAAGCCTCGGAACGTTCGGGCGCGTTTTCCGCGATATCACGGGCGAAAACCCCTCCGACCTTCGTGCCCGCGAGCGGGCGGGTTCGCACAGGCTGGAGCACGTGCCACATTGCTTTGTCAGTGCAGCGTATCGCCCGGACCTCACAATAGCAGTTTCGGAGAAGCGGCGCCAAGATAAGGCTGATACACAGAACCCATGACAACAGGAGAGCAGTCATGGAGAGAGCAGTGATGGACCAGGGAGTAGGGGTGGCGGGCATTTACGTGCGTGACCAGGATGAGGCCATTGATTTCTATGTAGGAAAACTTGGGTTTGCCGTTCACACCGACGTCAAGAACGGAGACTACCGCTGGCTGACAGTGCAGCACCCGGACCAGCCTCACTTCCAGCTTGGGCTGTTCCGGCCCCAGCCGCCCACTGTAGATGAGACGACCGCGCGATTGCTTGACGAGGTCGTCGCGAAGGGCGCGATGCCGCCGCTGGTGATGGTGGTCAAGGACTGCCACGCTACGCATGAGGCATTCGCGGCAAAAGGCGTCGAATTCATTCAGGAACCGATCAGCCGCTTCGGCAGCGTCGATGCGAGTTTCCGCGATCCCTCCGGCAATGGCTGGAAATTGGTTGAGGCGCGGTGAGGCTGCCTGACCTTGGTCATTTACGGGCATTTGCTGGATTTAATCCGGTGTAGACCGATGCCCTGCGGACCAAGGTGAGCGCGGCACAGGCGTAGCTGGCCGACAACCCGATTGTCGGCCGAACCAAAAACTCATCCAATGCTTAAGTGCCCAACCGGTACGCTGGTCACGAGAGAATGACAGGGATATTGGCTTCCTCGAGTATGCGGGCCAAAATCGGGGCTGGCGTTTCATTCGTTACCAGGGCGCTTACGTCGCGAACCGAACCAAGCTTCACCATGGCGCGCCTGCCGAACTTTGAGCTGTCGACTGCGAGCAATTTGTGTGCAGCTTGTCCAAGCGCTGCGGAAACGACGGCGACTTCGGTATGGTCGTCATCGCATAGATCGCCGTCATCATCGATGCCGCTCACCGAGATGATTGCATAGTCGAATTTGAAACGCCGAATGAATTCCGGTGTGTCTTCCTGAAACATTCCCCCATCGATAGGGCGCACGAAGCCGCCGGGAACAGCGAGCGTGAAATCCGTCTTCTCGCTGATGATGGCGGCGGATCGCAAGCTGTACGTGACGAGGTGCAGCCGCTCCCTGCTGACGAGCGCATTGGCAATCGCTTCACATGTTGTGCCGGTATCGAGGAAAACGGTGGCGCCATCGGGAATGAGCGCGACGACAGCTTCGGCAATTCGCACCTTCTCGTCGGCCCGATCATGTCTGCGCTGACGGTAGGTCACGGGATCGAGCGGCGTCAGTTGCGACACGCCGCCATGCAGTTTCCGGACTTTGCCCCGATGTTCCAGGTCCGCAATGTCGCGCCGCGCCGTCTGGGTGGTGACATGGAACCGTTCTGCGATCTCTTCAAGAGAAACATAATGGCTGTTTTCAATCCATTGCAACAATGCCTGCTGCCGGATTTCCTTCTTCTTGCCACCGGGACCGGAAAGTTCGCTCATGGTAGTCGTTATGTCCTTATGCGCCTGATCACTCTGATCCATCTCTCATTTCCAGGTTGAATGAGGCGAGGAAATCGTGGGGTTAAAATAGCAATATCTGGGTGAATCGATTAGCGAATAAAAATGTAATATTAATGACATTTACTATTAAGGACCGCATGTTTTGGAGTCCTCGCATCCCGGACAGGAGTAAAATGTAATAAAAGTGACATTGAACTCTGTCATTTCAGCATCGATTGAAGTTGGATGATCAATCCGGCTGTCACGTTGATGAAATGGAAGCACCTTCCAGGAAAAGGACCGAGGGATGGTAACGGGGACGACCAAACGCAACGGAAAACTTTTGGCTCTGACTGCGCAGCTTTTATGCGGTGTCGCAGTCGCAGGAATTGCTGCCGCTCCGGCGCGCGCAGCCGATAGCTATGACATTCGCGTCATGACGCTCAATATCTGGAACAAGTTCAAACAGAACCCGGGATTGACAGCGGACTTTATGGCAGCCGCCAATTTCGACGTGCTCGGGATGCAGGAAGTCAACGGTAGTACTTATGTCACGCGCATACCGGATTTCCTTCAAACCGCGGGTCGCGGCACTTACGGTAATGTGCAGGTCGGCGATGTCGGTATCATCTCCCGTTTGCCGGGCAAATTCGGCACGATCAATCTGGGCGGAAATACGCAAGGTCGCTATGTCAGCTATACTCAGCTGGACGCCCAGGGCTCCCGTCCGCAGACACTCGTCGGTACGGTTCATCTCGATTATGCAGATGGATCGACCGGTCGCGTGAATGAAGCCAAAGCCCTCAACACGTGGGCAAAAGGAGCCATCCAGCCGATCATGGTCATGGGCGACTTCAATGCGGGGGATGTTTCCGAGCGCGGCCTTCATCACATCGATGCGCAGATCAGACTGATGCAGCAATCTGACGGCAACACCTTTTATCGCGATCTGACGCGGCAATATGTTCTCAACGCCGATCAGCAGACGATGCGTTCGGTCATTCAGGAAGCATATGTCGGACAGGACATCGACACCCTGTCGTGGAAGCAATGGGGCGACGCTCTTTCCGCCGCCTACAAGGCCGGGAAGAATGTCGGGCTGCAAGACGAAACCTATGCGGTAGCCAACAACACGCCGGTTACGATGAATGTGCTCAAGAAGCAGTACATGCTGCTCCAGACGGATGCGGTCCGCGAAGACTTCAAGCCGCATGATCTCAACGATGGCAGCACCACATGGCCGTCGGCAGGCGAGGACGCAACCAATACCTGGGCGAGCTGGGATCGTGCCAAGATTGATCATTTCCTCGTCTCGCGGCCATTCGGAAAATGGTATGAGATTGTGGATGATCCCAATGATCCCTACACGGGAGTGATCAAGGACGTAAAAGTCACCCGGCCGGGCCGCCAGCCGGAAGCAATCTCCGACCATGAACCCGTTGCGCATGATTTTCGATGGGTTGGCCCGCAGCTCCAGACTTACTCGGAAAATGAAACCAGCAAGACGCGTCTCGTTTGGGGCGCCAATGCTTACGGCTTCGCGGAAAAGAACAAGGAATTTGTTCTAACCCGAAACAATCAACGCAGAGATCTCTATCTGGGCCAGATTTCGGATGCCAATGGCAAACCGATTCTGACCGATCTGACGCTTGACGAAAAGAAGACATTGCTGAACTGCGACAGCACGGATGGGCGCTTCCAGCAGGCCATCAAGGACTATTGCATCGACGATCATTCCTTTATCGGCGAAACGGCTGTCACCGACGGCGGGACGATCCTCGTCAGCGAAGATGCGGCTCTTGGCAATGCCGATGCTCGCCTGCGTCTCATTGATGGCGGTCTGCGTATAACGGGCAGCGACATGAAAACGCTGGATCGTATCGTGTCCCTTGAGGGACTTGGATGGATCGACATCGCGGAGGCAGACAACCGCGTGACGCTGCTGCAGCAAGCCACCGGGGAGGGCGCGCTGCTCAAGCGCGGAGCCGGTACGCTCGTTCTGGGCCAGGCAAACAGCTATACGGGCGGAACCTTGGTGGAAGGCGGAGTGCTTCAGGCTGGCGTGGACGGGGCGTTCGTCGACAATACGGCCTTCTCGGTGAATGGTGGCAAGCTCGATCTCAACAGTTTCAGTGTGAGCATGTCGTCGCTGATGGGCGAGGGCGGGACATTGAGCCTTGGCTCGGCAGCTCTGACCGTAGACCAGTCCGCCAATACCCGTTTCGACGGCAATATTGATGGTACTGGCAGTCTCACGAAGTCCGGCACTGGTGTTCTGGTCCTGAATGGTGCCAACACCTATACAGGCGGCACGACTGTGAAAGAAGGTGGGCTGGTCATTGGCGATGCATCCCATTCAGGTGCATTCCTTGTCGGGACAGCCAGCGTTGAAAACGGCGCATATCTGGCTGGCGCAGGCTCAGTTGGAGGCCTTTATGCCGGCGCTGGCAGTATCATCGCACCGGGCAATTCTATCGGCACGCTGAAGGTCGATGGCAATCTGGCCTTTGATGCGGGAGCCACTTACGTTGCGGAAATTGATGCTTCCGGTAAAAGCGACCGCATCGATGTGAGCGGAACGGCGACGCTTGGTGGCGCGAAGGTCTATATAGAAAAAGCCGCCGGCACCTATATGCCCGGCAAGAGCTACACCATTTTAAGTGCTGAAGGCGGCATTCTGGGTACGTTTGGCGATTTGAGCCAGAACATGCCTTTCGTCGATCTTGGCCTGGCCTATGATCCCAACGCAGTCTACCTCAACATCGCACGCAACGACGTCGACTTCGCTGCTACGGCAAAGACAGGCAATCAGAAATCGGTGGCCGTGGCCGTCGAGGGTCTTGGTGCTGGTAATGCGGTCTACGATACGGTTGTCATGCAGGACAGTGAAGAGGATGCGCGTCGCGCATTCGACGCGCTTTCGGGGGAAATCCATGCTTCGACGCGAACTGCGATCATCAATGACAGCTCGATCATTCGCAATGCCGTCATGGAACGCGTTGACGCGGCGTTTGGCGGTAGTGGGCAGAGTGCTGCCTCATCATCCGTCGCAACAGACATGGTTTCATCGCAGGTTTCGGCACCGCGCGCCGCAATCTGGGGGCAGGCACTTGGCCAATGGAGTGAAACCGGGGCGGATGGAAATGCTGGCAAGCTGAAGCAATCAACCGGCGGCTTTGTTGCAGGCTATGACGCGGAAATCGTCGAGAATTGGAGGCTGGGCGCTCTCGCGGGCTATAGCCGCACCAGTTTCGATGTGAATGATCGCAACTCGTCTGGCCACAGTGACAACTATCATCTGGGAATCTACGGCGGCACCCAGTGGAGCGCGACCACGCTCAAGGGAGGTCTTGCCTATAGCTGGCACAAGATCGAAACTGATCGCCTTGTCGCTTTCCCGGGCTTTTCAGAAAGTCTTGATGCCGATTACAGCGCAGACACCTTTCAGGCATTCGGCGAACTCTCGCATCGTTTTGATGTGAACGGAACGGCGATTGAGCCATTTGCAAATGTTGCGGTGGTACGCCTGCAAACCGGGCGGTTCGATGAACATGGCGGGAATTCCGCGCTCCGGATTGGAAAAGAAACGACGACAACCACGTTTACCACAATTGGTCTTCGGGCTTCTGCCCCAGTCGTATTCGGCAGCATGAATGCAAGGCTTAGCGGTACGGCTGGCTGGCAGCACGCCTATGGCGATACCGTTCCGACGACAGCAGCCTCATTCGATACCGGAACGGTATTTGACGTGGCCGGTGCGCCAATTGCGAAGGAAACCGCGATTATCAAGGCTGGCTTTGATATTGATCTCGGCAATCAGACGACGCTGGGTCTTGAATATACAGGTCAGTATGGTGCGAGCTTCAATCAAAACGCGGGCAAGGCCCGGCTTAGCGTAAAGTTCTAAGTTTATTCAGCACTGTTTCTACCGCCAAGGACATTAACTTGGCGGTAGAAGCCTCTGGCCGTGTCCAATGGAGTTCGGCTTCATGCAACGAGCGCATGATCGGATAGAGGAAATGCAGCATAGATTGCGGCGGTTCAAAGCTCTGTCACATTGCTGAGAGGGGAGCCTATGCTGCCGTTGAAACCGCGATAGCGCTGGTGGCTGCGGGCGAGGTGCGCCTGCATCGCCTCGCGAGCGGCCTCCGCATTCCCGGCACTGATAGCTTCGCAGATTGCACGATGTTCAGTCACGCTATTGCGGATATAGTCGGGTGTAATCAACGAAGGATTGAGATCGCTAGAAAATGCTGGCTGGGGGAGGATCTTCAGGCTCATGACGCTGAAAAACTCGATAAAGGCCTGATTGTTGGTCGCCTCGGCAATCGAACGGTGAAAGATGTAATCCAACTCATCGAGCGCGGCCTCATCGTCCACGGACGCCTCGAATTTTTTGAGCGCTTCCCACATATTGGCCTCCTGCGCCCAGGAGCGCCGCTGCGCGGCCAATCCCGCAGCATGAACCTCAAAGGCCATGCGCAATTCCAGCAGATCCATGAAGGGCAGCGACAACCTTGCCAAAGGTTCAAGCGGCGAAACATCGTCGCCTGAAAAACGCAGCCTTTCGAAATCGCGGATGAAAACTCCGACGCCGTGCTTCACTTCCAGCAGGCCATCAGAGCGAAGTTCTGCAATGGCTTCACGGATGACCGTGCGGCTGACGCCAAGCGTCTCGCCAAGCTCCACCAGCGTAGGCAGCTTGTCCCCGGTTTTAAAATCCCCATCGCGAATGAAGGCCCTAAGATTATCAATCGTCCGTGCGGTAAGCGTCTTCAATGTCCGTCAGTTCCAGTTGGCCGATCAGGTTGTCTGTCATTGATACGATGGCCTGAACAGAATTACAAGATAATATCACTCATATAGAGATATTATCTTATCGGGTTAATATGCAGAATTGTGCCCCTGGGTGTAACCTCTCTTTCGCAGAATGGTATTACTAATTTTCGGCGATGAGGGTCATGGGGCGCAAATTTTCACCATGATTTTTTTGACGGATAATATGCGTATGGCACGGTCGAGTGCTGTTAGATTATTGGAAGTATTATGTTAAATGGCGATCTCGCCGCTGGCTTCGCATCATGTCGTTCCCAAAAATATCCATCTTGACAAGTGATAATATTTTAGCAAACCTATCATCATAACAAAGGGCCAAGTCATAATATCACTTGACGAAACTCTGAGGTTGTCGGTCGGAACGGCGCGTTGGCACCAAGTGCGAGGGCCCAATCCTCCAGCCTCATGGACCGGGTGATAGAACACGTGCTCTCAAATGGTCTTGAACGGACGTATGCGCCCGCCGGTCATATGTGCGTTCCGGCGAGAATAAGGGGAAACAGAATGGGACTGGTTTCAGCCAGACTGAAGGAACTGGGTCTTATCCTGCCTGAAGTGGGGGCGCCGAGTGGCGCCTATGTACCATACAGGCTGAGTGGTCATACGTTGTATATCTCTGGTCAGGTGCCGCGTGTCGATGGCGTTGACTGCTATCTGGGATTGGTTGGCAGCACCATGAATGTCGAGGAGGCTTACCAGGCAGCGCGCGTCTGTGCGCTCAATCTGCTGGCGCGGGCGGCGGCCGCCCTCGATGGCGATCTCGATCGCATTTCCGCCTGTCTGCAACTGCGGGGCTTTGTGAACGCCGTGCCTGATTTCAAGGATCATCCGGCAGTGATCGATGGTGCTTCCGATCTTCTGATCGCGGTGCTTGGGGAGAAGGGGCATCATGCCCGCACAGCCCTTGGCGCAGGTTCCCTGCCGCGCGGTTTTGCCGTCGAGGTGGACGCCATCTTTGAAGTCCAGCCTTGAGCGCCAACTTCCTTTTGCAAATATAGACGAAGCGAGAATGAGATGTCTGACAAAGCCATCACGATGAATGGGGTCAACAAATGGTATGGCCAGCTCCATGTTCTCAAGGATATCAATTTGGAGGTCGACCGCGGTGAGCATATCGTGCTGTGCGGTCCATCCGGATCGGGCAAGTCGACACTGATCCGCTGCATCAATTATCTGGAAGAAATCCAGGACGGTATCATCGATGTAAATGGCACCCGTCTGGGACATACTGGCGCCAATGTCGATCATATTCGCCGCGATGTCGGCATGGTATTCCAGCAGTTCAACTTGTTTCCGCACATGACAGTGCTGGAAAATTGCATGCTGGCGCCGCGCCGCGTGCACAAGAACTCGCTTCCCGAAGCCCGGGAAAAGGCGATGCATTTCCTGAAGCGCGTTCATATCGCCGAGCAGGCCGAAAAATACCCGGCGCAACTCTCCGGCGGTCAGCAGCAACGCGTCGCCATTGCGCGGGCACTCTGCATGGGTCCGAAGATCATGCTGTTCGATGAGCCGACTTCCGCGCTCGATCCTGAAATGGTCAAGGAAGTGCTGGACACAATGATCAGTCTCGCTGACGACGGTATCACCATGATCTGTGTGACCCATGAGATGGGCTTTGCCCGCGCGGTCGCTCATCGCGTCATCTTCATGGATCGCGGCGAGATCATCGAAAGCGCGCCGCCAGCCGAATTCTTCGGCAATCCGAGACACGAGCGCGCCAAGGCGTTTCTAGGCCAGATTCTGAACCACTAAAAAACAAAGGGGAACCGGCCGCGAGCGGGAGAATAATTTGATGCAATACACATTCGACATGGGACCGGTCCTGGCAGCCTGGCCCGCGCTCCTCAACGGTGCGATCCAGACGCTGAAGATTTCATCCATTTCCATGGTCCTCGGCCTCGCGCTGGGCATCGTCTTCATGCTGATGCGGATGAGTTCGGTGCGGGTGATTTCGCTCACGGCCTTCGGCTATATCGAACTGATCCGCAACACACCGTTTCTGGTGCAATTATTCTTCATCTTCTTCGGCATGCCTTCGCTGGGCGTGACCCTTTCCGCTGAACAGGCGGCCATTCTCGCCATGACGCTCAATTGCGCGGCATATGCGGCAGAAATCGTGCGCGGCGGCGTGGAATCGATCAAGGCGGGCCAAATCGAAGCTGGCAAGGCGCTCGGGCTTCATACCTTCGACATCTACCGGTTCATCATCTTCCGCCCGGCCATACGCGCTGTATATCCCGCGCTTTGCAGCCAGTTCATCCTCATGATGCTCAATTCAAGCCTTGTCGCGTCGATCTCCGCGGAAGAACTGACCTATGTCGGACAGATGATAGATTCGGAAACCTTCCGCAGCTTTGAAATCTATTTCGTGCTCGGCGTCATCTACCTGGCCTTGTCGCAATTCTTCTCGATCGTTCTGCAAATCATCGGCAGGACCTATTTTTCCTACCCGTCGAAGTGAGGTCCCAAGATGATCCGCAGTTTTGGTTTCTCCGAATTTCTCTTCATTCTCGACGGCGCTAAATGGACCGTCATTCTCTCCCTCCTTGCCTTCACTTTCGGGGGGATGGGCGGGCTGGTCGTAGCACTGGGACGCACATCCGCGAAAAGATGGCTGCGCTATCTGATGGCGACCTATATCCAGATTTTCCAGGGTACACCGCTGCTGATCCAGCTGTTCTTCGTTTATTTCGGCCTGCCCATCCTGGGTATCCGCGTCGACATCTGGGTGGCGCTGATCATTGGCCTGTCGCTGCATGCCAGTGCTTTTCTGGGAGAGATCTGGCGCGGCAGCATCCAGGCTGTTTCCACCGGACAGGACGAGGCTGCCCGTGCGCTCGGTATCGGTTATTTCCATCGCATGAAGGATGTCGTGCTGCCGCAAGCCTTTCGCATTGGCCTTCCGGCGACGATCGGCTTTCTGGTCAATCTGATCAAGGGAACGGCGCTGGCAGCACTGCTCGGACTGACTGAACTCACCCGTTCAGGACAGTTGATGGCCAACATCACTTTTGAGCCGATGAAGGTCTACGGCACCGTGGGGCTCATCTATTTCATCATCTGTGTGCCACTCACTTACTACAGCGCCCGGATCGAAAAGCGGCTGAACGCCACACGCTAGTCAACGATAAAACAAACCAGAGGTAAGAACATGATCAACGCAGTTTTCAAGAGTTCCGCGATCGCACTCAGCCTTGCAACCAGCCTCGTCGCATCGGCCTTGTCCATTGGTGTGGCTGAAGCGGCAAGCCCGGAGGAAATCAAGGCCAAGGGCGTGGCCGTCATCGGCGTGCAGATGGATCAGTTTCCATGGGGCTTCATCGATGAGAACGGCAAGAATGGTGGCTTTGACATCGATGTGGCCAATCTTATTGCCGAGGAACTGGGAGTGGAGGTCAAGTTCGAGCGCGTGACAGGACAGAACCGCATTCCGCTGCTGACCAACGGCATGGTCGATTTTCTGGTGCCCTCGATGACGATCACGCCCGAGCGCGCAAAGGTTATCCAGTTCGTGCTTCCCTATTCGGCCAATGACATCACGGTCTGGGGGAAGAAGGACGCCGAAATCAACAGCAACGAGGATCTCGCCAAATACACGATCGGCGTCAATCGCGGCAGCGCTTTCGAGCCGATCCTCAAGAAGGCAGCCCCTGCGGGAACAAAAATCAAGGGCTTTGACGACGACGCCGCCACCGTGCAGGCGCTTCTGTCGGGCCAGGTTGATGCGATCCTCGGAAGTCTCACCTACGGCCTTGTGATCGAGAGCACAGGTAATGGTGACAAATATGTTCGCAAATACAAGGCAGCGGACAATATCCAGGCCATGGCAGTGCGCAAGGGCGATCAGGCCATGCTCGATTTTCTCAATGATTTCGTGACGCGCCACAATGCAGATGGTTCGCTGGATACGCTTTATAAGAAGTGGATCGGCGTCGACCGTCCGAAGCTGCCAACCACGCTTGAAGGGGTGGATTTCATCGGCAAGCAATAACGCCAGCACATAAGGTTCCCCGGTGCGGGTGAAACGCACCGGAACATCCAAAGTCTCCAGTATCCAATGACATGAACCCGCAAGGCCTTTTGCGGGAACCGGTAAACACGTGCCTGAACCAAGCCGTGACAGCACGCAACGTACTCGTCCCTTTCCGGGATATCTTTCTGGGAGTTAAGCAGAAAATGACGATAGATGGCAAACTGATCAGGGTGGGTGTCGATATCGGCGGAACCTTCACCGACGTGGCAATGGAAGTGGGTTCCACCCTCCATTCAACCAAGGTGCTGACGGATTATGCATTTCCCGAAAATGCCATCATCAAAGGCATTCGGGAAGTGGCTGAAAATGCTGGAGTGAAGCTTGATCAGATCGACACTGTCATTCACGGAACGACGCTTGCCACCAATGCACTGATTGAGCGACGCGGTG
Source organism: Brucella sp. IR068 (assembly GCF_049065885.1). Lineage (NCBI taxonomy): Bacteria > Pseudomonadati > Pseudomonadota > Alphaproteobacteria > Hyphomicrobiales > Brucellaceae > Brucella > Brucella sp. IR068. Next base: position 98,640 of record NZ_JBAKHE010000006.1, on the reverse strand, counting down.
CGAAAACCGCACTCGTGACAACCAGGGGCTTTCGCGATGTGATTGAAATGCGCACGGAAAGCCGTTTCGAGCAATATGATCTCGATATCGTGCTGCCCGCGCCGCTTGTTGCGCGTAACGACCGGCTGGTTGTTAACGAACGCATCGGCGCCCGTGGCGAGGTTTTGAAGCCGCTCGATGAAAAGGAAGTCGATGCGCTTTGCGACCGCATCATCGCGGAAGGCTACGAAAGTGTGGCCGTCGGTTTCATCCATTCCTATCTCAATGGTGAGCATGAGCGCCGTTTCCGCGAGCGTCTTCTCGCCAGAAAGCCCGGTCTTTCCGTATCGATTTCCTCCGAAGTCTCGCCGCAGATGCGCGAATTCCAGCGTTTCAACACTGTCTGCGCCAATGCCTACGTCAAGCCGCTGATGGCATCTTACCTCAACCGGCTTGTCGGACGTCTTCGCGAAGAGGGCCTTGTTGCGCCTGTCTTCATGATTCATTCGGGCGGCGGTATCATCAGCATTGAAAGCGCCATCGAATTTCCTGTTCGCCTGCTCGAATCCGGCCCCGCCGGTGGCGCGATCTTCGCGGCCCACATTGCCGCCAATCACAAGCTCGATCAGGTCGTCTCCTATGATATGGGCGGCACGACCGCAAAAATCTGCCTCATCGAGCAGCAGATGCCCAAAACCTCCAAAACCTTTGAAGTGGCGCGTACCTATCGCTTCAAGAAGGGAAGCGGCATGCCGATCTCCATTCCAGTGATCGAAATGGTGGAGATCGGTGCGGGCGGCGGCTCGATTGCAACCGTCGATTCCATGCGCCAGATCCGCGTCGGACCGCACAGCGCGGGATCGGAACCCGGCCCTGCCTGCTATGATCGCGGCGGCACCCATCCAACCGTTACCGACGCCGATGTCATTCTGGGCCGCCTCGACCCCGATACATTTGCGGGCGGCACGATGCAACTCTCACGCTCTGCGTCGGAAAAAGCCATGGATGCCGATATCGGCTCCAAGCTTGGTTCCGACATTGCCACTTCCGCCTATGGTCTGAGCGAAGTGGTAGATGAAAACATGAGCAATGCCGCACGCATGCATGCGGTTGAAAACGGCAAGGAACTGTCGGAATTCACCATGATCGCCTTCGGCGGTGCCGCTCCAGTTCACGCAGCGCGCCTGTGTGAAAAACTCGGCGTGACCGATCTTCTCATTCCCCCCGGAGCCGGTGTTGGTTCGGCCATCGGTTTCCTGCGTGCGCCCTTCGGCTTTGAATCGGTACGCAGTGCATACAGCCGCCTGAGCCGCTTTGAAGGCAAAGCCATCAATGCGGTCATCAAGGAACTGGTGGAGGAAGCAACCTCCTTCGTTCGATCAGGCGCGCCTGACGCAGACCCGACGCTCGAATGCACCGCTTACATGCGCTATGCCGGACAAGGCTGGGAAGTGCCGGTTACGATTGAAGTCCGCGATTACAGCGATGCGGACGCGGTGCTGTTCCGCACGCTTTTTGACGAATGCTACGAGCGGTTCTTCGGCCGCGTGATCGATGATCTCGATGTCGAGATCGTCAGCTGGTCCTTGCGCGCAAGCGCAGACGCCGCTGCCCCGACCCCCGCAAAGCCGGTCCAGAAACAGGAGCAGGCCGCCATATCCGCCACGCGTCAGGTGTTCGACGTTCTCGAAGAACGCTTCCTGGAAGCTTCGATCGTCGAGCGCGAAGCCATGAAGCCGGGCGAGTGGATTGCCGGTCCCGCCATCATCACGGAACGCGAAACCTCGACCGTTGTGACCTCCAGCCGCGAAGCGATCATGCAGGCCGATGGATGCCTGCTGCTACGCGCCAAGGCTGCCTAGAGCGGTTCCTGTTCTGACAGAATCCCCGGAACCGCTCTAACTATTTGTTTTATCGCATTATCCAACGCAAAACCGTTTCACGCTTTTGCTGGAAATGCTCCAAGGAGCCGTCTCACATGACAAAGAAACCCATTTCCGATGTTCATATGCAGATCATGTGGAACCGCCTGATTTCCGTTGTCGAGGAACAGGCCGTCACTCTGATCCGTACCGCCTTCAGCACCAGCGTGCGTGAATCCGGCGACCTTTCTGCAGGTGTCTTCAACCGCGCAGGCCTCATGATCGCGCAGGCTGTGACCGGTACGCCCGGCCACGTCAATGCCATGGCGGAAGCGGTCGGCCACTTCATCAACGACATAGGTCGCGAAAACATCTACGAGGGCGATGTCTATATCACCAACGACCCATGGAAAGGCACGGGCCACCTGCATGACTTCACGGTCGTGTCGCCGAGCTTCCGCAAGGGTGAGTTGACTGGCTTCTTTGCCTGTACGGCCCATGTGGTCGATGTTGGCGGACGCGGCTTCGGCCCGGATGCGAACGAAGTTTATGAAGAAGGCATTTTCGTGCCGATCATGAAATTTGCCGAGCGCGGTGTGGTCAACAAGGACCTCGTCAATATACTGCGAAACAATGTGCGCGAAAGCCATCAGGTCGTCGGCGACGTCTATTCGCTCGCAGCCTGCAATGAAATCGGTCATCGCCGCCTGATGGACATGATGGATGAATTCCAGCTCGATGATCTGGAAGGCCTGGCCGATTTCATCTTCAAGCGCAGCTATGATGCGACGCTTGAACGCCTGGCCAGCCTGCCGCACGGCACCTACTCCAACGTGATGCGCGTGGACGGTTACGGCGATCCAATCGACATTGCCGTGCGGATAGACGTGCATGCCGATCATATCCTTGCGGATTTCGCCGGTACATCGGCACCGAGCCCCAAGGGCATCAACTGTCCGTTGATCTATTCTGCCGCCTATGCCTGCTATGGCCTGAAATGCTCGCTCGCCCCGGAAATTCCCAACAACCATGCCTCATTGCTGCCGTTCAAGGTGACTGCGCCGAAAGACTGCATCCTGAATGCGCAGCGTCCGGCTCCCGTTTCAGTGCGCCACGTGTTGGGCCATCTGGTGCCCGATGCAGTGCTCGGTGCCGTCCACAAGATGCTGCCGGGAAAAGTGCCCGCCGAAGGTTCCGGCGCGCTTTGGAACCTGCATGTCAGCGCACGCCCGCTCACCGGCAAGGATGCGCCGAGGGACGGAGGCCACCGTGCGGAAGTGCTGTTGTTCAACAGCGGGGGCACCGGCGCGCGGTCGCATCTGGACGGGTTGAACGCCACGGCCTTTCCAAGCGGCGTGCATTCGATGTCGATTGAAGCAACCGAGCATGTCGGGCCGGTCATTTTCTGGCGCAAGGAACTGCGCGATGGTTCGGGTGGTGCCGGTCAGTTCCGCGGTGGCCTTGGTCAGGTGGTGGAAATCGCTCCAACCGAAGGACACGAGATTTACTTCAACGCAATGTTCGACCGCATCAAGCACCCACCGCGCGGCCGCGAAGGGGGAGAGAACGGAGCCGCCGGGGCGGTCCTTCTCGACGATGGCACGGTGTTGAACGCCAAGGGACGCCAGCATGTACCTGCCGGTCGCACGCTCATCCTTCAACTGCCCGGAGGTGGCGGTTATGGCTCCCACGACAAGCGTGATGCGGAAGCCGTCAAACGCGACCGGGATTTTGATTATGTGGTGAATGGATAGTCCTGAACGTCATCGGAAGCCGCCCCATGAGGGCGGCTTCTTTCATCTGACCAATAAAAGAGTATTCCCATGCAGTATGAAAATCGCCGATCATCGGGCATCAAGGCGTCTCCCAGCATGGCCGTCTCCATGGCCGCCAGGAAACTGCGCGCCGAGGGCCGGGACATTGTGGATCTTTCTCTAGGGGAACCTGATTTTGAACCGCCCACCCACGTTCTGGATGCCGCCCATGCGGCGGTGAAAGCCGGCGGCGTGCGTTATGGTGCGGCCGCTGGCACGGAATCGCTTCGCAAGGCCATCATTGTCAAGTTCAGTCGCGACAACCAGCTTGAATTCAGCATCGATGAACTGACCGTGGCCAACGGTGCCAAGCAGATATTGTTCGACACGTTTCTGGCAACGCTGGAAGAAGGGGATGAAGTGATCATCCCCACGCCATGCTGGGTATCCTATGCTGATATTGTCGCGTTGCATGGCGGCAAGCCGGTCTTCGTGCCTTGCGGACCGGAAACTGGTTTCAAACTGACCGCGAGCCGGCTTGCAGCGGCAATCACGCCCAAATCCCGCTGGCTGATGCTCAATTCCCCATCCAATCCGACAGGCGCCATTTATAGCGAAGATGAATATGCGCAACTGGCCCATATTCTCGAAAAGCACGAGCGCATTCTCATTCTCTCCGATGAAATCTATGAGCATGTCCTGTTAAGCGAGGTGCCTTTCATCTCTTTCGGGACCGCATGTCCGCAGCTTCGCGAACGCACTCTCATTGTCAACGGTGTCTCCAAAACCTATGCCATGACGGGCTGGCGCGTCGGCTATGCCGCAGGACCCAAAGCACTTGTTGCCGCGATCAACAAGATGCAATCGCAAAGCGTGACCTCCGTATGCTCTATCGCGCAGGCGGCGGCACAGGCAGCCCTTGACGGTGATCAGGCCTTTGTTGCGCAGGCCGCAGAAATCTTCAGCCGCCGCGCCGATCTGGTGGCCGGCCATCTGGCGCAAATTACGGATATCGATTTCCTCAAGCCCGACGGCGCCTTTTATGCTTTCATCGGCGTCGAAAAGCTTTTCGGCCGCAAAACCGGTGCGGGCAATGTTCTTCAAACCGATACGGACGTAGCGAAATATCTGCTTGAGGAATTTGGCGTTTCCAGTGTGCCCGGTATTGCCTTTGGAGCCCCGGGCTTCATCCGCCTGTCGATTGCGGCTTCGGAAGAAGAACTGGTCAAAGCCTGCACGCGTCTCAGGGAAATGGTCGCTTCCCTGATGTGAGGCATCAAAAAAGCCGCAGCCAAGAGCTGCGGCTTCTGTCTTCAAGTCAAGGTTTCAGGCGGCCTGCTTGCGGGCATGATTGCCGATCAGAGCTTCAAGCATGCCTTCTTCTTCCCTGGTCAGATCGGAAAGAGGGGCACGAACCGGACCGGCAGCAAAGCCCTGCAGGCGAACGCCGGCTTTGACTGCGGCAACAGCATAGCCCTTACGACGGCTGCGGATCGCCATAAACGGGTAGAAGAACTCATTGAGGATGCGCTCGCAGCTTGCGCGTTCGCCTGCTCGCAATGCCTTGTAGAATTCCACCGCCAGGCCCGGAACAAAGTTGAAAACCGCCGAGGAATACGTGGTGAAGCCCGCGCCAAGATAAGCTTCGGCGAAGAGTTCCGCCGTTGGCATGCCGCCGAGATAGGTCAGCCGGTCGCCCATCTTTGCGGTAATCTGGCGAACCAGACCGATGTCGCCGACGCCATCCTTGAAACCGACGAGGTTAGGGCAGGCATCGCAAAGGCGGGCCAGCGTGTCAGCCTGAAGAACCGAATTGTCACGGTTATAGACCATGACGCCGATACCGATTGACTGACAGACGCGCTTGACATGCTCATAGAGCCCTTCCTGCGGGGCATCGATCAGATAATGGGGCAGAAGCAGGATTCCGTCGGCACCGGCTTTTTCTGCTGATTTCGCAATCTCGATGGCTACCTCGGTGCCATAGCCGCAACCAGAAACGATGGCCGTATTGCTGCCGCCCGCAGCCTCTTTGGCGGCTGAGACGATTGCCGGAATTTCGTCGGGTCGCAAGGAGAAAAACTCACCCGTACCTCCTGCTGCGAACAGCACGGGCGCGTCGAAACCCGAAAGCCATTCGACATGCGCCTTATAGCTTTCAGGCGCAAAATTCCCTTCCACATCAAAATGCGTGACCGGAAACGAGAGCAGGCCAGCGCCCAGTTTCTGTTTGATTAGTTGCGGTTCCATGTGTCGATCCCTTCTGGAAAACTACACATAGGACCTACCCGATTCAGATGATAAGTGTCAACAACTTATATTATAAGTTATGGCGCTCTCTGCAGAATGGCCCGATAGCGGGTCTGGCTGCCCTTCAAATGCCGGCGCATGGCATCACGCGCACCGTTCTCGTCACCGTTGAATATGGCCTCTATGATCTGCGCGTGTTCCCTATGCAAATGGGCGATATAATCACCGGGACTGGTGTCTGCACCCGACTGAAGTGCTGCACGGGGAATGACGCCACTGCCGATCATTGCCAGAAACTCGCGGAAGCGCGGATTGTTGGCGGCATCTGCAATGGCAAGATGCAGGGCAAAATCTGCCTCGCTCGTGGATTGACCGGATTCGAGGCAGGCCAGAACCTGCCTGTGACAATTGATGATGGCTTCTTCCTGTTGCGGCGAACGACGCAAGGCGGCAAGTCCCGCAGCCTCGACTTCCACTCCGGTGCGTAGTTCCAGGAGTTCTATGACGGAAGAAACGCGCTCATAGTCAAGGTTTTGGAAGGGAACTGTTTCAGGCGGCTGCGGCTCGAGCACAAAGACACCCGCACCTTGCCTTGCTTCCACCAGCCGGTCGGCCCGCAAGGCTGCGATTGCTTCGCGAATGACCGTGCGACTGACGCCAAAGGATTCAGTAAGCCGTGCTTCGCTCGGCAACTTCGTCCCGGGCGTTATTTCGCCCGACTGTATGGATCGCCGCAGCTGTTCACTCACTTTGGCGACAAGATTTCCAGTTGAACGGGATGTGTCCTTGTCTTTGTTCGTCACCGCAAACTTTCCTTGGTTGTGCTTCAATCGTGTAGCAATTCTGATTATGCAGAACAAGACTGCATATGAAAGTCGTATGACGTATTGACCGCCATCTTCAAATACATATTATGGTTTCATTAACTCATCAGAAATGGAAATGACAATGATTTTCAAGCCGCACGGATGCCATCTGATCGCCGGTGAATGGGTGGCGGGGGAGGCGACATTCGCCTCGACACCTGCGACGGGTTCATCGCATGAATTTGCGGTCGGCACGCCTGCTCTTGTGGCGCGCGCCTGCGAAGCGGCGGAAGATGCTTTCTGGACTTATGGTTACACAAGCCGCGAAGAGCGCGCTCAGTTCCTTGAGGCCATCGCCGACGAAATCGAAGCGCGCGCTGCCGCCATCACGGAAATCGGCACGCAGGAAACCGGCCTGCCGGCGGGCCGACTTGAAGGCGAGCGTGGGCGCACCACCGGCCAGCTCCGCCTTTTTGCCACCCATATCCGCAAGGGTGACTATCTGGATCGCCGCGTTGACGAGGCCCTGCCGGACCGAAAGCCAGCGCCACGCCCGGAAATCCGGCTGATGCAGCGTCCGATTGGCCCGGTTGCCGTTTTCGGCGCATCCAATTTTCCCCTCGCTTTCTCTACCGCCGGCGGTGACACGGCAGCCGCCCTTGCCGCAGGCTGCCCGGTCGTCGTGAAAGGCCACTCCGCCCATCCCGGGACCGGCGAGATCGTCGCCGAGGCCATTCATGCCGCCCTCATCAAGACCGGCATGCCCAAGGGCGTGTTCAGTCTCATTCAGGGTGGTGACCGCAAGGTCGGTGAAGCGCTGGTCACGCATCCGCTGATCAAGGCTGTCGGCTTTACCGGCTCGCTTGGCGGTGGCCGCGCTCTGTTCAATCTTTGCGCACAGCGCCCGGAACCGATTCCTTTCTTCGGCGAGCTTGGCTCGGTCAATCCGATGTTCCTGCTGCCGGAAGCCATGAAGACCCGCGCGCCGTCGCTGGGCGAAGGCTGGGCCGCGTCCTTGACCATGGGTGCCGGTCAGTTCTGCACCAATCCGGGCATCGCCGTGGTTATCGACGGATCGGACGCCGACAGCTTTGTGCAATCCACCCGCAGCGCTTTGGAAAAGGTCGCGCCGCAGGTCATGCTGACCGATGGCATTGCCAAGGCTTATCAGGATGGCAAAGCGCATTTCGACAGCCGCAACTCCGTCAAGCCTGTGCTGACGACGGAAAGCAAGGGCCGCGAAGCCTCGCCCAATCTCTATGAGACGACGGGGGACGCCTTCCTCGGCGATCACACCATCGGCGAGGAAGTGTTCGGCCCGCTCGGCGTTGTGGTCCGCGTCAAGTCGGTCGACGACATGGTGCATCTGGCCAAGGGTTTTGAAGGCCAGCTGACGGCAACCTTGCATATGGACAAGGACGATGCCGCTTCAGCCCGCAAGCTTCTGCCGGTTCTGGAACGCAAGGCCGGACGCGTTCTGGCCAACGGTTTCCCGACCGGTGTGGAAGTGGTCGATTCGATGGTGCATGGCGGGCCTTATCCGGCCAGCACGAATTTCGGCGCAACCAGCGTTGGAACCATGTCCATCCGCCGCTTTCTGCGCCCCGTCAGTTATCAGAACATTCCGGCTGATGTGCTGCCGGCAGATTTCGAGTGAAGCTTCCTTATCATTGTTGAAACCACATGCATCAGGCCGTATCGGCCTGATGCTTCCTCTTGTGGAATTATTCGCGGCCGGAACCGAGGGCATGTATGGAAAGAATATCGAACTTCGTTTCGCATCGATCCGGTTTCCAACGCTCTTCAGCCGATGGCTGGCGAGATTTTCAGTGCTCGAAGCGCATTGAGAATGACAGCGACATCGATCACCTCCTGTAGCAACGCACCCTGAACGGGTGACAGATAGCCGAACGCTGCTGCAATCATGGCGATCACTGAAAGGCCGATGCCTGCCACAACGCTTTCGACGGCGATGCGCCTTGATCGCTTCGCGATCTCTATGCCGGTCCGCAGCCTGCCTATTCTGTCGACGAGAAGAACGATGTCGGCGGCTTCGGCAGAGGCAGCCGCTCCCCTTGCACCCATCGCAACGCCGACATCCGCCGCGGCGAGCGCAGGTGCGTCGTTCACGCCGTCGCCGACCATCATCACGGGGCCATACTTGCGCTCGCTGAGAACGGTCAGCACCTTTTGATCGGGTGAAAGTTCGCAGTAGATGGCATCGAGCCCCAAACCCTTGGTGACGCGTCTGGCCACCGCAGCGCGATCGCCCGTCGCCAGCACAATGCGCCTCACACCATCCTTGCGTAAACCTTTTAGCGTAGAGGCCACATCGCCGCGCAAAGGGTCGGCCATGACTATATAGCCCGCAACAGCGCCGTCTATTGCGACTGCCACCAGCGCTGCTCCCGCTTCAGTGCCGGGAATTTCGACCAGCTTTGCGCCGGCTTGTCTTGCAACGAAGCTGTGCCCGCCGACGATGACACTTCTGCCATCGACCCGGCCAGCCACGCCGTCCCCCGCCAGTTCGCTAACGTCGGTCGGCAATACAAGATCTATACCGCGTTCCTGAGCGGCCAGTACAAGCGCCTGTGCCATCGGGTGTTTCGACACCTGGTCAAGGGAAGCAGCGAGCCGCAATATCTCGTCTTCACCGAATCCCGGCTCAAGGTGGATCGAGGTGATTTGCGGACGGCCATCAGTCAGCGTTCCGGTCTTGTCCAGCACCAGCGTAACGATGCGAGCCATATTCTCCAGCGGACCAGCACCCTTCACCAGCACCCCGAAATGAGCGGAACGCGATAGCCCGGCAACAAGCGCGACGGGCACCGCCAGAATGAGCGGGCATGGGGTGGCAACGACGAGAACGGCGACCGACCTTATCGGATCGCCCGTGAACCACCACGCTGCGAAGGCGATTACGATGGTTACGATCAGAAAACCGATAGACCACTGATCCGCCAGTCTCGACATCGGGGCTTTGGAAGCCTGTGCCTCTTCCACGAGGCGCACGATGCCCGCATAGGTGCTGTCCTTCGCTTCGTGTCTGGCAACGATATCGAAGGCATCGCCGGCATTGACCGATCCGCTCAGCACATCGGCCCCCTGGGCTAGCGAGATCGGAAGTGCTTCTCCCGTCAGTGCCGAGGTGTTTACGAAGGCCCTGTTGGAAGCGATACGCCCGTCGACGGGGATAACATCTCCCTGACGGATCAGGAGCCGGTCGCCCGGACGAACCGTGTCAACGGCAACATCCTCGAGACGATCATCAATATAACGCATTGTGGTTCGGGGCGCGCGGGACAGCAAGGCATGCATCTCACGGCGTGCCCGCCCTTCGGCAAAGCTCTCAAGGAAAGCTCCGCCGGTATACATGAGCGCGACAATCGAGGCCGCCAGCATTTCCCCAAATGCCAGAGCGGCCGACATGGACATCGCCGCGACGATATCCAGCCCGAACTCCCCTCGCCATAAACTCCTGAGAATTTCGGCGAGCAAAGTCGCCAGTACAGGCAGGGTGGCGATAGCCCAGATCAGCCGTGCACCGTAGGAGTAACCCGAAAAGTAAAAGCCCAGCCCGAGCACAAGTCCGCAGACGGCAAAGACCAGAAGGATTGTCTTCGATCGATCTTTCCCTGAAAACCGCATCTCCAAAGTCTCCCCAAGGACAGAAGGACCGATTGTAAAGCATTTTGGCGGTCTTGACGCTGACTATGATCAATCCTGTTCTTACACTCGCTGAAGCTTGGCAGAGATCATCAGGCCAAGCTGGCCGATGCTATCGTGATGCCCTTGCTCCGTCCCAAGTCAGTATCTGAATGCGGTCAGACAATCTGAAGGCCCATGATCGCCATTGTGGGACACTATGCGTTCGCCTGAGCCGCCTAGCTTAAGCCCACGTTCCCTGCGCTCGCGAGCAATATTTCTCTATTACGACGCGACTGAATTCTTTTCCATTTCGGCAGGAAAGACGCTTCGCGCTACCGTCGATGTCCTTGGCATTTCTCGGTGCTCGCGGCATAGCTGCGCCCAGAGTTGGGGCGCGCTTCAAGCCGGATGAATTGTTGCAACGGATGTCCAGGATGGTCATGCTGTGTTGACCGGGCGAAATGACGATGTTTATTATCGGAAAATTTGAACGCACAATAAGAGACGATAATGAAAATCTTCATCGCCGGTCTGGATACCGAAACGAACACTTTTTCGCCAATGCAGACAGGTTTCCAAGCTTTCACTGAAAACCTGATTGCTTATGGAGATGCCACTTCGAAGCCACTCAATTGCTGCTCATCGCAATTGTCTGTCTGGCGGGATGCCGCAGAAAGGAAAGGTTGGAGTGTCGTCGAAAGTCTTTGCGCAGTGGCCGAGCCTGGCGGCAGAACCACCCGCGCCGTTTACGAACATTTCCGCAAAACAATTCTTGATGATCTTCAGGCGGCAATGCCGGTGGACGCAGTCATGCTTGCGCTTCATGGTGCCTGCGTTGCGGACGGTTATGATGACGTCGAAGGAGACCTCATCTCCCATATACGTGGCCTTGTGGGCGCTCATGTTCCGATAGCTGTCGAGCTGGATCTGCATTGTCATATTACTGAGCGCATGATCGACAATGCAACGATGATCGTAACTTACAAGGAATATCCACACACCGATATTGAGATCGTAGCCCGTCAGCTCTTTGCGATACTGGAACGAACGCTCACGGGTGAAATCGAACCTGTCATGGCGGTCTATGACTGCCGCCTCATCAGCATCTTTCATCCGCACCGGCAACCGTTGCGCGGAGTTGTGGACCGGATGAAGGCGATGGAAGGGAACGACGGCGTACTGGCTGTCTCCTTCGGCCATGGTTTTCCATGGGGTGACGTTGCGGATGTGGGCGCGAAGATGCTCGTTGTCACCGACCAGGATCGGCAGAAGGCTGCTCACATCGCCGAAAGCTTCGGTCGAGAGATATACAGTGCACGGGAGCAAATGCGTGGCGCATACTTGTCCGTCGATGAGGCGCTGGACCGTGCATTGGAAGCGAAAAATGGTCCCGTTGTCTTGGCCGATGTTTCAGACAATGCTGGCGGGGGCGCCCCGGGCGATTCCACTTTTATTCTGCGGCGCATTATTGAACGCGGAATTGAAGACGTCGCCTCTTGTCTTTACTGGGACCCGATCGCCGTGCGGATGTGCCGGGAAGCGGGAGAAGGCGCCTCTCTCGCGTTGAGGATTGGGGGCAAGGTCGGCGAAGTGTCGGGTGCGCCGCTGGATCTCACGGTCACGGTCCGGCGGATTGCTTCGGACATTACGCAACGGTTTGGCCCCACGCCGCTGGGCATCGGCGAGGCCGTCTGGGTCAGCGCGGGGAGTATCGATATCGTGTTGAATACCATCCGCACGCAGACATTTCACCCCGAATGCATGACAGGGCTCGGACTTGATCCCTCGAAAAAGAAGATTGTCGTGGTGAAATCGAGCAACCATTTCCGGGCTGGTTTCGAACCTATTGCGGGCGAGATACTCTATGTTGGCGCTCCCGGTGCGCTACAACCACGTTTCGAAGATTTGCCTTTCACAAAACTGGAAAAACCATACTGGCCGAGAGTTGCGGATCCGCTGGCTCAGTAGGGCATCATGTTGCTTTACGGCGAGATGTAAATTACGCGCTCATGTCAGTGACGCGATATACCTCTTGAAAACAGAGTTGATCGGGATGCCACTCGAATTTGAGATCAAGCGAATGGAAAACTTCGGATGAATGATGCGAAATCCAGCCTCGGCGACATCCTGAGAGACATCCGAAGCCGCAACCATTGGACCCTGGCTGAAGTAAGCGCGATGACCGGGCTTGCAGTATCGACCCTTTCGAAGGTTGAGAACAACCAGATGCAGCTTACATATGACCGGCTTATCCAGCTTGCTCAGGGCATTGGTGTCGATATTGCAGAGCTTTTTGGCGCTGTGGCCACCCCGGATGAACTTTCAAATGTGATGGGCCGGCGTACATTCACAAAGTCCGGCGACGGCCGTTCGATCATCACGCAGAACTACGACTATCTCTATATTTGCACGGAGATCTACAAGAAGGCGATGGTCCCGATCCTCGCTGTGGCGCACGCTCGAACACTTGAGGAATTTGGGCCGCTCATCCGGCACAAGGGCGAGGAATTCATCTATGTGCTTGAGGGTGAACTGGAACTCCACTCAGAAATTTATGCACCTCTTCGTCTCAAGAAAGGCGATTCCGCCTATTTTGATGCGATGACTGGACACGGTTATCTAAGCGTGAGCGAAGAGCCCGCCCAGATCCTGTGTGTCTGTTCAACGCCGGAAACGGAACTGGTTTCTACGCTGGTCAATACGCAAACCATCAAATTCAAAGCGGATTGACGTCTTCGATAAGGCTTGAATCTCATCGGCATCTTAGGGAAATTATTTTCTTATAAGAAAATAATTTGATTGCCTCTCCGGCTGTGCAAATCTGGTTCCATGACTTTCGGGTACAGTGGAACAAACTGGCAGGCACGGGGCTTGCAGTCAGATTGCCGGAGATAACTTTGACTGAACCAGCAGTGGCAATTGAAACATTCAACCGTCCTTATCCCGTCGACATTCAGACACCTTACGTGGAAATCGACGAAGACCGGCTGATACGCAACCTGAAGGAGATGCAGCAAAAGGCGGACAAAGCCGGGGTGCGGCTGCGGCCTCACATCAAGACCCACAAGAGCCTCATGATTGCCAACCGCCAGCTTCAGCTTGGCGCAATTGGCGTCACTGCTTCCAAGCCGGATGAAGCGCTGGTCTTTGTCGAGGGCGGCATTCCCTCCGTAACCCTCGCTTATCCCATCGTGAGACCGGATTCGATCGGTCGCCTGATACGCAGTGCGCAGATTCGAGATACCGAGCTTATGTTTATCGCCGCTCACGAGATCGGCATTCAGGCGATTGGGGCTGCCGCAGAAGCACATGATGTAAAGCTTGGCGTTTTTCTGAAAGTCGATGTCGGTCTCGGGCGCGTCGGCGTCAAGCCGCAGGACCCCGCCGCCGTTGTGCTGGCTCAAAAGATAGCACAACACCCTTATCTTGCATTCGCAGGCCTTTTTTCCCATGCAGGCCATGCCTATGGCAGCAAGTCCGCCGAAGAACTGGCAAATATTGCCAATGCGGAAGCGCAGGCCCTCCTCCACCTCGCAGAACAGTTGAAGGAGGTGGGCGTCGAAGTCCCCGCAATATCCGTGGGGTCGACACCGACTTGCCTCGGCGCGCCTATTCCGTCCGGGATAACGGAGATACGGCCGGGAAACTACGCCTTCCTTGACCGGACCGCGCTTCGCCTTGGCATAGCATCGGGTGATAACATCGCGCTTTCCATCATTGCCACCGTTGTTGCCCACAACGACCATCATTTCATTATCGATGCAGGTTCCAAATCCCTTTCATCCGACCTTGGTGCACACGGCTCTGGTGGCGGCGGCTTTGGGCTGGCCGTCAGTGTGTGGGGTGACACGTCAGAGATGTGGGAAATTGAACGCCTTTCTGAAGAACATGGGTTCGTTCGTTTCAGTGACACCCCGCCCCCTGTCGGCAGTCGTGTTCGCATATTTCCCAATCATTCCTGTGCAGTTATCGCCCAATTCGACCAGGTCGCCCTGCGACAACCGGACGGAAGAACACGAACCTTGTCGACCGAGGCCCGAGGCCATCAGACCTGATGCGGTGACGCCTGCGCTTTGGCTTTATCTGGAATTAAGGAAAGAGGACTGAACATGACGAAAGAAGTTGAATGGGCACGTATGACCGCACCGGACCTGCGCGAGATTGCAGGCAAGCCGGGTGCCCTTGCTATTCTGCCTGTGGGATCGCTTGAGCAGCACGGCCCTCATCTGCCGGTCATTACTGACACGACGAGCGCTTCGGCAGCCGCCATCCGCGCCGCGCGTCTCGTAGCTGAGGAGATTCCCGTCGCTGTCCTCCCCGGCCAATGGCTTGGCATGAGCGAACACCACCTGCCGTTTGGCGGCACTATCACGCTTGATTACGATACTTTCAGCCGTGTCATCCGATGCATAGCCAGATCATTGAAAACACTTGGGTTTTCACGTCTCCTGATTGTCAATGGACATGGCGGCAATATCGATCCGCTTTCGGTCGCTGTCCGCGAACTGGCTGTTGAATTTGCGATGCCAATCGTGGCCACCACACCGTGGATGCTGGCAGGCGACGAAGCACGAAAAATCTTCGAGGTAGATAATGGACCCCATCATGCCTGTGAGGGGGAAGCTTCCGTCATGCTTGCCATTGTCGGTGATGCCGTGAGGACGGACAAGTTCGGACAGGCATTCGGCAATCAGCAGCATCCTGTCGACGTACCGGCAGACGTTTCGCGCTTCTATTCCTTTGCCGAGCGTGCGCCGGTTACCGGAACATGGGGAGATCCGCGCAGCGCCACGGCCGAAAAGGGAGAGCGTTTCCTCGATCTTCATGCAAGGGAACTCGTGAAACTGATCCGTAATGATGTGCTCTGGACCAAACCGGATTCCGTTTGGACACCTGGACGCGGCCTCGCGACAACAGAAGGGCGAGCCGACTAACTTGCTGGGCAAACGGCAACTCGAAAAGAAAACACGATTGTGGGAACAAAAATGAAAATGAAGTCGAAAACAACACGCAAAACTCTGCTGTCACTGTTGGCGGCGGCAGCATTGTCCAGCGTAGCGCTAGCCCCGGCAATGGCAAAGACGCTGGTCTATTGTTCCGAGGGCGCACCGGAAGGCTTCGATGCCGCGCTCTACACGACAAACAGCACATGGGACGCTTCTGCCGAAACGATCTACGACCGGCTGACTGAGTTCGAAAGCGGCACGACCAACGTCGTTCCCGGCCTCGCAGAAAGCTGGACCATCTCTGACGACAATCTCGAATATACGTTGAAGTTGCGGCAGGGGGTGAAGTTCCATTCGACCGACAGCTTCACGCCAACCCGTGAATTCAACGCGGACGACGTTCTGTTCACCTATAATCGCCAGCTCGACAAGCAGCACCCGTGGAACAATTATTTCGTCGGCGCAGGTTGGGAAATGTTCAACGCCATGGACATGCCGGTGATTATAAAGAAAGTGGTCAAAGTCGATGACCATACCGTCAAGTTCGTTCTCAACCAGCCGGATGCATCCCTTCTGGCGAAGCTCGCCCTTAACTTCGGCTCGATCATGTCGGCAGAATATGCCGAGCAATTGGCGAAGGCCGGGCAGCGCGAGGATCTCGACCGCAAGCCGGTGGGCACTGGTCCGTTTCGTTTTGTGGATTATCAGACCAATGCAGCAATCCGTTTTGCTGCCAATGCAGACTATTGGGGCGGTGCGCCCAAAGTTGACAACCTGATCTTCGTGATCACGACGGACCCCGCCACCCGTATGCAGAAGCTTCAGGCAGGTGAGTGCCATATCGCAGCCTATCCCGCGCCGGCGGATGTCGCACGGCTGAAAGCCGATCCAAACCTTACTGTTATGGAACAGCCGGGACTGAACGTGGCTTATCTCGCCATGAACACGCTGGACGCTCCATTCGACAAGGTGGAAGTACGCCGCGCCCTGAACATGGCCATTGACAGAAAGGCAATTGTGGAAGCTGTCTATCAGGGCATGGGACAGGTTGCTCAAAGCGTCCTGCCACCCAGTATGTGGGGCTATAATGGTGATATAAAGGGGTATAGCTACGACCCTGATGGAGCAAAGAAGCTCCTCGACGATGCGGGCGTCAAAGACCTCAAGATGAAAATCTGGGCGATGCCGGTCAGCCGGCCTTATATGCCAAATGCGCGGCGTGCGGCTGAGCTTATGCAGGCGGATCTCGCCAAGATCGGCGTCGGTGTGGAGATCGTCTCCTACGAATGGGGTGAATATCTCAAGAAGGCTCGTGACAAGGATCGTGACGGGGCGGTGGTGCTCGGAGGCACCAGCGATAATGGTGACCCTGACAATCTGCTCAGCTATTTCTTCAGTTGCTCCGGCGTCGGTGGAAGCAACAACGCCAATTGGTGCTACAAGCCGCTGGAAGATATTCTGCAGAAGGCGAGAGTGAGCTCTAACAAGGATGAGCGAACCAGGCTCTATCAGGAGGCACAGGCAATCGCCATCTATCAAGCCCCATGGGTTCCACTTGCGCATTCAACGGTCGTATTGCCGATGTCCAAGAACGTGAAGAATTACGTTATGGAGCCACTCGGGTCGCACCGCTTCGAGAAGGTCGACATCGCGGAATAAACAATGCACCACTTGCCGACGCTGGCTTTACAGCGTCGGCAACAATTGGATTCTGCTATTTATTGGCTGCGCAGACGTTCAAGCATGCAGGCGATCACTCGGTTTGCACAAAAAGCACAGTTCTGTATGCACGGGTGCCGTTGTTCCGGCAAAAAGCACTGCTCCTGAATATGGCATCACAATGTCGCTGCCGTCGGCGCGTTTCCCGATGACTTCCCCTTTTTCAACTTTTTCGCCAGCCGCAAACTGCTTCAGCAAGTGATCATCTTCGTGATCGGCCAGAATAGCATCGCTGATTTCAAGCACCGATGACGGGTGCACCATGGCTGGCTGTGCGGAGATCAGGCCGAGCGACGCCATTCCGTTGACGACACAATCATAACCGACTTGTGGTCCGTTGGGATCGAGATGCTGACCGCATTCGACAGTCACGCCGTAGCCCCCCGCAAACCGCATATATTCAGTGGTGCCGATGGCATGCAGGGACGACAGTCCTTCGGTGACGCCCGCTTCACGTTTCTGCTCAAGTGCCTTTTCGTGCGCTGGAAGCCAACCATGGATAATGATTGGAAGGCCAAGCGCCTTGGCGAGCTTTTCTTCCGCCTCCTGATGCGCGAAAGGTTCGAGCGTTCCGTTGTTGTTGCGTGGCCCCATGAGAGCAAGCGGTGGACCTTCTGAACTGAAGGAATGAAGATCGATCAGCACGTCGTGGGCGCGCAGCAACGGACAGATGACATTGGCCACGCGGTCTTCGTTATCCTGGGGGATAGCGGCTTCGGAAAGATTGCGGTTGAAATTGCGATCGCCGAAGCGGGTATCGTTACGAAAGGCAAGTCCATTCACAACCGGCACAAAGGTCACCGTGCCGCATTCCAGGCCCCTTTGTCCGGTGCGGAACTCGTGGATCAGGCGTGTGATGGCGTGGGGGCCGCATGGTTCGTTACCATGGACAGAACCGGTCACAATAAGGCGCGGACCGGGCTTCAGGCCATGGAATGTAACTGTCTCTATAGCGGTGGGCGGGGTTGTCACCCGGGGTTCGAGGGTCATTTGCGCCCCGTCGACCGATGCGATATCGATAACCATTCCGGGGCGCACCCGGCGCGCCAGTTCCGTCAGATGTTCGTGGGCAACGACGACACAGCCAGATGTACCGCTGAAATCGGGGCGGGCCGCATGTATGAAAATTGCAGAACCGCCGCGTGCATCGGGCAGGGCATCATTCCATCCGACAGGGATAATCAGATCGAAGAGCCGCTCACCCCGACGGGAGGCTTGGGTTTCATCAGTTTCAAAAACCAGCTGGTTGTAAAAGGGACTGTCTGGATCTTCCACCCAGCGGTAGTTTTCGGGCTTGGGCAAAAAGGGGAAATCGAAACTGCGTGGTTCATCACCAAAAACCGCAGGATCGTAAAAGCCATAACGCAAAGGATAGCGACCGCGGGGTGTTTTTCCATCACCTTCGCGCTTCAGGTGCGGCTCCACCAACCCATTGCGGCCTACCGCGCATTTGACAGTCCACTCGTCAATAGTAAGCAGGCCGATATGCGGGTTCTGCTGGTCTTGGCCGGTACGAACGACAATTGTAGGCTGTTCAAGCGTTCCGACCAAAAATGGATTCTGACTCATGATCTTAGCCTTGTTTTAACAAGTGACAACGGGCTCGGTGGAAGGAACTGCCGGCGAGTTGGTGAAAACGGGAATATCGCCAGAGCGGCAAAAGAATGGCAATGGACAACGAGGATGGAAGGCACAACCTTGCGGAGGGTCGACAGGCGAGGGAGCCTCGCATCTCATGCGGTGCTTGCTGACAGTTGGAGCCAGAAGATCAGGTATCGAAGCGATCAATGGTTGAGTGCGTCAACTGTTCCTGTCGCCAACAGCCCTTCAGCCCATCCGGAAAGGCCTGATCTTCTCTGAAGACAAGAGAAATCATCCAGTTTGCGGATGACTGCCTTATCATAGCCAACCTGTTTCAAGAATGCTGCGCAGCGGCGTTTACGAAGGCGTCAAATAGCCGGCTGCCGGGATGCTCGGCAGTACCAAATAATTCAGGATGCCACTGTACTCCCATCGCAAATGATTGTGAGGGAATTTCAATCGCTTCGATTACGCCGTCGGATCCGCGAGCGGTGACAGTTACCTCCTTGGAAATATCAACAAGTGCTTCGCGATGGAACGTATTCACGTTAAATTTGTCCACCTGCAATATTCCAGCCATTTTTGTTCCCGCCGAAACAGCAACTTCATGCAGAAGATCAGCTTGATCGTGATTGATTGCATTCGGCAGGCTCGCGTGGACGTCCGAAACCATCCGACAGCCGTTCAGACAACCCAGCATCTGCATCCCATTACAGATGCCCAGTACAGGCTTATCCCTGGCAAGAAATCCCTTCATCAGGGCGACTTCCACTTCAAGACGATCAGAAAATGGGAAAGCAGACCGATCCCCTTCCACGTACCAGGAATCGGGAAATTTTATTCGAGCACCGATGCTTAAGAAGCCGTCGAATTCCTGGGTAACCCGATCCACTATATCTGAGAGGTAGGGTATGCCGTATGGAACGCCGCCAGCCCGGTGTATGGCTGCAAAATAATGTTTCGAAATGTCGTACCGATCTCCACCGGCACTGGTGTTTTCTCCCATTATTACTGCAATGGCGGGCTTGGGATTCCCGCTTTTACGTTGATTGTTCAATTTCAGCACCATCATGTTGTTATCGGGATTAAAGCCGCGCAAACTTTATATTGCCTTCGCGGTAGTCGGGGATGCCAAGTTAGGACATTCTCTCTGATAGAGCTCGGTTATTTTCTGTCTTGTCCGGATCAAACGGGATGCTGGGCCATCCAACAGATATTCGGCCGCCTGTGGGCGGCTATTGTAATTGGAGGACATCGATGCTCCGTAAGCTCCTGCGTCGTGAAACACCAGATAGTCACCGACATGAGCCGGTGGCAATTCTCTCATTTCCACGGTGCCATCTTGTTGTTGTGTAAAAACATCTCCTGATTCACACAGGGGCCCGGCAATGACAGTCGGGCGCGAAGCTTCAGTCTTCCGGGCCCTACTATTAGCCGACAAAACTGAAATATGGTGATAACTGCCGTAGAGAGCCGGACGCATCAGGTCGTTGAAGCCCGCATCGACCAGAGTGAAATGATTGTCGCCCATCTGTTTGGTGGCACGCACCTCCGCCACGAGAACCGCCGACTGTGCTACCAGAAAACGACCGGGCTCAATCTCAAGACGCACCGAATGGCCTAGTTTTTTCTCTGCCTGCCGGCGGGTCTGGTCCCAAAGATTGAAATAGTGTGCGACGTCGATGTCCTGGTCCCCATTCTTGTAGGGCACAGAAAGACCCCCACCAGCAGATATCGCCTCAAAATCGTGGTCCACCGATGAAATTATATCGGTCATGGCTTGGCAGACGCGCTCAAGGTGGCGATAGTCGACGCCTGAACCGATATGAAGGTGGAAGCCTACCAGATGGAGACGGTAACGCTCTAACAAGGTAATCGCTTGGGCAAGTTGTCCATGCCAGATGCCGTGTTTGCTGTTTTCTCCGCCGGTGTTGGTCTTCTTGCTGTGACCGTGCCCGAAGCCTGGATTGATACGCAGCCACACACGATGACCAGGTGATCTTTCGCCCAATTGGTGCAGCATGTCCAAAGAGCCTGCATTGACTTCAATCTTCTCCCGCACAACATAATCGAGGGTATCACGGTCAAAAAGATCGGCAGTGAAAACGATGCCCGCGGCGCCGGTGGCTGTAGCGGCTGCTGAAAATCCCGCCTGTTGCGCTCGTTTTATTTCACCGTGAGATACCGCATCAACGTGCACGCCAGCCTCGCGCATGAGCGACAGAATATTGACGTTGGAACATGCCTTCTGCGCAAATCTGACAATATCGAAAGGGGCAAGACGATCAATCTGCCGACGAATTACATCAGCATTATAGATCCATAACGGCGTCGCATATTGGGCAGCCAGCTCGCACAACGTGTCTTGAGGGAATTCACTCTTCATTTTATCACTTTCAGATGGAATATCAGATACGGTCGGTGAGAGTGACCGAGTGAGACAGCGCTTTTCGCTCGCCTTCACCGATGGAGGTTGGATGCGATGTACCCGTCGAAGGTTACGTCTACCGGGCCCGTCAGCATGAAAGTCTCGCCATCAAAAACTTCGACTTCAAGCTGACCACCGGGCGCATAGACTGTAACCTTGTCGCTCGATATGAGACCGGCCCGTCTTGCGGCGAGGACAGCGGCACACGCGCCGCTGCCGCAGGCTTGCGTGAGGATGCCTGGACGTTCATAGACGACGAGCCGGATCGAATCTGGGCCGGTAACTTCGGCCACGCCGATATTTGCCTGCTCGGGAAGATAGCCACTTTTTTGAACGGGATCGGCAAGCGCGGCAATGTCGAGCCCACCCAGGTTTTGAACAAAATAAACGAGGTGGGGATTGCCAATATTGATTGCGATTGGGCTAACCAGCGGTCCGCTCTCCAATTGGGCACCCGCAGATTCGAGGGAACCCGCCAGAGGAATTTCGGGCCAGTCCCATTTGGCGTTACCAATACTGAGGCTAACCTTGTGATCGCCGGCCCGTTTCGCCCGGATCGGCCCACCGAGTGTCTCGATGACAGCTTCGTCTCGCTCTGTCTCTTCCATAATCAACCAGGCTGCGCAACGGGTAGCGTTCAGACATGTTTCCGCTTCTTGTCCATCAATATTGTAGATGCGAAGCCGAACGGAAGCCTCAGGTGATTCAGGCGCTTCGAAAACCAGTAGCTGATCGCCGCCGATACCGACGTGGCGGTTGCAGACCCACTGGATATAGTCGGAAGATTTCCGAAATGGGGTACTGCGACCGTCAATGACGACGAAGTCGTTGCCAAGCCCGTTGCATTTGATGAAGTATTGTTTGCCTTCGTCTGACCGTGGAATAGCGAGCCGGAACGACGTCATTGTATCTACTTCACTCTTTCCATTTATTGGAGGAACGATCCGTCGTCTTCTTGACCACCGACAGGTTGTTTTGCGACCGTCCAGTGTCCCCATTTTTCGGTAAGGCTAACAGAGCATGACATGCCGTCAAATTCCTATTAATCATGATAATAGTCATTTATGATATGTTGTGAAAATCGTCGTGGAGGGGGACCATGCAACTGACGCACCGGCAGTTGGAAATATTTCAGTCATTGATGCAGACTCTCAATGTGACCGAAACTGCCAAGCAATTGAACTCGTCCCAGCCAACAATCAGCCGTGAGTTGAAAGCGCTCGAAGCTGACCTTGGTTTTACGCTTTTTCAACGCGAAAAACGTCGTCTTGAGATGACGCCACAGGCGGTAGCGCTCAATGTGATTGTGCAACGCTCATTTGTCAGCCTCGCCGAGATTGCCCGGACAGCACGTGCCATCCGCGGCGAAAGGCTCCAACGCGTGACTGTGGCGTGTCTGCCAGCATTCGCCCACGCGCTTATGCCACAGGTGGTTCACAACTTTCGCAGCATCTATCCCGATGCTTCTCTCAAAATTCATTCGCTGGAGGAAACCGCATTAACACGTGATCTCCTCAGCAAGTTTTTCGATCTTGGAGTCGTCGAAGGTAACGTCGCAGGCAACACGAACTCCATTATCAATCTCTACGCAGGGGATTTGCTGTGCATCATGCCGCGCAATCACACCCTGGCACAACACGACGTGCTTGAGATGGCTCATTTCGATCGTCATGATCTCATCTATTATTCCGAAGAAGATTCCTATCGCCGCCAGATCGACGCGCAGTTCGATGCAGCAGGCATTGCGCGTAATCTGGTCGTAGAAACAACGACGGCAACCTCGATCGGCACAATGGTTGCCGCCGGAATTGGGGTCTCGATTATTAATCCACTAAGTGCGCTGGCTTTCGAAAGCGCGGGGGTTGTTCTCCGGCCGCTCGCCCAACCCATCCCTTATTACCTGAATATATGGCAACCGGACCCTTTGCGTAGAAGCCAGCTAGGAGAGCGTTTCATCGAGACCATCGTTAACACGATGAATTCAACTGTTGACGCCCTTATCGCGCGAAATCTGTGCGCTCCACGGTCGAATTGAACAACAGCGGAAAACATATCCTGCTTGAATGAAACTATCATCAAACGATATTTTCCAAGTTTTGTTCATGAAGATATAGTCTACACCCGGCTTGCATCGTATAGGAGACCTGTATCTAAGATGAAAATTGGAATAGGTGGCTTTCAGCACGAGACCAATACTTTCGCACCCGGTACAACAGGTTGGGCCGAGTTCAACACGCCCGGAGGGTGGCCTCCACTGACATTGGGAGCCGCTATCCCCGAAGTCACGAGGGGACGCAATCTGCCTATTGCGGGCATGATAGACGAGGCAATTTCACAGAACGTCGAATTCCACCCGCTTGTCTGGTGTCAGGCCGAGCCGGGTGGAACCGTCGAGCGGCTGGCATATGAGCAAGTGGTCGCCCTTTTTCTTGATGCGATTGCATCGAAAGGGCCTTTCGACGGACTATTACTGGATCTCCATGGAGCGATGGTCGTCGAAGACATAGGAGATGGAGAAGGCGACTTCTTGCGTCGTATCCGCGAGGCTGTCGGGCCTGAAGCCCCTATCGCCTGTAGTCTCGACCTTCACGCCAATATCAGCCCGGAAATGGTAGGCCACAGTGATTTCATGTCCGCCTACCGCACTTATCCTCACGTCGACATGAGAGAAACAGGACGGCGGACAGCACAGGTTTTATTCAACATGTGCAGAAGTGGCACGCGTTTTGCCAAGGCGCTGGTTCAAACGCCCTACCTCATTCCCATTCCATCTCAATGTACATTGGCTGAGCCGACATCCTCGATTTATACCCGGCTGGAGCAAATCGAGCGCGAGCATCGTTTGCATCTCAGTTTTGCGCCTGGGTTTCCGCCCTCCGATACCTTGGATTGCGGTCCGGCGATAGTTGGATACGGCAGGGAAGAAGCCCCCGATCTCGACCGGCATATGCAGTCGCTTGCCGATTGCATCCTGAAGGCAGAAACAGACTACGCCAGAGACCGCGTATTCAATGAAGGAGAAGGTGTCAGTCTGGCGCTGGAAGTGGCGCGTTCAACGACAAGGCCGGTAATTCTCGTCGATACACAAGACAATCCCGGCGCCGGTGGTACGGGTGACAGCACCGGCCTGATCCGCCAACTCTTGGAGCAGAGGGCAGGAGATGCAATCGTCGCTTTTGTTTTCGATCCCCAAGCCGCAGAGATTGCACACCGGCAGGGGACTGGTGCCCGGTTCAAGACGGAAATTGGCGGGCGTTCAGGGCCGGATGGCATTACGCCACTCAAAGCAGAGTTCGAGGTCCTTGCTCTGGGAAACGGAAAATTCAATGGAACTGGTGAATTCTATGCGGGGAGCGCAATTGACATTGGTTTGACGGCTTTGCTCCGAATTTCCGGTACCGGTGTTTCTGTAATCGTGGGCAGCAGGCGGTCGCAGGCAGGAACACAGGCCATATTCTTTCATCTCGGCATAGATCCAAAAAGGGTAGGAATCATCACCCTTAAAAGCTCGGTACACTTCAGGGCAGACTTCCAGTCGATAGCCGAGCGAATTATTGTGATAAAGAGTGCGGGATTTAATACGGCCGATCCATCTGAACTACCGTATCGTAAAATCCGGCCCGACCGGCGTCTTTGTCCCGAACCATCGTCCATAATCTCAACACCGTAAGGATTAATCCATAAC
Organism: Brucella sp. IR068; assembly: GCF_049065885.1. Lineage (NCBI taxonomy): Bacteria > Pseudomonadati > Pseudomonadota > Alphaproteobacteria > Hyphomicrobiales > Brucellaceae > Brucella > Brucella sp. IR068. The sequence goes on along the minus strand of NZ_JBAKHE010000006.1, from coordinate 73,982 downwards.
ACCTGAAATGAACCAGTTCTCGGTGTTATGAAAATCGATCAGTTCCGGTTAAATCGGAATCGCGGAAATGCTCTTGCGGTGAAATTTGCATTCACCGAACCACATATTTTGCCAAGTTATCGTATCGCCGTCTTGAGACAGCACAAGCTGAGCTACCTTATCGTCTTTGCCCCACCAGCGTTCCGGAGCCTTCAGCGAACGCAAGGGATATGTACCGGCAGTATCGGCTTCCATGAGGCAATATTGGTAGTCCGGCAAGAGCTCAAGCGAAGTCGTCAAACAGCCGTTGCGGGCTTCGATCCGCAAAGCACCCATCGGTCCGCCTTCAAAAACGCCGGCAATGGAAGCATCAACTGGAGCCGGCTTCATATTGCGCCAAATGGATTTGCGATATTGTGATTGCCTTCCCGCCAAGGAAGAAACCGCTTGCCCATAAATTGTCGCAACCGCTTCTGCCTCACCACGATCGAGCGCCACGGCAAGATCGGCAGCTGCATTGCGGAAATCTTCAATCTCTGTGCCGCTTGCATTGATGGAAATGAAGATTCCGAACCCGCTATCGGGCACCAGACGAGTGAGAGAAAGTACACCGCCAATAGCGCCGGTATGATCCACAACAGTTAAATCGTTACCGCTGCCTATGCGCCAACCGAGGCCGTAGCCAAGGAAAGTGTTCTCCGGGGTGGTTCGGGAATGAATGCGCTTTAGTTCTGCAAGCCTGGCCGCTGGCAGAACCGCGGCGCCATTTGGATGAGCGTTCAGATTGAACAACAACCACTGGGCGGCGTCATTGGGGCTTTGTGAAACCGACCCCGCTCCGATGAGGTTGGAAAGCTTTTCCAAGGCGACAGGTAGCATTGCATCGCCATTTCGCACATGCGGTCGAGCGAAACGCGGATCGGTTTCCAGATCGGGCCGATCAGCGGATGCCGTGGTCATTCCAAGGGGCTCGAATATATATGCCGCTGACGCATCGGCAAATGTCTTGTCGCTCACCCGGTTACATACTTCGGCAGCGACGGTGAAATGGAGATTTGAATAGGAATATCGATCGCGAAAAGGGGCGATCATTGGAACACCCCCAGCGCCGTTGACCACTTCTTCAAAAGACAGGATGGAGCCGTACTCTACAGCGGTTGCCTGGCCTATGCCCGTCCGATTGGAACACAGGTCCCGCAACGTTACCTGTTCGGAAATAACCTGGGGACCAAATGCAAATTTCGGCCATATCTCCTGGATCGGCCGATCCCAGTCCAGCTTTCCTTGTTCCGACAGGACCGCGCATAAAGTGGTCGTAAAAGCCTTTGAACAGGATGCAACGGCAAACAGGCTATCCGCCGTGACGTTGCGCTCGGTGCCCGCCTCCAGAACGCCGATGCCGCCCGTATAGAGAACCTTTCCCTGGCGAACGATGGACAGTCCTATGCCGGGAATACTAAGCGGCCCGCTTTGTTCGCGCAAAAACGTTAGCAGGCGATCAACGAGAGTATCATCGGAGATGCGGGTCATAGGTATCCAATCCGTTCAAAGCCGATCGAAGCTCGATCATGTTTTTAAATGGCCAGTGAAGCTGCGGCGCAGTGCAAAATCTTTCCAGTCTTGAAGCTCGTCAAGCTTCCGCGGGCACTTCGCTAAGCTTGACGCCTGGAAAATGGCAAGCGGCATGATGCAGACCGACATCCCCGGAAAGTACTGGTTCGTCGGTTCGGCAAATATCCCGTGCGCAGGGGCATCGAGTGTTGAAACGGCAGCCCTTGGGCAGGTTCATCGGGCTGGGTATTTCACCCTTCAAAAGCGGGCGGGCCCTGTTGCGCTGGTGCGGATCAGCACGGGGCACGGCGGAAATCAGGAACTGCGTATAAGGGTGCTGCGGATTGTTGAAGATTTCTTCCGTCGTACCCACTTCAACCAGACGCCCAAGAAACATGACACCGACACGGTCGGCGAATTGTCGTACGACACTCAGGTCATGCGTAATAAATAAGTATGTAAGCTGTAGTTGTTCTTGCAAGTCTCGAAGGAGATTAAGAACCTGGGCCTGGATCGAGACATCCAAGGCAGAAACAGCTTCATCGCAGACAATGAATTCCGGATTGTTGGCGAGCGCACGTGCAATACCGATGCGTTGGCGCTGCCCCCCGCTGAACTGGTGCGGATAGTGATTGATCAGATGCGGACGCAGACCGACCATATTGAGGAGCTCTTTACAACGCGTCTCAATTTGCTGGCTGGTACCGAAATTGTGCGCGCGCAACGGCTCGGCCAGAATATCCCTCACCCGCATTCGCGGGTTCAATGATGCGTAAGGGTCCTGAAACACAATCTGGATCTGTTTGCGCAGTTCGCGCATTCGTGCTTCGTCAAGCGCATAAATATCCTGGCCTTTAAAGCTTACCGTACCGCTACTGCGCTCCAGAAGCCGCAAGATGACGCGTCCAAGAGTAGACTTGCCGCAACCGGATTCTCCGACCAGTGCGAAGGTCTCCCGCTCATAGATTTCCAGCGAAACGTCATCGACTGCGCGAACCACTTTCTCGTCAAACGAAAACAATCCCTTGCCGAGCCGGAAGTGCTTGCTCAGTTTTTCGGTGGAAATGAGAACCTTGTTCATAGAGAGGCTCCTGCTTTGTCATGCAGCCAGCAGCGTGCTTTGTGCCCATTCTCCAATAGGTTCAGATCAGGCGCCTTAAAGCTGCAAACGGACATGGCATCACTGCAACGGGGATTGAAACGGCAGCCACCAGGAAGTCTGGCCAGATTGGGCACCATACCGTTGATGCTCTTCAGACGCGTACCGTCCGGCTTCTCGTTGGCCTTCGGTATCGAGGCCAGCAGGCCACGGGTGTAAGGATGAGATGCACGATCGAAAACATCGTATACATTGGCCTGCTCGATGATCTGACCCGCATACATCACATTCACTTCGTCACACATTTCGGCGATGATGCCCAGATCATGAGTGATCATGATGATGGCAGTGCCGACGCGGTCGCGCAGTTCCATGATGAGACGCAGTATCTGCGCCTGCGTCGTGACGTCCAACGCTGTTGTCGGCTCATCAGCAATCAGCAATTTGGGTTCACAGATCAATCCCATGGCTATCATTGCCCGCTGGCGTAGGCCGCCCGATAATTCATGCGGGTAGGCGTCCAGGCGGGCTTTCGCTTCGGGAATGCCAACCATCTCAAACATTTGCCGGACTTTGTCGCGAACGTCGCGTTTAGAAAAATTGCCATGAATCTGCAGCGGTTCACCCACTTGCTGCGCCATGGTTATGACCGGGTTGAACGAAGTCATCGGCTCTTGGAAGACCATCGACATGTCGCGGCCTCGTTTCGAGCGGAGTTGATCTTTGGTGAGGGTTGTCAATTCCACGCCATCCAGCATGATACTGTCAGCGCTAACGGTCGCGGGGGGTGATGGAACCAGCCCCATCAGGGACAAAGCCGTCATGCTTTTGCCGGAGCCGGACTCTCCCACCAAACCGACAATCCGGCCCTGCCCGACATCAAAAGATACATTGTCGAGGATGCGGACTGTTCCGCGATGTGACTTGAATTCAGTGCGCAGGTTGCGCACTCTCAACAGAGGCCTTTGATCGGTCATATCAGCCGCCTTAATCTTTCATGTAAGGATCGAGAGCGTCACGCATCCCATCGCCGATGAAGTTGAATGCCAGCACCGTGATCAAAATTGCCACGCCGGGCATGATGGCAACGAGAGGAGCAGCAAAGAGATATTCCTTTCCCTTGGCAACGAGCAGGCCCCAACTTGCTTCAGGGGGCTGCACACCAACGCCAAGGAAACTGAGACTCGATTCCCACATGATCGCTTCAGGAATGCTGAGCGAGAACAGAACGATCAGCGTAGGCACTACATTGGGAAACAGATGCCGGAACATGATCGTTGTCTTCTTCGATCCGTTGGCGCGAGCGGCCTCGATAAACTCCTTTTCTTTCAATGCCAGCGTCTGGGAACGTACAACTCGGGCTACACTTGCCCAGCCGACCAGGCTGAGAGCTATGAAGATGTTGAACAAATTCGCGCCAAGTGTGTACATCACCACCATTGCCAGCAATAGCGACGGAAAGGCGATCATCATGTCGGCAAGGCGCATGATCGTAAAATCGATCCGTCCGCCATAATAGCCGCTGACGATGCCCATGATGGCGCCGATTATCAACGATATGAAGCTCGGAACGATGCCGACCACAAGCGAAATGCGCGCACCGTAAAGTATGCGTGTTAAAACGTCCCGTCCAAAATTATCAGTGCCGAGCCAGTGTGTGAGCGATGGCGACAGGAATTGCTCGTTCATATCGACGCGATATGGATCATGAGGACTTATATAAGGTGCAAATACTGCCGTCAGCACCAGAACGACGATAATAATCAAGCCCGTCATTGCCATTCGATTGCGACGAAATATTCGAACTGTGTCGCGCAGAAAGCTGGCGCTCTCCGTTTCTTCGACATAGGCGTCGTTTGCCTGAGCGAGTTCGGTCATTTCGCCCCTCCCTTCATCTGATGGCGAATACGGGGGTCAAGAACGGAATAAAGTATGTCAGCAACCAGATTGCCGATCAGTACCAGTACAGTGGCAAACAGAACCGACCCCTGAAGTAGAGGCATATCGCGCGCCTGAATTGCGTTAACTGATATGCGGCCAATACCCGGAATGCCGAAAATCGCTTCCGTAATGACTGCGCCAGACAACAGTCCGGCAACTTGGATTGCCATGATTGTCACAACGGGAATAAGAGCATTTTTAACGGCATGGCGAAGGATGACGAAAATCTCGCGCAGGCCCTTTGCGCGCGCTGTTCTCACATAGTCGTTTCGCATGACTTCCAGCAGGCTTGACCGCGTCAAACGCGCGATAACGCCTGCCGAACTCCAGCCCAGCACAATAGCTGGCAGAATGACATATTTGAAGCCGTAGAAGCCCGATACCGGAAGCCATTTCAACTGCATGGCAAAAATATACTGCAACAGGAGCGCGGACCAGAAAACCGGCATCGAAACGCCCAGCAGCGAGAAACCCATGAAAAAATGATCGAGCGCTGAATCGCGCTTTACGGCTGACAGGATGCCGACCGGAATGCCAATCATCCATGATACGAGGGCCGCACAGGCCGCCAGATAAAGCGTGTTGGGAAACGCTTGAAGGATCAGGGTCGTGACATCGCGATTGAGCTTTATGGAAACACCCAGGTCGCCTTGAACCGCAGCGAACAGAAACCGGAAGTAACGAGTGATCAGTGGATCATCAAGATGCATCTGAGCTCGCACGCGCTCTATAACTTCAGCGCTGGCATGCTCTTTCATCAGCAAGGCGATTGGATCGCCTGGAATGATATTCATCATGATGAAGAGCAGTACGGTCACGCCGATCAAGACGGGAATGGAGACCGCAATACGCTTAATCAGAAAGGTCAGCATTGCGTGGAGGCTTTCATCTGTATGGCTAAGATAACGCCGCACGAGCATTATCTTCGGCTGACATGAATTGACGAGCTGGAGCTGGCTCATCAATTCATGCTGGGATGGAGCTGTAAGAATGGAAGTATGACCGAGGAGTAGGCATGACTCCTCGGCCAGTATGATTAGTCTTCAACTTCCATCTTATAGTAGCTCATGCTTGTCCATCCGTTCCATGGGACCACAAAATTCTTCACCCGCGGCTGTACGACAAACAGATGGTTGAGACTATACATTGGAACCCACGCAGCATCCGTCTGGACAATACGCTCGGCGAGCTTTGCATACAGTTCGCAGCGCTCGTCGGGGTTGGTCATGCTCCGGGCTTTTTCGATGCCGTCGAAAACTTCTTGATCTTCGTTATTGAAACCACGCACCGAAGTGCCGGTCTTGCTAAAGAAGGTGTAGAAGAAGTTATCCGGATCATTGAAATCGGCAGACCAGACCTGGGAATAATTGTTGATGGTGCCGCCTTTGCGCATGGCGAAATATGCCGATTCATCAACGACTTTGATTTCAGTGTTAAAACCGGCTTCTTTCAACTGCGCCTGAACGAGCTGATTCAGGTCAACCCACTTTGACGACCAGCTGCTCACTTGAGAAAAGGCAATGTCCACCCCGTCTGGATAACCTGCTTCGGCCAGCAGTTCCTTGGCCTTTTTGGGGTTATATTCAATCGGCGTGGCCGGCTTGTAACAGGTGAGACCGCTTGGAAGAACACCATTCTCGAGCTGTCCTTCACCATAGAACATCTTGTCTAGTATTTCCTGACGGTTAATACCCATCTGGAAAGCTTTTCTCACCCGCACATCGTCAAAGGGCTTAATCTTCTGGTTGATGTGGTAATAATCCAAGCCGGCAATCGGACCCTTTCGAATCTGGTCCTTCCATTTTTCGTTCTTCATAAAATATGGAACTTGCGTGATAGCTGAGTCCGTATCGAAAACGTCTATCTCGCCAGATTCGAACAACATACGCATGGTTTCCGCGTCGGGAACAACACGGATGAGAACGCCATCCAACTTGGAACGGCCTTTGAAATAATTCTCATTGGCTTCCATCATCTGGCTGTCGTTCAGATTATACTCTTTCAAAATGAACGGGCCGGTACCGTTAACAGTCTCAGGCGACAGACCATATTTGTCACCGAGTGGCTCGGTAAATTTGCGATTATAGATTGATGCCTGTGGACTGGCGAGCAGTGCAATGAAAGCCGAATAAGGTTGGACCAGAACAATCTTGACTGTATATTTATCAACAGCCTGCAAACCTGAGACGGACTGCGCTGAGCCATCAAGCCGTTCTTTCGCCCCTTCGACGAAGTCCAGGATATCGGTGTTCAACGCTTTGGTTGCAGGATTCAGCATGCGGTCATAGGTGAACACGACATCGTCGGCTGTCAGTTCCTCGCCATTATGGAACATAACGCCTTTGCGCAAATGCAAAGTGTAGGTTTTCCCGTCTTCAGAGACTTCCCAGCTTTCAGCAAGCGATGGAACGATTTCCGACTGCCCGGGAGCTACCGTTTCTGCTTCCACCAGCCGGTCATATACATTCAGCGGAATTGTATAGTCATTCGTCGTCATCTGGACGTCTATGGTCCGAGGATCGTCAGAATTCGCCAAACGTAGTATCTGATCAGCGAGTGCTGGTGACATCAAAGTCAAATTGACCAATCCGGTGGCCACTAGCAATCTAGCTCTTGTAAGCATTCTATCCCCTTTTATACATTCAACCCGAATATTCGGTTGTGTTTTGTTTTTCAGGCTTTGTGGTTCATTTCCAATGTAGACTTAAATATATTGGAAAAAATAATCATAATATCCAATAATATTTGAGTTTATTTAATTCTCCTGCGTCGAATTTACTTCATTTGCAATTGAAGGCGCGACGTCGCCGACCGAAGATAGATCGATGGCCACAAATTGAAGCAACCCTTGCATCTCCTTGAGAGCACATGGCGTTGAATACAGCTGCCCTGTGCTCCGGTTTACGTAGCCAGGTATCGCTAATCACTGGTCGCAACTCTCATTTCCCCATTTTTAGTGAAAAGCATGCGGTAGGTGGGTACAAATGTAAAATCCCAAATGGGTATGGTGTTATTCAAACCTGATATGAATCTACTAACTAAGAGACGGCCTATCTCCAAGAAAGATATGTTAGAAACAGCAGTGGATGGTTAGCCTTAAGCATTCTGTTCTCAGGCTCAGCGGACCCCGTTAAATTACAGAGTATCCGCGAGCCGTTCGAGCAGGAATGAGGGAGTTCAATCCCTGAGGAAAAACTCTTCGCGCTCAATAAGGGTTCAATATGAAGCATGACGATCGGCGTTCCCACTGTGGAAGTCGCGCCTGATATCGGCTGGCGCTGCAAGTCTTACATTGCGTTGATTGGCAACCTTATGAAACAGCCGGCGGAGTACAGCCCGCTTGGCAGGCTGAGGGTAGCAGCGCCGCCAAGCTTGCACTTAAGATTGGCGCACGTAATGCGTTGGACTGATCTGGTTCATTGGTAGATGAATTGGCACAAAATCCGGCGCCCTTACGGCACTCGGAATTTCATCCGACATAGGTTCGCGGCCGATTGGACGCCGTGCGGGGTCGGCAACAGGAACGGTCGAAAGCAGCTTCTTGGTATACGGGTGCTGAGGATTGTTAAAGACCGAGCGGCGATCTCCGATTTCCACGATCTCGCCCAGATACATGACTGCAACCCGATGTGCGATGCGTTCGACGACAGCCATATCATGGCTGATAAACAAGATTGCGATACCGATATCCCGTTGAAGGTCCATCAGCAGATTGATGACTTGCGCCTGAATTGTCACGTCAAGTGAAGCAACAGCTTCGTCCGCGATGATCAGGCGCGGATTGAGCGCCAGTGCGCGAGCAATACAGATACGCTGGCGCTGACCACCGGAAAAGGCGTGCGGGTAGCGGTCAAGGTGGTCAGCCGGGAGGTTGACCCTGGCGAGCAGATCAACAGCCCGTTCCCGCAGTTGTTTTGTTCGTCCTGCCCGATGGACACGCATGGGATCAATCAAGGCCTGTTCTATAGTCATGCGCGGGTTGAGCGATGAGAACGGATCCTGAAATACCATCTGTGCTTCGCGACGAAATCGTGTGAGCGCCGCTTTGGATGCGCCGATGAGTTCGGTTCCATCATACCGGATCGAACCGGACTGCGGTTTGTCCAGTTGCATGATGCTCCGTGCCACCGTGGACTTGCCGCAACCGGATTCGCCCACCAGCGCCAAGGTTTCGCCGGGGAAGATATCAAAGGAAACACTCTCGACCGCATGGACACGGCCGGTAGTACGTCCCAAAAGGCCGCCCTTGAGCTCAAAGCGTGTAATGAGGTTACGAACTTCAACAAGAGGAGCTTTAGCAATATTTTGCATGGCAGCATCATTCATTGCGCCACCTCCGTCAGAACCAGATCTGGCTCGTAAACAAGGAGAGGAAATTTTTCAGGTCCGTCCTTATCTGCCATGCTGCCAAGCCGCGGGACAGCCGAGATCAATGCTTGTGTATACCGATGCCGCGGATTGTTGAATATCTCGTCGACAGGTCCGGTCTCAACTATCTCCCCCTTGAGCATCACACACACGCGATCCGCGATTTCTGCAACAACGCCCATGTCGTGGGTGATGAACAGAACTGCCATACCGATTTCCCGTTGCAGCGCTCGCACCAGATCCAGTATTTGAGCCTGGATAGTAACGTCCAGCGCCGTCGTGGGCTCGTCGAGGATCATCAACGACGGCCGACATGCCAGAGCCATCGCGATCATCACCCGTTGGCGCATACCGCCAGAAAGTTGATGCGGATATTGGTCCAGCCGCCGCTCGGCATCGGGCACACGGACAAGTTTTAGAACATTTAGCGCTATCTGCCTTGCATCATTTGGCGTTTTTTTCTGGTGCCTGATAACGGCTTCCGCAATCTGATCCCCGACGGTGAAGACGGGGTTCAGGCTAGACATAGGATCCTGAAAGACGATTGAGAGTTCAAAGCCGCGCAGCCCCTCGACACGCCTTTCGGAAAGTTTTACCAGATCTGCAATCGAACCGTCCTTCAGCCGCATCAGGATTTGGCCATCAGTAATCCTCGCACCATCAAATTCAGTCAGGCGCATTACCGTCATCGCCGTCACGGATTTCCCCGAGCCGGATTCTCCCACCAGCGCGAGGGTTTCTCCATGCCCGATCTGAAACGATACTTTGCGCACGGCGCGCACGGGCTTTGCAGCGTTCGGGGCGAAACACACTTCGAGATTTTCAACGGACAGGATGATGTTGTCGGGAAGGGCTAAACTACTTGTCGATATCCTGGTCAAACTGGTTCCCCTTGCGATTGGCCCGCTTTTTGGGAACATCTAATGCTTTGTCCAAAGCTCGTGTCAACATACCGTCTTCGTAACAAATGGCTTGCCGCGGGGACAAACAGCTGGCGGGAAGAGACCAACCATGCCTATTCAATCAAAAAATCCGGCCGAGAGTGCTTCTGAAAAAGGTTATGCAAACTTTGCATTACCCTCTCTGTTTTCGCATGGACACTCTCAGCGCAGCTTAAGTGCGGGATCGATTAGGCTGCGCGCGCGGCTCTGGTTTTCTGCGAGATATTTCCAGAATGCCTCTGCATCCCGGTCTTTCGCGCCAGCGCGCCGGAAGATTCGAATTTCTATCTCCAAGGACATTTGCTGGCCGCCGATTTGAGTCAATTCGTTCTGGCTGATCGATTTCTGCACACATATCTGGGGCAACCACGCGATCCCTTGACCGGCGATAGCCATTTGTTTGAGGCCCTCCGCAAGCGAGGATTGATACACGGTGCTGAGGTTGAGCGGACGTCGCCAGCGTGACTGGATGAGAGAAATGAGCTTTCCCAGATAGCCGTCATTCCATGAATAGGAAAGGTAAGGAATTCTTTCGCCCTCAACCGTGTCCAGATCGTAAAGAGGTTTGCCTGCTGCATCAGTTCCCGAGACGAGGATGAGACGATCTTTTCCAATCTGCAAAGATTCGAACGGCCCCGCTTCGAGAACGGGTGGCCCATCAGGGTGGTCATAAGTAATCGCGAAGTTACATTTTCCAGAAGACAGGTGTTCAATACATTCGAGAAAATCACCCGTGTGCATACTGCAGCGAACAGGGGAACTCGGAAATCCGGAACCGCTGATCCAGTTCGGGAAGAAGTAGATCGCCAGTGTGTGCAGGGCGGCGAATGTAAGAAGCTGCGAATTGGCGCCCGCAACATTGTGGCAATCGGTGCGAAGACGGTACATGTCTCTAACGAGTTCCTGACAGCGCGGTACGAACATGTTACCAGCACTTGTCAAATGCACCGGATAGGTACTTCGATCAAGAAGATCTGCGCCGACCCATGACTCCAGCGACCTGATGCGCCGACTGAACGCTGGCTGCGAAATATTTCGCGATGCAGCAGCCGTGGAGAAATTCCGCGTCGCAACAATTTCCAGGAAGTCCTCGAGCCAAGCTAGCTCCATAACGACCTCATGCGTTATTTGCATAATTCATTCTAACTACGCATTGGACACCGATGCAAGTGTGCTCCTAGCTTAAATTCAAAAGAAGACTGCAAGACCAAATAGGGGAACATATCCATGAAACGTGCTTTGGCTCTGGCCCTTTCCTGTGGCCTTGGCCTGGCGGTGGCGCCTGCTGTCGCGCAGACCAAGAATCCAGGAACATTTGTCTTTCTTTGGACTGACGATATTCAGTCCTTCGATCCGGCCTATATTGCAAATACGCCCAGTTCCTACGGCGTGCTGAACGTCTATAGTCGCCTTCTCAATTATAACGGTTCACAGATTTCGGAATTTGTGCCCGCCCTTTCCAGCGAGGTGCCGACGCTGGAAAACGGACTTATAAAACAGGGCAGTGACGGATCGATCAGCTATACGTTTCCCATCCGCAAGGACGTCCACGCTCACAAAGTAGGGATTAAGGGTAGCGACGGTAAGATAACCTGGCAAAACTACGACGGTTTGGCGGGTGACCAGAAGGCGAAGATAGAACCTGGATATGGCCAGATCACACCTGAAGACGTGCGATACTCGCTGTTGCGGGCTATTCTCATGGGTCAATCATGGATGTCGAACGCCATCACCGAGGTGGTAACAGCCGGGAAATATCCGGATGTCACGAAGTGGGTCGAGACCGAGGCAAATGTCAAGGATATCAAAGACGCTGATCCTCAAGCCCTCCGCAATGTTTATGACCAGCTTGCATCACAAATTACCGTCGAAGGGGACAATGTCGTCCTGAAACTTCCGAAATCCTTCCCGGCTACGCTCGGTGTTCTGGCTCTCCCTTTCGGTGCTTCCATTGTTGACAAGGAATGGGTTGCTTCGGTCGGCGGGTGGGATGGCAATGGTGATACGTGGATAAAATATTATCGTCCCGAGCTTGGCGACGACCCGTTGTTTGCCCAGGAAAACGGTACCGGGCCTTTCATGCTCGAAGAATGGGATCGTACTGATCGCCGCATCACGCTCAAGCGGTTCGATAATTACTTCATGGGACCAGCAAAGCTCGAGCGCGTGGTCATGCGCACGGTGCCGGAATGGACGACACGACGCCTGCAACTCCTTTCGGGGGACGCCGATTTCGTCACGGCTCCCGTTGAATTTCTTGATGAACTCGGCAAGACCGAGGGTGTCAAGGTTGTTGACGGACTGCCTAAGGTTTTCAGTCGCGGACTTTATTTTGCGTGGCCTTTGGATGACGCGGACAATCCCGCACTCGGCAGCGGCAAGCTTGACGGAAACGGTATTCCGCCGGATTTCTTCGCCGACATTGATGTGCGCAAAGGTTTCAACTACGCACAGAACTATGATGCGCTTATCAAACAGGTTCTTCTGAACAAGACCGTCCAGTCGCGTGGCCCGACCGTGCGCGGCATCATGGGCTATCGTGACGATTCTCCTATCTATAGCTACGATCCGAAGAAGGCCGCAGAACATTTCAAGAAGGCTTTCGGCGGCAAGCTCTGGGAAACAGGCTTTACCTTCACGGCCTATGTACAGGAAGGCACGCCGCAGGGTACAGCCGCATTGTCTGCACTGCAGCAGGGTTTGCAGCGCATCAATCCCAAGTTCAAGATGAAGATCCAGTCGCTGCCTTGGGCATCGATTTCGGACAAGCTCAATAATCGCGAAAAGCCGGCGTCTCCGCTGACCTATATGGGCTGGGGCCCAGACTATTCCGATCCAGGTGGTCCGCTCGGTGCAGCAACTTACTATCTTTCACCAACAGGTCTCGTTGGCGGCATGCTCGGCGATGGTTATCGGGGGCTGATGGCCGAAAAATTCAAACCCTTGCTGGACGAGGCTTGGGCTTCCTCTGACCCTGCCGTTCGCGAACCAATCTATGCAAAACTGCAGACGATGTCTCACGACTACGCAACCACCCAGTTCCTCTGGGAAGATTTCGGCTACATCGTTACCCGGAGTAATATCGACGGTTACGTACATAACATGATCCTCTACGGTGCCTGGGATTTTTACCCGGTGACCAAGGCTGACTGAGCCCTTGCTGAAACGTGCCGGGCGATACGATCGCCCGGCTCTTTTCCCCAACTCCAAGCGAAACGGATTCTGGTGTGCTGAATTACGCTTTGAGGCGGTTGCTGACGCTTCCCGTCGTCCTTTTTGCCTTGTCATTGATGCTCTTCGCGCTGCAGATGTCGCTATCGCCAACACAACGGCTGGCGGCTTACGCTCCTTCGCCTGACTTTCTCAAAGGGGGACAGGAGAGCATCCGGCGCATGATCGAACAATACGGGCTTAACGATCCCTTCCACGTTCAATACGGCAGATGGATCGGTAATATCATGACCGGCAATCTCGGTTGGTCCGAGACTGCACGTCAACCTGTATCCCATGCGCTGACGTCTCTTTTGCCTGCAACACTGGAGCTGGTTCTACTGGCCTTCATTCCAAGTTTTCTGCTTGCGATCTATCTGGGCTCGCGTGCGGGCATTTATCTCAACAAATGGCCGGATCACCTTATCCGTATATTCACCATTCTGGGGTGGTCGTTTCCTGTCTACGTCTTTGGACTGTTGATGCTGCTGATTTTTTATTCCGCGCTTGACTGGTTTCCGCCGGGAAGGCTCAGCCAATGGGCGCAAGCGACTGTCATGTCCCCGGATTTCACCAGATATACCGGCGCCAATACCATTGATGCGATCCTCAATGGCAATCTTCAGATATTCTGGGATTCCCTTCGTCACCTTGCAGCCCCTGTCATTACGTTGACCTATGTCAATCTCGCCAGCATGACCCGTGTGATGCGAACCTCGATGCTGGAGACCCTCCGTCAGGATTATGTGCGTACTGCACGAGCCAAGGGTATGCCTAAACGCGTTGTGGAACTGCGCCATGCCCGCCGCAATGCGCTTCTACCCGTTACCACAATTGCTGGCATGGAGCTGGCGACGATGATGGGCGGCGTCGTTATCACGGAAACCATCTTCGATTATGCCGGGCTTGGTCAGTTCGCCGCCAAGTCTGCCGCCAATCTGGATTTTCCGGCAATTCTCGGCTTCAGCCTCTATTTCGCGATCGTGCTTGTACTAATGAACCTGATCGTTGACCTGATTTATCCGTTACTCGATCCAAGGGTGAAGACACGATGAAATTGCTGCGATATCTGCTGCGTAATCCTGTCTCGCTCATTGGAGTCCTGATTTTGCTGGCCTTTGTGCTGGTGGCAATATTCGCGCCGGTACTGGCGCCGCCGCAGGAATTCCAGATGTCGGTCTATGACACGCCGCGAGCCGGCTTTCTGGCGACACCGCAACCGCCCTCCGCCGAAGCGATCTTCGGGACCACGGAAGGTCAGTATGACATCTATTATGCAGTCATATGGGGCACCCGTACGGCCTTCAAGATCGGCCTCGGTGTGGTCGCCATTTCCGTGTTGATCGGAACATTGATCGGTTCTGTCGCCGCCTATTACGGCGGTGCAGTCGATGAGATTCTGATGCGCATTGTCGACGTATTCATGGCTGTTCCATTCCTGATTGCAGCCATGGTCCTGACCGCCCTTCTTGGAAAGGGCATCGGTCCGATTACGATCGCGCTGACAACTTTTGGCTGGATGGGATACGCCCGCGTCATCCGCAGCGAAATCCTGCGTATTCGTGAGATGGATTATGTCCATGCCGCCCGAAGCTATGGAGCCGGAGATCTTCGTCTTATTGCGTTGCACATTCTGCCCAACGCCTTTTTTCCCGTCCTTGTTCTGGCCACCATGGCGACGGGCTCAATGGTACTTTCGGCTTCAGCGCTCAGTTTCCTTGGTGTCGGCACTGAGGAAGGCTATGCAGACTGGGGGCAATTCATCGCGTATTCGCGAAACTGGATCGTGGGTCAGCCGGGAAACCCTTTCCAATACTGGTACACGCTGGTCTTTCCCGGCGCTGCAATCTTTCTCTTTGTTTTGTCATGGAACCTTGTCGGCGACGCGCTGCGAGATGTTCTTGATCCTCGCCACTCAAGCTGAACCTCGGGAGTATTGTTGTGTCCAAGCTTTCAAATCAATCAATTGAACTCTTCGAAAGCCTTATCCGCCATGAGGTGGAAGACAAGACCATACCTTCAATTTCCTATGCACTTGTTGATCGGGACGGATTGCTGGCGGAAGGGCATATTCAGCATCCCGAACGACATTTCGAGATGAATGCTCGAACATGTTTCCGTATCGGTTCGATTACCAAAACCTTCACTTCGGTCGCGATTATGCAATTGGTCGAGAAGGGCCTTTTAGACCTCGACGTGGATGTTTCTGAATATCTTCCAGGTTTTCAGCCTATCAATCCGTTCGTCGGTCGTGAAAGTGGGCCTTTCGGCTCCCATATCAGCCTTCGCAAGTTGATGAGTCATACCGCCGGTATCGTCCGGGAACCCAAAAGCGGCCATTATCTTGACGCCCATCGCCCTCCGCTTGCAGATACAGTGGCCGAGCTTGCAACTTCAACACTCAAACAGGACCCCAGCGCCGGAACCATGCATTATTCCAACGCCGGAATTGCGGTAGTTGGACTGGTTATCGAGAAGGTAACACGCAAGAGCTATGCAGACTATATAACTGACAATATCCTCAAGCCTCTCGGTATGTATGACACCTCCTCGGGTATGGCAGAGGGTATTCGCGAACGTCTCGCGCCTGCTGAGATGTGGACTATAGACGGGGATAGTCCCGCGCCGGTCTTCAGCCTCGGTGGTTCTCCTGCTGGAAACATTTTCTCAACTAACCGTGACATGGCAAGCTACGCGAGATGTCTTCTGCGCGGTGGTTTTACGCCCAATGGTCATTCCGTTATCAGCCCTGCTTCATTGCGGGAGATGTGGACGCCGATTGGAAGGCGACCAACCGGCCACGACCGAACCCAGAACGGCTATGGACTGTGTTTTGGTGTTGGCGACATGGATGGCTGGACTTCAGTTGGACATGGCGGAGCGGTTTATGGTTATGCATCCCAGATGACCTTGCTCCCCCGTGCTGGATTTGGCGTTCTTATCTTTGCCACACTGGATTTTGCCAATCAGATTGCCTCGCGCCTGGCTGGCGATGGTTTGCGTATTGCATTGTCGGAAAATGGTATGGGCAAGCGCCCGCACGGCGTCCAGGTGCCGCCCGCTATAACTGACGAGCAGTTTGCCACCCTTCCAGGCCTTTACCGTCAGGTTGAAAGTGGTGAAGTTATCGAGGTAAAGGAAAAGGCAGGCAAACTCTATCTCATGGGAGAGGGTGTGCCTCTGCAAATTCGTCCGAAGTCCAAGAACCATTTTGTCATTGACGGTCGCATCTACGGTCGTGGAGCAGACTATCCTCATATGGATGTCTCGTTTCCCGAACCCGGCAAACTCGATTGGAAAGGTCAGGAGTGGCTGAAAGCCGATAGCCTTCCTACAGAGCAAGTTCCAACGGAAATAGCCTCTCATCTGGGCAGATACGGGCCAGACTTTAACATCACATACCTGACTTATAGCCACGGCCAACTCAAATGCCTGATCGAGTATTTCTGCACGCATACTTGCGAACCTGTCGATGGCAACCGGTACCGCATGCGCGGGTTGCTTTATGAAGAAGAAATACTGGAGCTGGGCGCAACTGACGAGGCCGGGCGAACCGGTATACGGGTCGGACCGATGTTTCTGGAACGTCGGGAAGCCGGAAAGGCCGCCTGAAAGAGGGCTCGCGGCCAGCCAAGTTAGTCTCAGAATATTAACGCACCTTCGGGCGCACGTATGCGGATAAGGAGCGAAGTCATGAAAATATTCATAAGCGCGGATATCGAAGGTACGGCTGGTATCACCAACTGGGACGAGGCGCGAAAAGGGCATGCTGACTACGAAGAGTTTCGCGAATATATGACAGACGAACTGGTCGCCGCCTGCGAGGGTGCACGGGCAGCAGGTGCGAAGGAGATCGTGGTAAAAGATGCACACTCTACCGCGCGTAATCTGATCCTCTCGAAACTTCCCGACTATGTTCGCATCGTCCGGGGCTGGAGCGGGCACCCCGACGCCATGATGTTTGGTATTGACCGCAGTTTCAGTGCGGCGCTGTACACCGGTTATCACAACAAGGCTGGCACCGATACCAATCCGCTAGCTCACACGTTGACTGGCACTGTTTCGCGAATGCTGATCAACGGCGAAGTTGCTTCTGAATTCACGCTGAACGCCCTCTGTGCGGCACGCTATGGCGTACCTTCGACGTTTCTTTCGGGGGATTCGGGAATGTGTAGCGAAGCGCATGAATTCGTGTCTGGTATTCGCACGGTCGCCACCAGCGAAGGACATGGCCCCGCAACCTCCTCTTTGTCACCGCAGGCTGCCGTTAAAGCAATTCGCGACGGCGTTGAGCGGTCGTTATCGCGCGACCTGTCCAAATGCCTTCCAAAACTCGCAAACACGTTCGAGCTCATTGTGGAATACACAAACCCAATCGAAGCCTATCGAGGCAGTTGGTATCCGGGGATCGAACATCCGGCCCCCCGCACACTGCTTTTCAGAGCTAATGACTTTTTCGATATTCAGCGTGCAATTCGATTTGTCGTCTGATTATGCTGAAATTTTGCAACTGTGTCTGAGTTGGGCTTTGATGCGTCGATTTATTGAGGTTCGTGTTGAGATTGTAACGAGCGTCGCACATGGTCTTGACTGTAAAGAAGTATGGTACTCGCAATCGAGCGCCATAATTCGATCTATCAGGACCAACAGGGAAGGCGAACGACACAGTGACTGCCACATTGTGTGATCTTGCCCGCTGAAAAATGCCAAGCTGAAGCGTTTCGCTGCGATTTTACGAGAAGCCATTAAAACTCATTATACCAGATTGAGGCTTTTCATCACTTTGCGCAGGGTTGAAACGCTTTGATAGCCCGCTTCCACGCTCGCCATGGCCAATGGGACACCTTCAGCCTGACGACGCATGACATGGGAAGCACGCAGGCGCTGACGCCATTCAATAAAGCTCATCCCAGTTTCCTGGCGAAACTTGCGCGTCATCGTCCGGCGGCTCATGCCCACCTCTTCAGCCCAGTCATCGATGGTAAGGTCCAGACCCGGATTTCCAAGAAGATTCCTGCACAGCTTTCGGAGCTGCTTTTCTGTCGGAAGCGGTACCGTCAAAGGCTGCCTGCCCGCGCAGCGGATTTCGTCCAAGATGAGAGCGGAAAGATGCCTGCCACGTCCGTTTTCGTCATAGAGCAGGGGCTCCTTGGCAAGCGCCTGTATGCTGGCGTCGAGCAAGGCGGAAACTTTGAGGACCCGCGTCTCCTCCCATAAGTCGCGTGAAATGTTCTCTTCAACATAGACCGAATACATTTCCGTTTCGCCGAACGTTTCCACCGCATGCGGCAGATCTGGTCTCAATAACACCGCGTAACCGCTTGGAAGCATGAACGCGCCCTCTTCGGTCAGCGCCGTCATGTAACCGGTATTCCCGTAGAGCAATTGACCGCGCCGATGACTGTGCCAGCCAAAATTCATGCCGGTTTTATATTCACGCCGCATGACCGCCAGAGGCCGCGGTAAATTCTGATAGTCGATGGCGTGTTTCGGTCGCATGCAGATTTCCGTTTGGCCCAATTTGACTGAAATTGTCATATTTAGCGGAAATTGCAGAATTTTGACCCAATTGCAACGGAGTTTGGCCTGACTCCATCAAGGTTGCTGAAATATATTCAGCTGCGTAACGCGTTCATTGATAAGCACAAATTAGAATTATTCTGAAATTCGAGTTTGCGCAACGCCAAAATCATCGCATAACCCGCAGCCACGATCAGCTAGCGGGAGAAAGTGCCGTCGGCTGGCCGGGCGGCAAGGAGAGCCGAATTGAATACGAGTGGTGCTGCGCGCAAACAGGGCACAACGAACCCACGCCGGACGAGCGTCAAGTCTCTGCTGGAAACCGTAATTTTGGGTGGTGCGGCTTCCATCGCAATCGCATCGCCATCCGCAGCGCAGGAGACCGGAATCCTCAAGCTCGACACGATCGAGATACAGACGTCGGATGGGAAAGGTCCGCGTGCTCCTGTAGAAGGTTATGTTGCCGAGCATAGCCGTGCCGCAACCAAAAGTGACGTGCCGATCCGGGAAGTCCCCCAGTCTATTTCGGTTGTGACCCGTGACAACATGAACGACCGCGCGGTGCAGTCGGTCAGCGAAGCTATGCTCTATAGCGCCAATGTGAACGCACAGCGTTATGGTGCCGATGTTCGTTCGGACTATTTTACGGTGCGCGGCTTTCCGGCCGATCTTTATCTGGATGGCCTGCGCATTCCCCAGATTGCCAGCCAATCTGGCGGCTATTCCGGCTTCGTCGTCGAACCTTATTCTTTGGAAAGCGTGGAAATCCTGCGCGGCCCGAGTTCCGCCCTGTTCGGTCAGAGCAATGTGGGCGGCATCGTCAATATGGTCAGCAAGCAGCCGCAGGCCGAAGCTTCGCGCGAGATTTATCTGCGCGGTGGAAGCTTTGAACGTAAGGAATTCGGTGCCGATATTACAGGGCCTATCAACAACGATCCGCGCTTCACCTATCGTCTGAACGGAATTTTCCGCGATAGCAACACATCCTATGATCTGGGCAAGAATGATCGTATTGCAATCAACCCCAGTTTCGCCTGGCGGCCGGATGCTGATACCAGTCTCGTGGTTTCCGGCGGCTATCTGAAGGATGATATGGGACAGGCCGGCGTCATAATCCCGGCCTATGGCAGCGTGTTGCCAAACCCGACCCGACAGACGATCTCACGCGACTTTTCCGATGGAGATCCGCGCAATGCGATCTACAAGAAAGAGATCGGTTATGCGGGCTACGATTTCGAGCACCGTTTCAACGACACGTTCACTCTGCGCCAGAATTTTCGCTACTCGCATATGAAGACGGATTATCGCAATCTGTTCACAGGCGTCATCCCGACAAAGGGCTGGGACGGGCATACGATTCCCCGCACCAACTATCTGGCCCAGCCCGAACTGGATGCGATTGCCTTCGATACGCAACTGGAGTCGCGTTTCGATACGGGACTGGTGGCTCATACGCTTCTTGTGGGCTTCGATCAGCAATGGCAACGTCTCGACAATTATACTGCCTCGGCAAGCGGCCCCACGCAGGATCTTTTCAATCCGACCTATGGCCAGCCTCTCGCGGAGCTGTCGCCGACAACGCGGCTTTTGCAGAAGCAGTACCAGACCGGCATTTATGTTCAGGACCAGATCGAAGTCGGCAAATTGCGTGTCACGCTGGGCGGCCGCAAGGATTTCGTCAGCATCCGTTCCGAACAGACCGCACTCGCATCAGGGAAGACCACGGATTACGAACAGGATCCGGACAAGTTCACAGGCCGCGTGGGGGTGGCTTACCTGTTCGATTCAGGCCTCGTTCCATATGCCTTGTACTCGACTTCGTTCCTCCCGACATTGACACTCGCCGACACGCCGCTCAAACCTACTACCGGCACCTTGAAGGAAGTGGGCGTGAAATATGCACCGGAGGGAGAGGATTACACCGTCACACTTTCGGCTTTCGAGGCTGAGCAGCAGAATGTCGTGAACCGCATCTCCGGGGTTTATTACCAGACGGACGAAGTGCGGGTTCGCGGGATCGAGCTTGAAGGAACTGCACGTCTCTGGGACAGGCTGAACCTCACCGCTGCATTGAGCTTCCAGGACCCCGAAGTCAGCGAAAGCCAGAATCCTGACCAGATCGGCAAATTGCCTTATACCGTGCCGAAGAACCAGCAATCCTTGTTCCTGAGCTACGACATGCCGTTGCCGGGCAATATCGAAGGCAACCTTGTCGTCGGTGGCGGTGTGCGTCGCATCGGAAAGACGGCGGGCGACACGCTCAACACCTTCTATGTGCCGTCCTATACACTGGTGGACGCGTTTCTGCGTTACGACATCGGCAATTATCGTTTGCAGGTCAATGCTTTCAATCTCGGCGACAAGAAATATGTTGCCGGCTGCAATTCCACCAGCCAGTGCTATTATGGTCAGGGTCGTTCCATCGTCGCGACGACGAGCGTTCGATGGTAACAGTTTTTTCTCGGCGTGATATTCTTGTAGGGGCGGCCTTGGCTGCCCTTACATCTGTCGCCCGCGCAGAGTCCTCGAAAGTTGTAACGCTGGAATGGGCTGCAACTGAAACTCTCCTTTCGCTCGGCATTGTTCCTGTCGGGGCTGCCGATCTGGCTGGGTATCGCCAGTGGGTGAACATTGGGAACGATAAGCTTTCCAGTGCGGTCGATGTCGGCGGGCGTCAGCAGCCAAGCCTTGAGGCCTTGATGCGTCTCAAGCCCGATCTCATTGTCACATCCGCATTGCGCCATGGCGCCATTGCAGATCGCCTGAACGAAATTTCGCCAACCTTGCTGCTCGACGAAGGTTCCGAAAAGTCCGACTTCTACGACAACATCAAAGCCGGGCTTGTGGCTTCGGGCAAAGCGGTGGGGCGAGAGCCGGAAGCACGTGAGGAATGGGTCTCTTTTGAAGAGCGTCTTTCCTCAGCGCGGTCGAAGCGCTTGCCGCAGGAAACCAGGATTGTCATTGCGCAGCCACTGCCGGGCGTCGCCCGTCTGCGCATCTTTACATCCAATTCCGCCGCGATGACGACGCTGTCAAAAGCCGGATTTTCCACGGCTGTCGATCTTGGCAGCCAGTCCTTCGGTTTCACCACGCTGGGGCTGGAAGATCTCGCCGTGCTCGATGCTGACACGCATCTCTGTCTTCTTGGCGATGAGCCTTCGCGGGAACTGACGGAAAGCGCCCTTTGGCCGGTCCTGCCAATGGTGGCGAGCAATCAGGTGCACGCAATAGGTCCTGATATCTGGCCTTTCGGGTCCACACGGTCGATGTTGCGTCTGCTGGATCGCGTGGAAAGCGCGCTCCCCGCCTGACCCAAACGCGATGAGCATTATCTTACGCAAAACCATTCTTGCGGGCGATGGTCCGGCATTCCGGGCCGGATACAAGCAGAGGTTATCGCGATTCACGGCGCATCAGCAGAATGAATAACGGCGCTCCGATGAAGGCGGTGACAATCCCTGCGGGAATTTCCTGCGGCGCTATCAGGGTTCTTCCAAACATATCCGCGAAGGCGGTGAGGATTGCTCCGATAAGCGCCGTAACAGGCACGAGCTGGCGATAGCGGGCGCCGCTGCACAACCGCGCGGCATGCGGAGCGATCAATCCCACGAAGCCTATTGCGCCAACCGTCGCCACAGCACCCGCCACCGCGAGCGAGGCCAAAAGCATCGTCCATATTCGGGCGGACATTGTGTTGAGACCAATGGATTCCGCTTCGTCCCGCCCCATTGCCAGAATATCGAACCACCGTGCGAGTATCATCATCAAGGGGATGAGGACGAGCCAGGGAGCAAGTGCCGTGACATCCTGCCAGTTGCGGCCGTGCGTGGACCCCGCCAGCCAGGAAAGCGCCTCGGCGACCTGCAATTTGGCTTCAATGACGATGATTGTGCTGACCGCCGCGAGACTGGCGGCGACCGCAATGCCGGTCAGCGCGGTGCGCTCGGGCGACATCCGGATCGAAAGAAGCGAAATGCACAGGACGACCAGGCCTGCACCGAGCAAGGCGAGAAGCGCGAATAACGGGCTGCCGGGCACGACCCCGATCAAAAGTCCGGCAAGACCGGCAAGCGCAGTCCCTTGCGACAGGCCCAAGGTTTCCGGACCCGAAAGCGGATTGCGGGTGACGAGTTGAAGCAGCAGGCCAGCGCATGCAAGCAATGCTCCCGCCCCCATGGCGATCAACACGCGCGGCATGCGCAGGGCGTAGACGGTATTCCAATCGGTTTGCCAACCGGCCACTCCGTCACCGAAGAGCAGGCCGAGCAGGAAAGCCGCCACCATCAATCCGGCGAGAACGGGATAGAGCACTGTTTTCCGCTGAAACAAAACCTTATGCGAAACGACGTTTGCGCGCGTACGCGTCTCCCCTTTGATCCTGCGAAGAACCAGAATCAGGACGGGGGCAGCGAAACAGGCGACGAAAACTCCAGCGGGGATGATCGTGCCATGGCTGCTCAACAGCTGTGCCGCAACATCGGCAGCCAGAAGTGCGACAGCCCCCAAAAGCGCGGCTGCCGGCAGAAGAAGACCGTGTTTGTGAAAACCAACAGCCCGCAGGAAATTCGGGACGGCGAGGCCAATGAAGCCAATCGGTCCCGCGATGGAAACCGCCGCGCCGGAAAGGACGACCGTAGCCAGCAAACCGATGATGGCCGGCGCTTTCCCAAGGCCGAGACCCGAGGCCATGTCGTTACCGAGCGCCATAACATCGAATTGTCGCCCCAGGAGTGCAAGCAGCAATATTCCGGCTAGTATTGCTGGCGCCAGCGAAGCAACCCTGGTCCAGCCGGATTGCTCCAGAAGACCGGAAGACCACAAAAGAATGCCCGATGCCCGATCGTCGGCCATAAGCACAATCGCTGATGAAAGAGCCGAGAAGGCGAGGGAGATTGCCACCCCTGCAAGCGCAAGCCGAACCGGCTGCGCGCGCAATCCGCCTCCCACCAGAAGACAGAGACCTCCGCCGATAGCTCCGCCGAGGATCGTTGCGAGAAAGCCCGGAAATGCGAATGGAAGCAATAGACTGGCAATAATGAGGGCCAGCTGGGCACCGCTGGTGACAGCCAGTATGTCGGGTGCGGCCAAGGGGTTGCGCAGCACCGTCTGCATGATCACGCCCGTGGCTGCAAGGGCGGCCCCGACAAGAACAGCGGCAAGAGCCCGGGGCAGGCGGATGGTTTCAATGATGATCTGCGCCAGCGACTGGGGCCGCGACGGCGCTTGCAAAACGTCGGACAGCGTGACGTTACCACTGCCGACAAGGAGTTCGGCGATAATCAGCCCCAGCAGTAGCACCGACGCCAGTAAAAACAGGCCGAACACATGGGTTCGGGGCTTGGCAGCTTCCGCGACGGCGTCCCGTGACCTCATCTCGCGGCCTGATTTTGATCATCGACAATCCAGCGCGGCAGACAGAAGGAGATCGGCAGCACAGGGTGGGCGATAACGTCCATGTCGAATTCAAAGGCTTCCTTGAGATGCTGTCTCGTCAGGACGCTTTGCGGGTCGCCGGAAGCCATAAGCCGCCCCTTGCGCATTAGAATGACATCGTCAGCCAGCTCAATTACCTGATTGAGATCGTGAAGTACGGCTATGATGGTGAGATTACGCTCTCGGTTGAGCTTTTTCAGAAGAGTTAGAAGCTCGGACTGATGCCGTATATCGAGAAAGTTCGTCGGCTCATCAAGGAAGAGTACGGAAGGGTTCTGCGCAAGAGCAAGGGCAACCCAGGCCCGTTGCCGTTCGCCGCCCGACAATGAAGCGACCTGCCGGTGCCGAAGGTTTTCCAGTCCGACCTGTGTGATCGATTGTGCGATGATGGCCCGGTCGGCCTGCCCCAGGCGCGAGAGCAGCCCCCGATGAGGATGGCGACCATTTTCAACGAGTTCCTCGACCGTAAGGCCTGCCGGAACTTCAGGCATCTGCCCAAGTACTGCGACCTTTCTGGCAAGTTCGTGGCGGCGCATGCCACTGATGTTCCGTCCTTCGAAAAGCACGGTGCCCTGCGAGGCTTTTTGCAAGCGTGCCATGCAACGCAACAATGTGCTTTTGCCGGAACCATTGGCGCCGCATATCGCAGTTATCCGACCGGCGCTGACAGAGACATTAACGGATGTCAGCGCAGGCGAACCGTCATAGTCGACGGATAAATCGTTGACCTGAATGACTGCCGGCTTCGTCTCCATTCTCGAATTCTGTTCCGGCAAGGTTCACGCGGCTTTCATTGAAACTAGGACGATCTGAAATAATAACTTTTCTCAACAGAGGCAAGCGGGTTCCTGATCGCGCAGAAATGGTCAAGTCAAGCTATTAAACAATATCTCCTCGCAACCGCGCCTGGGCGAACGAACCCGCCGCGTAGAGACGGTTGCTAGGGCGGTTCCTGTTCTGACAGAATCGCCGGAACCGCTCTAACTATTTGTTTTATCGCATTATCCAACGCAAAACCGTTTCACACTTTTGCTGGAAATGCTCTATGGAAAGCGGTAGATTGTAGCCGCTAATTGGCCCAGCAATAGCCGAAAGCGCAGCCGGAAATGGTTACTTTCTGGGATACTGCGAAGGGGTTTTCATTCTCAAGCGCGATGCGGATCAACCGAGACCGGTCACGTGGACGGAACATGTTCTGGAACTCCGCGGGCAGGGCATCGGCAACGGTCAATATAGTTTCGATTTTACCCTTGGCAGACTGTGCTCCACCGGAAACATTCACCGTCATGCCTTTGCGGACATTGAACAGATATTCATCCGGCAGGTATGCGAGAATATAGGATTCTCCGCCATTGATCTGCATAAGCTCGTCACTGAACTTCACCACCTGGCCCGGGAGAGGCACCTTGGCGCCCACGGTTCCTGCCATGCTGGCACGCAGGAAACCCTGATCATAAATCCCATTCAGTTTGTCCATCGCCTGACGATAGATGGCACGCGATTGCTGAAGGAGCTTCAGTTCGTTTTCCGTAGCTGCCTTTTCGCTTTGCAGTTGGGCAACACGTTCAGCGGCTTGCAGGCTGTTGCGAAGCGCGTCGTCCTTGGCAAGCGAAGACACGATGCCTTTCCCTGAAACAGTATCGAACTGGCTCGAAGTGCCTTTCGTTTCGCGTGCGGTGCGCTCTGCCAGAGGAAATACAGCAGTGATGGAGCCGAGTTTGCCTTGAAGCTGCCCCTCACGGATAGCGAGATCGCTGTCCCGGAAGGCGATATTGGCGAGTTCCTGAATCATCTCGAATGACTCAATGCGCGCAAGCTGCGTACCGGCTTGCACTTCATCACCTTCCTTGACAAAAACCTCTGTCACCTTGCCTGGATAGTTGGCGCTAACCAGATAGCGCTCTTTCAGGACAGTGCCATCGATAGACAGGACGAACATGTTGCCGATGAGGTAATAAGCGAGCGAACCTAGAAAAACGAAGACCAGGCCGAGATAGATCATACGCCCGAGTTTTCCGGAGGACGAGCGCTTCTGAGCATCGAGAACATCGATGCGAGTTTGTTTGCGTAGACGTTTCACTTGATTTTCCGTTTTTACCAGGGACGTTGCATGCGGACTTTCACCGGTGTGTAATTGTCACGGTGAGAGCCGGAGAACACCCATTCGTCAATATAGGCAATGAGTCTGACGGGGCGCATGACATAAGTCATGAACAGGGAATAACCCGGCAGGAACAAGAGGTTGCGCAGGAAAACATGCCGACCCGTACACCAGGCGGAAGCAGCCAGAATGAGCACATCGATTGCCAGCAGACCGATCTGCATTGCGATCAGGATTGCTGGTGTGAAGGCTCCATACTGGATGAACAGCCAGACCAGATAGACCGGGAAGATAAAAGCTCCCACGACGTTGAAGAGCAGGAAATCCCACTGATGGACGGCCTCGGTGATCCGGAATGCGGGCGATAGCGGGTTCATCAGCTGAACGTGCTTGCGATAGCGAATCCAGATCGCGTCGCGTTCCCACCGCAGGCGTTGCCGTATGTACTGATAAACAGTCGTAGGCACATCGGTATAACACACCGCCTCGGGGGCGTATTCGATCCGCCAGCCCTTCAGGCGAAGTCTGATTGTCGTATCCAGGTCTTCCCCGCCGCCAACATCAAAGCCACGGATGTCGTCCAGAGCCTTGCGCCGGAAAGCACTGAAGGCGCCTGACGCGCAGACGACCTGATTGACCGCGCTGGCAATGCGCTTGCCGACTGCAATAGATTGCAGGTATTCGATTTCCTGAAACTGGCTGATAACACTCGCATCGCTGTTGCGAGGAGCGATATCCCCACAGACGGCGCCCACTGCAGGATCGGAAAACGGCCTCAGCAGATATTCGAATGCGTATCGGTCGAACGAACAGTCACAGTCGACATTGATTATGATATCGCCCGAAGCGTAGGCGCATGCTAGATTGATGCCGCTGGACTTGCCGCCGCGCAGACTGGTGGATAGCACTTTCGTTGCCAGTCCCTGTTTGACGAGGGATTGAGCGACCTCGACCATGCGGTCAGTAGAACCGTCGCTGACGATGACGATCTCAAAGTTCTGTATAGACTGCTCGTGCAGAGAGCGGACGCAAGCCTCAAGCGCATCTTCCTCGTTATGCCCCACGAGAATGACACTGACGCTGGGATGCTCGCTGGCCGTGCCGTCTTCTTCGATCAGCGCCTCGGCATCCGGCGAACGCATGACCATTCCCGCCACGAGAAATGGCAGGATGTAGCGTGGAAATTCGAAGATCAACGTGTACCAGAAGACCGACATGATACTAAGGGTCGTCTGGCTCAGCAGAAATGCGAAGCCCAGTTCCAGCGTGTTCACGGTCAGCCTCTTCCGAGACGTTGTTTCACCGTCAACACGGGAGACAGCTTGACACGTAGGACTTCCTCGCTGCTTCGCACGGTGTCCTGCAACTCCCGCTCAAGGACCGCATCAAAGCGTTCTGCCAGAAGATAGGCCATATCACCATCTACAAAGAGCGAAGCGGCAACGCCCAAACGGTTACGCAGATTCTCGAAAAAGAGATCCCGGGACTTGTCGAATGTGGGGCGGCCATTGACCGAGATTACCTGTTCGCCATCGGCGAACCGAATTTCTGCCAGGGCTGCATTCGCACCCGCGGATGCATTGATGCGGTCGATCTCTCTTTGCAGCGGAACTGGTAGAGAAGAGTCGGTCACGGAAAGCCTGCCCTCCAGAAATGCCGCACCGGCGTCCGTCAGGAGATAGCTGTGGAGATCCACTTGCTGGATTGCTTCACCATCCGTACGGGCATTGCAATCCAGACAGACGAACCCGACTTCGACTTCCGACGATGTAGCTTCACATGTGTTGCAAGTATACGCTTCGCCCGGGCGATCGTAGTCTTTCCCGTAGTTGCGAAGCTGGCGCTGGCATTTGGGGCAGACCAGCGACATTCCCTGCCGGAATTGCTCTTGCGGCAATATGGTCGCACAATGGAAATGATGAATGAGCGGACTTTCGCGCAGATCGGCCGAGCGGCAGGATGGGCATTCCTCGCGGACGGACAGACGACGCGAGTGGCAGTTTGGACACTCGTGCAGCCGATCGAAGAAACGCCGTTTCAGGAACCCGCGCAACACAAGGCTTTCGGCAAGCGGGACGATCTTCCCGGCCGAGTAGAATCCCGGATAGCAGACGGCTTCCGGTGCCAGCGGATAGCGCATTGCTCGCAGCTCTTTGTTCGAAACGTACATGTGCGCCAGCAATTGGATCTCGGGATCCACCGACTGACGGAACTGCAGGGTCAGTGCGTCCCCCTGCTGACGAAACTTGAGGATGCGCCGGGCGGTTTCTGTCCACGTCCGGGGCTCTTGCAGGTCGAAATGCGCGTCAGCAAAATCGCCGGCACGCCCCTTGAGGTCTATGAGCGGGGACTGAAGTGAGCCGACAAAATCGCGAATGTTGTGCAGAGGCGACGAACGCCGCTCGTCGGCGAACAGAATGGCATCGACATGCCCGTCTGCGTCCGTGTCAAATAGCAGGCCGAATATCTCGTCCAGATGTGCAGGCATACGTGGAAACCAACGGGCGGTAGGTTTCCACGTCAGGCCATTGTCCTGCCAGACGGCGCGGATCTGGTTGGCAAGTTGCTCGGGGGTGGCGAACCCGCCATGTGCCAGACGTTCGTGGCCATTCGTAGGAAGAGTCATTCTGAGCTCGTAGTGATTAACGTGATGCGATTGACCGGGCCTCAGAGAGGCTCCAGTTCTGTGACGGCTATTGGGACATCCAAGATGAACCGAGCCTGAACATGTTCCTGAAATGCGTTGTTCCCCCCTTTTAGGGGGAGAAATCGCAGACCTCATATAAACAGCAATCGGAAAAAGCAATGGGGTGAATGTGGCGATTATGCAACTTTTAGTGGACCGCGTTTATCCACGGTAACGATCCGCTTCAGATAACGTCCAAATTGAATGAGAACGTGAGATGAGAACGTCTCGATAGACAATTCTCTAAAGTCCCCGGGACCAACCGTCACCGGATTGGAACGACCGCGAAAACCTCATTGCCTTCACTGAACTCCTGCTCTCCTCAGAAACCTAGCGCCTTGCGTTCGTAATAAGAGTGATTGAACGGGCTGCCGCCGTCACAAGAGGCGCATATTTCTCTTCTGCTTCCTCTGGCGTATAGCGGCTGCGAGATACAGCAATATTGATTGCGCCATAGGGATGGCCCCGAGCGTCCAGAATAGGCGATGCGAAGGAAAGATCGCCGTGGAAATATTCCTCAAATGCAGTTGCATAGCCCTTGGCTGCGGCTTGCTTGAGCTTTGCATTCAACTCGTCGCGATTCCATGTGGTGTGGGGTGTGTAGGGATGCAAATGAGAGCGATCCAGCACTGCGTTCGCTTCATCTTCCGACAGGGCCGAGAGGATAGCAATGCCGGGTGCCGTGCAGTAAGCCGGTAGACGCATGCCGGTGACGACATCGTTGTTCAATACATGGCGGCTCATGAATCGCTGGACGAAAACGATGTCGGTCTCGTCCAGAACGGTCAGGTTTACCGTCTCTTCCGTGATTTTGCTCAGGTGAAGAAGATAAGGCGTACCCCGTTCGACGAGCACACTGGCGCGGCTGTAATGGTAGCCGAAGTCCAGCGTCTTTACGCCCAGTTCAAAACGCTTCGTTTCGCTGCTCTTGGTCAGATAGCCCAGTTTGGTGAGTGTATAAGTGAACCGCTGCGCCGCTGAAATATCCAGCCCGGTCTCTTCCGCGATCTGAGACAGGCTGAGAGTTGGCCTGCTGCCATCAAAGGCCCGCAAAACACGAAATGCTTTTTCGACGGATTGCACGAGCAGTGGATCGCGATCACTGCCCACGCTTTCATTGACTGATTTCACTGACTTTTCCGCTTTGCGTACCATCAAAAACTCGCCTGAGATAATCGTCGTTTAATAGCAGAATTATCAAGAATCTGAAAAGATGCTTGACATTATAATACAATAAAATCACCATAACATAATAGTTATTGCAATGCAATAAAAGATTTGTAAGCGCATAACCCCAAAGGGAGAACACAATGGATCGCTTTATCCTGACTGAGCGTCGAGGCGAGGTCGGCATCATCACGCTCAACCGTCCCCACATCCTCAATGCGTGGCACAGCGCGATGCGCCGCCAGCTCATCGAGGCTTTCGATGTGTTTGAAGGCGACGCCGATATCCGTGCGATCATTCTGACCGGGGGCGGCGACCGTGCGTTCAGCGCAGGTCAGGATCTCAATGAAACCCGGACGTTCGATGCCGAGCGCGGCAAGGAATGGGTTGGCGAATGGGAGCGTCTTTATGATCGCATGCGTTCGCTCTCCAAACCACTGATCGCGGCGCTCAACGGTGTCGCTGCCGGGTCTGCCTTTCAGGTAGCGCTTCTCTGTGATTTCCGTATCGGCCATCCGGCCGTCCGCATGGGCCAACCGGAGATCAATTCCGGCATCGCCAGCACCACCGGCCCGTGGATCATGCGCGAGATCATCGGTCTTGCCCGCACCATCGACCTCACGCTGAGCGGGCGCCTGATGGATTCCGAGGAATGCCACGCCATCGGAATCATAAATCGCATTGTCGATCAGTCCAAGGTCCTGGATGAAGCTGTCGCGCTCGGACGGGAACTCGGCGCCAAGCCGCCGGTAGCCATGCGTCTCAACAAGCAGCGTTTCCGCGAAATGACGGAAGCAGGCTTCCGCGACTGTCTGGCTGCGGGATCGCGCATTCAGAAGGAAGCCTATGCATCGGGTGAACCGGCTCGCATGATGGAGCAGTTTCTCGCCGAGCGTGCGGCCCGCAAAGCTTCCTGACCAACCAATGTCCGTCCGTCCCAAAAAGGGGCGGACGGTTTGATATCGCATACCGAATGACATGCCGGAGGGAAAACAATGAAAAATGGGAAGACGATTACAATTCATCGCCGGAATCTACTGAAGCTCGGAGGCGGGCTCGGCATAGCACTTGCTACCCCGGCCATTCTTACGCGTCGGGCTTCAGCCGCGGAGCCACTGACGGTAGCCGATCCGGGTGGACCTTACAGCCCCGGCTATCGCAAGGCATTCTATGATCCCTTTGAGAAGGCGACAGGGATCAAGGTGGTCAATGTAGCGCGCGATGCCGAACCTACGGCGCAATTTCGCGCCATGGTCGAGACCGGTTCCTATAGCTGGGATGTCTGCACGCTGACGCTATCAGCACGCGATATTCTCCAGAAGCGTAATCTGCTCGAGCCGATCGGTATTGTCGCCGCCGATGCTCCGGGCCTGATGCCGGATTCGCTGACCGAAGTCTGGCTCGGTGTAGATGTCTATTCAACGATCATGGCCTATCGCACCGACCGATTTGACGATGCGGCAGCGCCAAAATCCTGGGCGGACTTCTGGAACGTCGAAAAGTTTCCGGGCCGCCGGTCGTTGCGCAAGAACCCAATCGATACGCTGGAACAGGCATTGCTCGCCGATGGCGTTCCGCTCGACAAGCTCTACCCGCTCGATATTGAGCGCGCCTATGCCAGCCTCGAAAAGATCAAGCCGCATGTGGATGTATGGTGGACGGGCGGCGCCCAGTCGAGCCAGCTTATCCAGAGCGGCGAAGTGGACATGATCGCCTTGTGGAACGCACGTGCGCAAGCCGTCATCGATGGGGGCGCTCCGGTGAAAATCGGCTGGAACCAGGGCCTTTATTCCATCGAAGGTTGGGGTATCCCCAAAGGATCGCCGCGTGCCGATATCGCCCGTCAGTTCGTCAAGTTCTGCACCGATCCGAAACAGCAGGCGCTGTTCACGGAGTTTCTCGCTTACGGCCCGACCAACCTGAAGGCCTACGAGCATATTCCGGCGGAACGGGCATCGTCGTTGCCGACCTTCGAAGCCAATCTGAAACAGATGAGCATCGCCAGCGAAGACTGGTGGAGCGCCAATCGTTCGGAAATGACCGAGCGCTTCAATGCCTGGATACTTGGCTGAGCTGCACTTGAGCAAAGCTGAACCTGGGCGACCCATGCGGTCGGACTGACTACGCAATATGAAAAACAAAAGATGGAGCAGCGGCCGGCGAGGTCGCTGGCTCCGGGTTTAAGGGGAACGACATGCTTGCCAAACCCGAACACGCTCTTGAGCCGAAACTTCTCGTTGACGGACTATCCAAGCGCTATGGCGAAACCATCGCGCTCAAACCGACAAATATTGCGGTGAAGCCGGGCGAGTTCTTGACGCTTCTTGGACCCTCGGGGTCCGGTAAGACGACGCTCCTTCAGATGATCAGCGGTCTCGTTCTGCCGAGTGAAGGCCGACTCTTCATCGATGGCAGGGACGAAACGGATACGCCGGTGCATAAGCGCGATATCGGCCTTGTTTTCCAGCATTACGCGTTGTTTCCGCATCTTACTGTCGAGGAAAACATCGCCTTTCCGCTAAAGATGCGGGGTCAGAAGTCTGCTGACGTCAAGGCTCAGGTGCAGCGCACGCTGGATATGGTGCAGCTTGGTCATCTTGCCTCGCGATTCCCGCGTGAGCTTTCGGGCGGCCAGCAACAGCGCGTGGCTCTCGCCCGCTGCTTTGTCTACCAGCCGTCCATCATTCTCATGGATGAACCGCTGGGAGCGCTCGACAAGAAACTGCGCGAGCATATGCAATTCGAAATCAAGCAATTGCATCGCCAGACAGGTGCCACCATCGTTTATGTGACCCATGATCAGGAGGAGGCACTTGCTCTCTCGGATCGCATTTGCCTGATGAACCACGCAATGGTCGAACAGATTGCGCCGCCGCAAGAAATCTATTCCCGTCCCACGACAGCCTTTGCCGCAGACTTCATCGGGATCTCCAACATATTTCGCGGCAATATCGAAACCGGCAGTGACGGTCGCCCGCACCTTTCGACCAAAAATGCGAAGCTTCTTCTCGATAAGGCATGTGACATTCACGATGGCGAGATGGCGCTGGTGGTGCGGCCTGAACATATGGAACTCGGCGATGCCGGCGCAAATCGCGTTCGCGGCCGGGTAGCGGAAGTGGTCTATGCAGGTTCTGAAACGCGCGTATTGGTGGATGCAGCCGAAGCGCGCCTTCTGACTGTACGGGTGCTGCCGGGTCGGCCTATCCCAGCGCTCGGCGAAAATGTTACCCTGAGCTGGCAGCCGGAAGCGGCTGTTCTGGTGACGCCATGAGTGTTGCTGCAGTTTCTCAGGCGGGTACGACACGTGCTCGCTTCCGTTTCGGTCCGCTTTGGCTGGTCGCGCCGGGACTTGTCTTCCTGATCATTTTCTTTCTGGTGCCTGTCGCGCGGCTGATGGGCTTGAGCTTCGAAAACGCGGACACCGGTGCGATTACGGGAGCGCATTACACGCGAATTTTCGACACGGATGTATATTTTCGTGTTTTGCTTATCACGTTTCGCATTGCGGCCCTGACCACGATGTTCTCGCTTCTGTTCGGCTATCCGCTCGCCTATTGGCTGTCGCGCCTGCCGGAGCGCAAGCGCGGCATGATGATTTTGCTGGTGATGGTGCCGTTCTGGACGAGTTATCTCGTTAAGAGTTTTGCGTGGGTTATTCTTCTTGGACGCACCGGGGTTATCAATCAGCTTGGTCTCGGTTCGGGCGTGATAGGCTCGCCGTTGGAAATGTTACACAATGAGTTCGGCGTCATGATAGGCATGGTTCATGCCATGCTGCCGCTTGCCGTATTGACCATGCTGCCAGTCATGAGCGGGATCGACCGCAGGCTCACACAGGCTTCGGGCACGCTGGGGGCGGATTCGGCCAAGAGTTTCTGGCTGGTTTATTTCCCGTTGTCCCTGCCGGGCGCGGCTGCGGCCGGTCTCCTCACCTTTATTTCTTCCCTCGGCTTCTTCATTGTTCCCGCCCTTTTGGGCGGACGCCAGCAGACCATGCTCGCGCAGTTGATTATCGTCCAGGTGCAGGAAATCCTGAACTGGGCCTTCGCGGGGGCGCTGGCTGCCATGATGCTGGTCGCGGCCCTTGTCACATGCTGGGTCTATGATCGCGTCTTCGGCCTTTCAAGCCTTTCAGGTGATACGGGAGCTGCACACAAAGGCAAGAATGGTATTCTGCGAAATATCGGCTTGCGTATTCTGGAAATCAGTGCACTTGCGTCCAGCCGCATTGCCATGGCTGTCCGCACTTTGCTCGGACAAGCCATCACGAAGCGTCTATTGGGAATTTACTGCTTTCTGTCCTGCGCGTTTCTGATGCTGCCGACGCTGATCGTGATCCCGATTGCTTTCACCAGTTCGCAGTTTCTGGAATTTCCGCCTCCCGGTTTCAGTCTCGACTGGTTTCGAGCCTATTTCACCTCCGACCTCTGGTTATCCGCAACCGTGCGGTCGTTCGGTGTGGCTTTTGCAACGGCAATCCTCGCGACAGTCATCGGCGGCTTTGCTGCGCTGGCGCTGGCTCGCTCGCGGTCCCGTTGGGCCGGGCTGATATTCGCATTCTTCCTCGCTCCCATGATCGTTCCACGTATCGTTATCGCGGTCGGCCTGTTTTATCTGTTCGCCCAGATCGGCCTTGTGGCCACGAATACCGGTCTCGTGATCGGTCATACGGTACTGGCCTTGCCCTTTGCCTTCGTTGCGATTGCGGCAATCCTGAAAAATTATGACTGGCGTCTTGATCAGGCCGCGGCAACGCTCGGCGCGAACAAGGTACAGGCGTTGCGTTTCGTGACCGTTCCGCTCATCCGTAGCGGTCTGACCGCGGCATTTCTCTTCGCCTTCATTACCTCCTTCGATGAACTGACGGTGGCGATCTTTGTCAGCGGCGGCATAAAGACCACTCTGCCCAAACAGATGTGGGACGACATGATCCTCCAGCTCAATCCGACGCTCGCAGCGGTATCAGTCGTCGTATTCCTCATCGTCACAACACTTCTTCTGGCGGCGGAAAAACTCCGCCGCTCCTCCTGACCAAACAGAGTGCCTCCCATGACTATGAAATTTGAAGGCTTCCTTGGAAGCTTCCTGACCAAGGCTGCGCAAAAGCCGGACCAGAACTTTGCACTTTTCAATGGCCAGCCGATCACGTTTGCCGCCATTGACCGTCAATCGGCGGCGCTTGCATCGCATTTCAACGCTCGTGGACTGAAGCGCGGTGATCGGGCCGCCGTGATGATGCGTAACTCAGAACTTTCGTTGACAGTGTTGTTCGCCCTTGCCCGCGCAGGCATCGTGTGGGTGCCGGTTAATGCGCAGCAGCGCGGCGAGGGGCTGCGCTATATTCTGGAACATTGTGAACCTGGCGTGGTCATCTGCGACCCGGATGCGCAGGAAACGATCCGCGAATGCGGTGCGGAATTACCAGCGCATGCCTTTATCCTGACTTCCGGGGAAGGATCGTTACAGGATATTGTCGCTCAGGATGCGTGGGGCCCAGCCGAAGAATTGCCGGTGGCGGACGACCTCTTCGCAATCATGTATACGTCCGGCACTACCGGGCGGCCAAAGGGGGTACTTGTTACCCACGGCATGATGCGTCTTGCTGGAGAAGCGGTACGGCAACTGACTTTGGTGCGTCCGGGCGACGTATTTTTTGTCTGGGAGCCGCTTTATCACATCGGTGGTGCGCAGCTTATTGTTCTGCCGACGCTGGAAGACGTCACACTCGCGATGGTCGACCGGTTCAGCGCCAGCCGCTTTTGGGCACAGGTCCGCGAATATGGAGCAACGCATATCCATTATCTGGGCGGCATTCTGCAAATTTTGCTGAAGCAGCCGGAGCGCGCTTCTGATCGAGATCACCCCGTGCGCATCGCCTGGGGCGGCGGGTGCCCGAAAGAAGTCTGGCCGCTTTTCCGCGACCGCTTCGGGGTGGAAATGCGCGAATGCTACGGCATGACTGAAGCCTCCAGCATCACCACCTGCAACGATAACGGAACAGTCGGTGCTGTCGGCAAGCCAATGCCGTGGTTCACGGTCGAGCTTCTCGACGAAACAGGAAAGCCGGTGGCTGACGGTGAGAAAGGTGAGATCGTTGTGCGGTCTTCCATCGAAGGCGCGTTGTTCCAGGGATATCTGCACAACCCTGAAGCGACTGCAAAGACATTGCGCAACGGCGCGCTTCATACCGGCGATTCCGGTTCGTTCGATGCGGATGGCAATCTCTGGTTCCATGGTCGACTGACCGACAGCGTGCGCTGCAAGGGCGAGAACGTTTCGGCATGGGAAGTCGAACATGTCGCCGGAGCCTATCCATCGGTGGAGGATTGCGCGATTGTCGGCGTTGCCGCCGAAATCGGCGAGCAGGACATAAAGCTGTTCGTCAAGCCGAAATCCGGCTGCGAAGTTGATCCGGGGGCGCTTTCGGAATGGCTGACGAGCCGTCTCGCGGCCTATCAGAACCCTCGTTACATTGCGGTGGTCGAGGAGTTCGAACGCACACCGAGCCAACGCATCATGAAGCACAAATTGTCAAGGGACCTTGGCGATTGCTGGGACCGATATGCGGCCGCGGGTCGGTAGCCAAATCGCAAGCGGCTCATCATAAGAGCGGGAAAACGCTGAAAAGTTGGCTTTCGCGGATTTCGCGAAGGCCATGACATTTGATCATGGACGATCAAGAAGTCTTCGCAGCCTCGTGTTCGAGGGCTGCCGTTGTTGCAAAAGCAACACTGTGTTCCTTCCCCTGAGGCTGGTGCTTCGACCCAAACTCATCATACTGAAGCATAGCGCGTATGAAGAAAAACAAGGAGGCCCGCGTGAAGGGGAATAATGTATTTGCGATGCGCCATATCTGGTTGCACGCGTTTGTACTGGCAATCATCTGTATTTCCGAACTGATCGGTATACGGAAAATATCCATCGGCATCGGTGCCGTAATCTTTCTGCCGATGCTCTATGCCTTTGCTCTCGGTGTCATCCTGAATCCAAATATCTTGAAGGCGACGGGGAAAGTTCTGAAGTCTGACTCGGTCAAGCTGTCAGGCACAATGATCACCATTGCTATCATGCCGTTCATCGCCAAGTTCGGAACGACGGTCGGTCCTCAGATCGAGAATATTATTGCTGCCGGACCTGCTCTCGTTTTGCAGGAGATTGGCAATCTGGGAACGATTGCCGTCGCCTTTCCTATCGCCGTTTTCCTGCTGCGCATGGGACGGGAGACCATCGGCGCAACCTATTCGATTGACCGGGAGCCTAACTTGGCCCTGATTGCTGACAAATATGGTCTGGACAGTCCGGAAGGTGCGGGCGTGATGGGAGTCTACGCTACCGGAACTCTGATTGGCACGTTCGTTTTTGCCTTGATGCCGCCGCTCGTCAACAGTCTGGGGCTTTTTGATTTTCGTGCGCTGGCCATGTCGTGCGGTGTCGGTTCGGGCAGCATGCTTGCGGCCTGCACGGGCGGTCTGGTCAGCGTCTTGCCGGAACAGAAGGATCTCATTCTGGCGCTGGCTGCCGCCAGCAACATCCTCACCTATGCGACGGGACTATATGTCGGCCTGTTTGTGGCGCTGCCGCTCACGGAATGGCTCTATAAAAAGTGCCGCCCCGAAGAATATCGCGACGCGGCGTAAGGGAGAGACTGATGACTTCAAAATCAGTGAAAAATACGATCGACCATCTGACCCTGTCTGTCGAGACGACTGACGAACGCAAGATCGATATTGTAGAAAATGCCTTGCTTCTGGTTATTGCCTGCTTTCTCGGATTAGTCGCGAACTGGGTCGGCACGGGCGTGACACCTGCACAGGCGCTGCCGGGCATGGCGGTGCTTTACGCTGCATCCATCGGCGGCTTGATATTGGCCCGTTATATGCCTTTCTATCTGCCGAGCGTTGCCTGGGTTTCCCTCATTGCCATTGTCATCACCATTCCCGGCGTCCCCGGATCGGAGTTTGTTCTGGCGAAAGTGGGGGAACTGAACTTTCTCGCGCTGGCAACACCCGCGCTGGCCTATGGCGGTCTGGCGTTGACGCGCAACGAATTCGAGATTGCTCGCCGTTCCGGCTGGAAGATCGTCGTTGTCGCTATCTGCGTGATGATCGGCACTTACCTTGGTTCGGTAATCATCGCAGATCTGACGTTGCGCATTACGGGTTAAATGCATCATGGCAGGCTCGATCCGCGGGCCTGCCATGAATAATATAGGGGAATTGCTCGCATGGCTGTTTTTCTCAGTGAAGCCGATATAGCGGAAGCAACGGGATGGCGGCATGATCTGCACCGGCATCCCGAACTTGCTTTCGAGGAAAAACGCACAGCCGCCTTCATAGCGGAAAAGCTCCAACTCTGGGGGTTTAGCGTCCGGTCCGGCTTTGCGGGAACGGGCGTGATCGGCAGCCTGACGCGCGGTACGTCGAAACGCGCTATCGGCATCCGAGCGGATATGGATGCCTTGCCGATCATCGAAAAGAGCGGTGTCGGCTATGAATCGGAGAGACCCGGCAAAATGCATGCCTGTGGTCATGACGGACATGTAGCCATGGCTCTTGCTGCCGCAAAGGTGGTCAGCAAACTTGAATTTGACGGAACCGTACGCTTCATTTTCCAACCGGCCGAGGAAAACGAAGGCGGCGGTCGCGAAATGGTGCGTGGGGGACTGTTTACGGACTTTCCAGTCGATGCGGTTTACGGCTTGCACAACTGGCCGGCGCTCGATGTAGGGACCTGCGTAGCTCGTGACGATGCGATGATGGCAGCATTCGGGACGTTCGAGATCGAACTGATCGGCAAGGGAGCGCACGGGGCGATGCCGCATGAGGGCGCAGACCCGGTGGTCGCCGCCGCGCAATTGGTCACGGCATTGCAGACTATTGCCAGCCGCAATGTTTCGCCGCTGGAATCCGCGGTTGTTTCCGTCACGCAGATGCATGGCGGTGACGCCTGGAATGTCATTCCGGAAAGCATGGTGATCCGCGGAACCACCCGCTGGTTCTTGCCCGATGTCGGGGAGACGATTATCCGCCGGATGCAGGAGCTCGCTGCTTCAATCGCAAGTGGTTTTGGTTGTACGGCACGCGTCGATTACGAAAAACGTTATCCTTCAACGATCAATACAGCAGACAATGCCCGCAGAATCCGTGAACTCGCTGTGTCACCCGACCTTGGCCTCGAGGTTCTTGATGTGGCCCCGAGCATGGCAGCCGAAGATTTCGCTTTCATGCTGCAGGAGAAACCGGGTTGTTACTTCTGGCTCGGTAGCCGTCGTGACGGACGCAATCCGGGTCTGCATTCACCATATTATGATTTCAATGACGCCCTTCTGCCGATAGGTGCCAACTTCTGGATCAAACTGGTTGCAAGCGAACTGGCGTCAGGCTGATGGCTGCTCGGCCTCGTTCCCATCTTCCCTTGATCCCGGACACCAATCAAGCAACATAGTGCCATGGAAACGCTCGATGCGAAAGAATTGCGAATGTTCATGGCGGTTGTTCGGATCGGGTCGATTCGAGGTGCCGCCGAGCATGTGAACGTTGCGCCTTCTGTCGTGAGCCGTCAGATTGCCGAAACAGAGCGCAAGATCGGTTTGACCTTGTTTGAACGAAACGCACGCGGCATGGCTTTGACAGAAGCTGGCGAGCTGGTCCTGGAGCATAGCAGGCGTGTTCTGGAAGAACACAGTCTCCTGAGGGAGCAACTGGGCTTTCTTAAAGGTGTGCAGCAAAGGCGGGTCCGCATCCTGTGCGGCGAAGGGTTTCTCGCTGACATTCTGCAACATGGACTTGGTTCCTTTGTCAGGATCTATCCGGACGTGCAGTACGATCTACAGCTGGGCGGCACGGAAAGCGTGCTGGACGGGATTGCCAACGGAGACGCCGATATTGGCATCGCCTATAATCCGCTGACGGATGCCCGGGTTCGGTCGCTTGCCATTTCCAAACAGCCGCTCTGCGTGGTCGCACCGCCAGGCCATCCGGTATTGGCAAAGGACCGGCTGGAACTCGCTGACTGCGCAGGTTTGCCCAATGCGTTGCTAGGGCCAGGCCATGGCATTACACAACTTGTCACGCGGGTCGCAGCTGATCGTGGATTTGCAATTTCACCCCTGGTCGAAACGACATCGATCGATGTCTTGAGGCGGTTCGTGATTGCAGGGCTTGGCATATCTTTTCTGCCCCGGTTCGCCGTATCCACGGAACTGGCTCGCGAGGCCGTCGCCATACGCGAACTGTCCGACCCGCTTCTGGCTGAAGCGAGTGCACATCTGATGGTGCGTGCGCGGCGCCGACTGCCGCTATCGGTAGAACGGTTGAGCGGGTTTCTCGCCAACAACATGGCAGCGTTTCGATAGGTCTTGCGTGTTGCTGTTGCGCATGACGGGACGCAGCGTTGTCTGCAAACCGGCTATGCGACCGCGCGCTTTGGTGCGAGCTTTTCTCCATTCGAAACGCGATCTGCCGCACGGGGGTCGAGGAGCAATGGAGATTAGGAATGGCGCAACAGGAACTCCCGGTGATCGGTGTGGTCGGCCTCGGCAGCATGGGGCTCGGCATGGCGCAAACCCTGGCGGCAAAGGGGTTCGCTACGCTGGGATTCGATTTGTCGCCGGAGCGTAAGGCATTGGCCCAGAAGGTGAATGTGACGCCCGCAGATACGCTCGACAAACTGTTCGAGAACGCTGATTTTCTGGTTTTCTCACTTCCAACTGCGCGTGATGTCGAGACGGTTGTCAATGCGCATATCCACCAGTTGGGTGCTGGGCGCAGCCGCGTCGTCATTATCGATACATCAACATCCGAACCGGATGTCAGCCGCGCGCTTGCCCAGAAGCTCGATGCGCTTGGTCATGGCTTCCTCGACGCCCCTGTGAGCGGCGGCCCGGCCGGGGCTGCGTCGGGTAAACTGACAATGATGATCGGTGGCAGCGATGCGGATCTGGCACTGGCTCAGCCCGTTATCGAAACCATGGCCGCCAAGGCATTGCATGTGGGACCGAGCGGCGCGGGCAATGTTGCAAAACTCGTCAACAATCTGCTTGCAGCAGCCCACATGGTGACCACCAGCGAAGGCCTGAAGCTGGCGCTTGCCGCTGGAATAAGCCCCGAATCCGCACTCCGTGTTCTGAATGCAGCTTCAGGAAAATCCATGATCAGCGAGGTTCACTTTCCGACTTGGATAATGAACGACCGTTTCGACAGTGGTTTCACGATGGGCTTGATGCGCAAGGATGTGCGCTTGGCGCAGGAACTGGCCGAACGCACCGGGGCAGATATCCCCCTGACATCCGTCGTGGCGAAGCTCTGGGCTGGCTCGAACCATCTTGAGGATCGCGACGACTTCACCCGCATGGGTGCTTTCCAACCTGACTCGTCCAAGTAAAGGCCAGAATAATGACGCACCCAATTGACCCCAAAGCGCAAGCCGCGCGCATTGCCGAAATTTTCCAGAGCTTCTTCCCGAAGAGTGAGATCGGCAGCTTCGTGAATGGAGAAATCGTTGTCGGAAGCGGTGACGAACAGAAACTGACCGATCCGGCGACCGGCAAGGTATTCGCGTCCTTCAGGGATGCCGACCAGTCGATTGTCGATGCGGCAATGGACGCTGCCGCCCGCGCTCAAAAGGAATGGATGGCCCTGACAGCGTCCGCCCGGGGCCGCGTGATGAACGAGATTGCCCGGCGCATTCGCGAACATGCTCCTTTGATCGCTGAAATCGAAAGCCGTTCTGCCGGTCGCCCCATTCGCGATATTCGGGGTGAAGCAGTGCGTGTCGCCGAGATGTTCGAATATTACGCCGGCTGGTGCGACAAGCTCTATGGCGATGTCATCCCGGTGCCGAGCAGCCATCTCAACTATACGCGCCATGAACCCATCGGCGTCGTTACACAGATTACGCCGTGGAATGCGCCTCTGTTCACCGGCGGGTGGCAGATAGCACCGGCAATTTGTGCGGGGAACGGTGTCGTCATCAAGCCATCCGAGTTGACGCCGCTCTCCACGCTTATTCTCGGCCTCATGTGTGAACTGGGTGGCGCGCCGCGTGGTCTGGTGAATGTGATTGCCGGGCAGGGCCCGACCGCCGGACAGGCTGCGGTTTCCCATCCAACTACAGGCCTGGTCGTTTTCGTCGGTTCGGCACAGGCCGGTTCAGCGATCGCGGCAACGGCGGCGAAGAACGTTGTTCCGTGTATTCTCGAACTGGGCGGGAAATCCGGCAATATCGTCTTCGCGGACGCCAATATTGACCGTGCACTGATCGGTGCGCAATCGGCCATTTTCAGTGGGGCAGGCCAGAGTTGTGTCTCCGGTTCACGCTTGCTGGTTCACCGTTCCATTCATCAGGAATTTGTGGAGCGTTACGCCGCTGCCGCAAACCGTATCGTCGTAGGCGACCCTTATGACGACAATTCACATATCGGTCCGATCAACAATGCGCGGCAATGGTCGAAGATCGACCAGATGGTCCGGGACGGCGTGACGGATGGGGCGGTGCTCGCGGCGGGAGGCGGAAAGCCGACGGCCCTGGAGGAAACCGGAGGCTACTATTATGCGCCGACAATCCTCGATCATGTCGATCCGGCAATGACGATTGCCAGGGAGGAAGTGTTCGGTCCGGTTGTGGCCGTCATGTCTTTCGATGACGAAGCGGAAGCAATTGCGCTCACCAATGACAACGCCTACGGACTCGCAGGCGCTGTCTGGACGGAGAATGTCGCGCGAGCTCACCGTGTTGCAGCCAGTGTTCGGGCCGGAACCTTCTGGATCAACGGTTACAAGACCATTTCCGTCATGTCGCCGTTCGGCGGTTTCGGTCGCAGCGGCTACGGTCGCTCGAGCGGTAAGGATGCGTTGATGGCTTATACGCAGGCGAAGAGTATCTGGGTGGAAACAGCCGAAAACCCGGCTGCAACCTTCGGTTACTCGCCAGAAGCCTGAATTGGTCGAATGGCAGCAAGATGTTGCAAATCTTGCTGCCGCAACCTCCCGATCGAAACGAACCCGTGACGTTGTGATCAGCCCCAATTTCAGAATTCGCAAAGGCGGGTGCTTACCGCCGGATATCGGGCAACGAGGGCAGGTTTATAGGTTCACGAAAGGTGCGGTGCAGTTGCCCCCAGCCCGGGTCATGCATATGGCTTTGCAAGCCCGCTCTCGCCACCAGCGCAAGCGCTTCCGCTTCACCGAAGGCCAGCGCTTCATGCATATTGGCGGTGAGCACCTTGCCATCCTCCATGAGGATTTTTCCGTCCACGATCACGGTATCCACGTCGCTTCCCAGCGCCTGATGGATCAGACGGTGAACCGGCATCCAGTTGGGTGTCAGATGAGGCTTGCGCATATCGATAATGGCGATATCGGCCTTTTTGCCTTTTTCGAGAGACCCGATCTCGTGATCCATGCCGATTGCACGCGCCGCGTCGATGGTGATCATTTCGAAGACTTTGCCCGGCGGGAGGATATAGCGATCGTGATTGTGCAGGATATGCTGCGTCGACTGGGCGATGCGTGCGATTTGCAGCATGTCAAAATGGCGGCTGGGAGCCGCGCCGTCCGAAGTGATGGCGACAGGAACGCCTCGGGCCATCATCTGCATGATCGGTGTCGAACGGCCAGGCGGAGCGTGGGTGACATGCGTGCCTGTCTCGGCAAGGATGTCAATCTCTTCATATGAAATACCCCAGCAATGCTGGAGGTGCACGTCGGGGCCGAGAAGCCCATTCTCCTTGTCCTGCCAGGCCATGCGGATTTGTCCGGCAAAAGCGTCGGAATGGATACGCACACCCCATTTGCGCGCGGTTTCACGAATGCGCCTTGCCTGCATCCGGTCATCCTTGGTCAATGTTACGGCGAAATCCGGCGTCGACGCGTTCGACGGTTCAACCGACGGGACGATGGTGAAGGGCGTCAGAAAGACCTTTATGCGTCCATCGGCGGTTCCGTTCAGGCTTTCGATCACGGCCTCGGCACCATCCATCATTTCCTCGAAAGAAACGCTGTGTCGCTCCGGTTCGCCTCTATCCCAACGTGTAACCGATTGCGGCCATGGCAGGCCCCCGGGGCCGACGCAGATGATCTCCCGTAAACCGAGTTCTGAATAGGCGCGAGCATGATTGATTGCGAAGGCCGGATCATCGCTGCGCGGCATGGAGGTGATGACGCTGGCGGATGTCGTTACACCGGCGCACAATCTTTCGAGGCCAGAGACCAGACCATCAGCGTACCAATAATCGCGCGTGACATAGTGATAGTAGGTTGGAGTGACGATCCGCATCCACAGCGAGTTGGTGTCAGCACCGATGCTGCGGATCAAGGCATGCCCAGCATGCCCGTGAGCGTCGACCAGTCCGGGGATGATCAGTTTGCCGGTGCAGTCCATTATTTTTTTACTGGCATGCCGGACATGGAGTTCTTCTGCCGTGCCGATATCGACGATCCTGTCCTTTTCGATCGCCAGACCACCGTCCTCAATGATCCGCCGCGTGCTGTCGACCGTTACGATTGTCCCGTGGAGCAGCAGAAATCCATCCATTCACTTTCCCCTCGTTGTCCGTTTCCCTGCGCGTTTGCCGCATTGAAAACCGCTTTTTAGTGTCGATGTTCTAAAGCATAATTGGCAACAATATCGTTGACAATAATGAAACGGATTATGATACTGCTTAAAAATTCGGACGAACGAATTTGATCGTTACTCATGAAGGGAAGAGCATGACGCGTCTAAACAGATTTCTCATATCGGCGCTGACCGCAGCGGCTGTCGCTGCTCCACTCGCGGTTTCATCGGCGGGTGCGGCTACATTGCGCTGGGGCAGCCGCGCGGACATCTACTCCCTTGATCCGGATTCAGTTCCTTCGACTTCCAATCTCGCGTTCTTGAACCATATTTACGAAGGACTGATCCGCTACGGTCCGAATTTCGAGATTGAACCGGCG
Organism: Brucella sp. IR068; assembly: GCF_049065885.1. Classification (NCBI taxonomy): domain Bacteria; kingdom Pseudomonadati; phylum Pseudomonadota; class Alphaproteobacteria; order Hyphomicrobiales; family Brucellaceae; genus Brucella; species Brucella sp. IR068. The sequence continues at coordinate 29,050 of NZ_JBAKHE010000006.1, read as the reverse complement.
CTTGCGACGGAATGGAAGCTCGTCGACAACAAGTACTGGCGCTTTACCTTGCGCAAGGGCGTGAAGTTTCACAACGGTGCGGACTTCACGGCTGACGATGTTGTCGCATCGATGAACCGTGTTTCAGATCCGACCTCGCCGCTGCGTGGAAATATTCCGCTCTATGTCGGCGTGAAGAAAGTGGACGACTTCACAGTAGATATCGAAGTTTCGTCGCCAACCGCATTGTTCCTGAACGACATGACCAACGTCTTCATGTTCAATGCAAAATGGCTCAAGGACAACAATGCCGAAAAGCCGACCGATATCGCCTCCAAAACCGAAAATTATGCCACCCACAATACCAATGGCACCGGTCCATTCAAGCTGGACAGCCGCGTTCCGGATTCGAAAACGGTTCTCGTGGTCAACGATCAGTGGTGGGATGAGAAAAAGCATAATCTCGACCGCATCGAGTATGTCCCGATCTCCTCTGCTGCGACCCGCGTTGCTGCATTGCTTTCCAACGAAATAGATCTGGTTGACTCCGCTCCTATTCAGGATCTTCCAAGGCTGGAATCTTCACCGGGTATCAAGGTGAGCAAGCGTACCGAACTGCGCACGGTCTTCATAGGTTTCAACGGCAAGGAAAAACTTGAGGATGGGCGTCCAAACCCGTTCCTCGACGTTCGCGTCCGCCAGGCAGTCGAAGCGAGCATCGACCGCGATCTTATCAACAAGAAGATCATGCGCGGTCTGGCGCGGCCTTCCGGTTCGCTCATAGCACCGGAAATCGCGGGTTATGCCAAATCCCTCGACGTCTATCAGCCCGCAGATCCCAAGCTTGCACAAAAGCTGCTGGAAGAAGCAGGCCAGAAGGGGTTGACCTTCACCTATCTGTGCATGAATGACGAGAGCATCAACGAGGAAGATATTTGCTCTGGCATTGCAAACATGCTGAAGCGTTCCGGCTTCGAGCCGACCATCGATATGGGTCCGCGTGCCGTGCAACAGCCCAAGCGTACGAACGGCAAAGCTGATATGTTCAATCTGAGTTGGGCCAACGAGCCGACCCTCGATGCCTATTCGTTGCTTTCCCAGGTTCTCTCGACACGCAGCGGTTCCACCGGTGTTTCCAATTATGGTGGATGGTCCTATCCAGAACTTGACGAACTGGTGAAAAAGGCGGCTCAGGAGCCGGACACCGCCAAACGTCTGGCGCTGGAGGAGGAAGCGCTGAAGTTCGCCAAGGAGAAGGCCATCCTGATCCCGCTTCACCAGCAGCCTATCGCCTGGGGAATGCTCGACAAGGTCCAAAACGTGGATTTCCGTGCCGACAACAAGCCGCGTCACTGGCACACCATGATGGCTGAGTAAGGTTAGTCACCAGATAATTGGAAAAATGGAGCGTTTCATCTCGATGAGACGCTCTTTTAGTATCCGGACGACCGTGACATCGGAAGATGCAGGCGAGCAGAAGCGTCAACATCGCTGCCTTTCGTCCCGACACATTTATATGACGCCCAGCATCGGCCCGGCTACGGCATTTGGTGGTAGGCGGTTCTGATAAAGACAGCTTGGAACGCTGCCCCCATCGGCGATCTTTGTCGACATATCAGCCGCGCAAATATAATTATATTGTCAACAATCACGTTGACAACTTTTGACTAATAGCCATACTGTCCCTCGTGGCCAAGAAGCAAGCCGGAAAGGCAGGCCCGTGTTGGAGGGAGGAAAATCACAATCAATGCGAAGCGTGCCATAGGGGTGCGAAGTCACCATGCGAGCCATGGTTGCGGCTATCCATGAAAATAGACCTCGAAAAGAGGCGCAAATTTCCAGAAGCGGAGCAAATCAATGTTGAAAAAACTGGGCCTTGCGGCGACCGTGCTGGCGAGCCTGACCCTGTCAGGCCACGCGGAGACGCTGAAATGGGGGGCATCGCGCGATATCTACTCGCTCGATCCATACTCCTATGGTGACAGCTATACCTTGTCTTTCCTCAATCATGTTTATGAAGGTTTGGTGCGTTACGATGCCGAACTGAAAATCGAGCCTGCACTTGCCGAATCCTGGGAAAATGTTTCGGATACGGTGTGGCGTTTTCACCTGCGCAAAGGCGTAAAGTTTCATGACGGTGCCGAGTTCAACGCAGATGACGTCCTCGCTTCATTGAAACGCGTGAGTGATCCAGTCTCGCCATTGCGTGGAAATCTTCCTGCCTACAAGTCCTCCAAGAAGGTAGACGACCATACGGTCGATATCGAGTTGAGCGGGCCTTACCCGCTGCTGCTCAACGACCTTACCAACATTCATATCTTCGATGCCGGCTGGTTGAAGAACAACAATTCGGAAAAGCCGACGGATGTCGGCGCGAAAATTGAAGGATATGCCACCTACAACACCAATGGCACCGGCCCGTTCAAGCTTGAAAGCCGCGTGCCGGATTCCAAAACCATCCTTGTGAAGAACGCGGACTGGTGGGACAAGTCGCAGTCGAACATCGATCGGATTGAGTTCACACCCATTACCTCGGCGGCGACCCGTGTGGCGGCCCTTCTCTCTGGTGAAATCAACTTTACGGAGAACGCGCCGTCGCAGGATCTTCCGCGTTTGCAGGCCCAGCCGGACCTCAATGTGCTCGAGCGTACGGACTTGCGCACGGTGATGGTTGGCTTCAATCGAAAATCGAAGCTTGCCAATGGTTCGGAGAACAAGTTCAACGATCTGCGTGTGCGCCAGGCTTTTGCCCATGCGCTTGACCGTGACCTGATCCAGAAGCGCATCATGCGGGGCAAGTCGCGCACGGCAGGTGCCGTAGTCGCGCCGGAAATTCCGGGCTATACGCCGGAATTGGACACCACGCTCAAATATGACCCAGAGCTCTCGAAGAAGCTTCTGGCAGAGGCCGACGCCACTGAATATCCATTCACGCTGGTGTGCACGACGGATGCTTATGTGAATGAGGAGGAGCTGTGTCAGGGCCTGGTGAATATGCTGAGCAGGGGCGGATTCAAGCCCCAGCTCGACATCGCCCCGACCGCAGCGCAGGCGCCCAAACGCACAGGCGGCAAGGCCGACGTCTATCTAATCGGCTGGGCGACTGAGCCGATGCTCGACAGTTATTCCATTCTTCTACAGATGATCGAGACCAAGACAGCCAATGCCGGTGTCTTCAACTGGGGTGGCTGGAGCTATCCGGATATCGACAAGCTTATCGTGCAGGCATCGACCGAGATGGATCGAACCAAGCGTCTGGCATTGCAGACCGAAGCCTTAAAGATGGTGAAGGAGGAAATCGTAATGCTGCCTTTGCACCAGCAACCGATGGCATGGGTCATGTCGAAGAAGATCGACAAGATCGTGCAACTGCCGGACAACAAACCGCGTCATTGGCTGACGCACTTTGCAAAATAATACAATCATGAGGCCGCAGGGGACCGGCGTCCCCCGCGGCGCCCTGTTCTTACCGAGGGAATTCCATGCTGGTTTTTATCATTAAGCGCCTGGCAAACGCTGTCATGGTGATGTTGGCCGTCGCTTTGCTTGCCTTTTTGATTTTTCGGCTGGCTGGCGACCCTGTCGAGATGATGGCTAACGAGCAGATGACGCAGGCCGATCGTGATAATCTGCGCGAGCGACTTGGCCTTAACGATGGTCTTATGACGCAATACACCCGTTTTGTGGTCAATGCGGCGCAGGGCAATTTCGGCATTTCCTATCGAAATGGGCAGGATGTATTGAACCTCATTGGTGAACGCTTTCCTGCAACACTTGAGCTTGTGCTCGTTGCCACCCTGATCTCGCTGCTGGTCGGCCTGCCCCTGGGTGTGCTGACCGCGATCAAACGAGGCAAATGGTATACGGAGGGCCTCCAATTTCTCTCCATTGTCGGCGTTTCGCTGCCGAGCTTCGTGGTCGGTATTCTGCTGATCCTCGTTTTTTCAGTGTCGCTTGGATGGCTTCCGGCATTTGGGCGCGGTGATGTGGTTCAGCTCGGCTGGTGGTCTACAGGGCTGCTGTATCCTTCGGGCCGCGCCGCTATCCTGCTGCCATCCATTGCGCTTTCGCTTTATCAAGTGACTCTCGTCATGCGGCTTGTGCGTGCCGAAATGCTGGAAGTGCTGCGTTCTGATTATGTGAAATTCGCCCGCGCTCGCGGCATTCCACGTTGGCGCATCTATTTCAGGCATGCGCTGCGCAATTGTCTCATGCCGGTGGTGACGATGACCGCCATGAATGTCGGGTCGTTGATTGCCTTCGCCCTCATCACCGAGACAGTGTTCCAGTGGCCGGGCATGGGCATGTTGTTCATTCAGGCCGTCACCTTCCTCGATATTCCGGTGATGGCGGCGTATCTCTGCATCATTTCCTTCATCTTCGTCGTGCTCAACACGCTGGTGGATATTGCCTACGCGGTAATCGATCCCCGCTTGCGCACTGCTCGCTGATTAACGGGAGTCCATATCCATGAGCACCCAAACGTCACAAATTACTCCCGTCATGCGACAGTCGCTTTTCCAGCGTATCCGTAAAAGCGATCTTTGGTGGTCTTTTACGCGTAGCAAGACGGCCATGTTCAGCGCCGCTCTTCTGGCAATCCTGATCCTCACGGCTCTTTTCGCACCGCTGATTGCGCCGCAGAACCCCTATGATGGCGCCGCGCTTGATATGTGGAAGGCCGAATTGCCACCGGTATGGGAGGAGGGCGGCGAATGGCCATATCTTCTCGGCACCGATACCCAGGGTCGAGATATGCTGTCTGCCATTCTTTACGGCACGCGCATTTCCATCGTCATAGGCATCGCTTCGGTGGTTCTCTCGCTCTTGATCGGTATGAGTGCGGGGCTGGTCTCGGGGTATTTCGGCGGCTTTATCGACAATCTGCTAATGCGGTTCGGCGATATCACCCTGTCGATCCCGACCATCCTTGTCGCCATTCTGGTATCCACGGTCGTGCGTCAGATGCTGCCGGTCGACCTGCGTGAAATTGGCGCTTCTGGGGTTCTTATTCTGGCGATCGCCCTTTCGGCGTGGGTTCAATATGCCCGCACAGTGCGCGCGCAGGCCATTGTCGAGACCGGCAAGGATTACGTATCGGCGGCGCGATTGATCGGCGTTCCGGCACGGCGCATCATGGCCAAGCACATTCTTCCCAACACACTTACGCCGATAATGGTTGCGGCGACGCTCAATTTCGGCATGGCAATCCTTACAGAAGCAACGCTTTCGTTCCTCGGCATCGGCATGCCGCCCAGCCAGCCGTCGCTCGGAACGCTGATCCGTATCGGCAATCAGTTCCTGTTTTCCGGCTCCTGGTGGATCGTGCTCTTCCCCGTCATTCAGCTCTGTCTGCTGGTGGTCGCTGTCAACATGCTCGGCGACTGGCTGCGTGATGCTCTTAATCCGAAATTGAGGTAAGTCTTATGAACAATCTTTTGCTCCGCAACGTCCGGCCGATGGCAGGCGAAACCTGCGATATCCTCATCAGGGACGGAAAGATTGCCGGTTTCGGGCGGTTCGAGGCTGAACCAGGAATGGCTGTGGAAGACGGCGGCAGTGCTATCGTCGCGCCGGGGCTGATCGATGCACATACGCATCTCGACAAGACTACATGGGGCATGCCCTGGCATGTCAACAATCGTGCAGCTATTCTGCGCGAGCGTATTGATTTTGAACGCGAGCATCGGCTGGAAATCGGCCTTGATCCGCATCGCCAGTCAATGCGCCACGCCATTGGGCTTGTTGCCCACGGCAGCACGCATATTCGCAGTCACGTCGACATCGATCCGACACATGGCCTGTCATTGGTCGAAGGTGTCTGGGAAACGCGGGAAAAGCTCAAGGGCATTATCGATATCGAAATCGTCGCCTTCCCCCAGTCGGGGCTGATGGTCATGCCCGGCACGAAAGAACTGCTAGATGAGGCCCTCCGCCAGGGTTGCGAAGTCCTCGGCGGGATCGATCCGTGCGGCATCGACCGCGACCCGAAGGGTCAGCTCGATATTTTGTTTGCTCTCGCAACCAGGCATGGGGTGCCTATCGACATCCATCTCCACGAAACGGGGGACCTAGGCGCCTTCACGATGGAACTCATTTTCGAGCGTATTCGCGCCAACGGCATGGAAGGCAGGGTTGCGATCAGCCACGCTTTTGCGCTCGGCATGAACGACTATCTGCGTGTGAATCAGTTGATCGAACAGCTCGCTATCCTCGATGTTGCCATCCTGACCACGGGTGCGCCTTCGGCCACTGTGCCCTCAATCAAGCGGCTCAAGGAAGCAGGAGTGCGCATTGGCGGCGGTTGCGACGGTATCCGTGACACCTGGGGTCCTTGGGGGCAGCCCGACATGCTTGATCGCGCGAAGATCATCGGCATGAAAAATGGTGTGCGTTCGGATCACGATCTGGAGCATGTCCTGCATATCGTCTCTCAGGGCGGTGCAGATGTCATGCGTCTTGAGAACTACGGACTGGATGTTGGCTGCAACGCCGACCTTACCCTTCTGACCGGTGAGACGCTGGCTCATGCGGTGGTAGATGTTGCTCCGCGTCCGCTGGTCGTCAAGGGAGGTCGCGTGACGGCCCGTCAGGGTGTGGCCCTGGTGGAGATGCCGTAATGGACAAGACACTGGAGACCCTTCCGCTTGGCCGGAGACCGGAAGGACGCACGCTTATAACCGCCAGCTGGGTGGTCGGACACAAGGACGGCGGCCACCGGCTTCTGAAGAACGGCGAAGTCGTCTTCGAGAACGGCGAGATTCTATTCGTCGGACATGACTTTGAGGGCGAAGTGGCCCGTCGCATCGACTTCGGCAACGCATTGATCAGCCCTGGATTGATCGATCTTGATGCGCTTTCAGATCTCGACACGACCATCCTAGGCATCGACCACCATCCTGGCTGGGCGAAGGGTCGCGTTTGGCCGCGCTCCTATGTCGAAGCAGGTCCGTACGAAATGTACACGCAGGAGGAACTGGCCTTCCAGAAGCGGTTCGCTTTCGGCCAGCTATTGTTGAACGGTATCACCACTGCCGCTCCGATTGCCTCGCTGTTTTACCGCGAATGGGGAGAAACGGTCGCCGAGTTCGATGCTGCTGCCGACGCTGCAGGTGAGCTCGGCCTGCGTGTCTATCTCAGTCCTGCCTACCGTTCAGGCGGGATGGTGCTGGAAGCACCGGGCCATATGGTACCTGTCTTCGACGAGGAGCGCGGCTTCCAAGGGTTGAGGGACGCGATTGCCTATATCGAGCGCCAGAATGGTCGCTACGGCGATCTGGTGCGCGGCATGCTGGCCCCGGATCGTGTGGAGACTTCGACACTCGGGCTTATCCAGCGTACCGACGCTGCAGCACGCGACCTTGGCTGCAAATTCCGTCTGCATATGGCGCAGGGCGCGATGGAGGTCGATACGGTGCGTATGCTGCACGGTTCGACTGCCCCGGTCTGGCTCGCCAGGAATGGCCTGCTGAGTGATCGTCTGATCGCGCCACATGCCACCAATGCCACCGATGAAGACCTTGGTCTCTATGCCGAATACGGTGTTTCCATCGTCCATTGCCCGCTGGTCTCCGGCCGCGGCGGGTCAATTCTTAGATCGTTCTCCGATTGCCGCAGGCGCGGGATCAACATCGCCATGGGCACCGATACGACGCCTCCGGACATGTTGATGAATTTGCTGGCCGGCCTCATCACGGGTCGCATTGCCGATGGCGCGCCGGATTGCTTGCGCGCAGCCGATCTGTACGACGCCGCGACGATCGGGGGCGCACGGGCGCTCGGTCGTGGGGATCTTGGTCATCTCTCGCCGGGTGCGCGGGCAGATATAGCCGTCTTCCGTCTCGACGATACGTTCATGGCACCATCCATCGATCCGATTACGACAATCGTTACCGGTGGTTCAGGCAAGATCACACAGGCCGTCTTTGTCGATGGGCGGGTCTCCATGGTCGACCGCCGACTGGCCGGGTTCGACATGCAGAAGGCGCGGGATCAGGCGCAAGTCCAGTACGATGGCCTTGTCGATAAATATCCACAGCGGAGCTGGAACAACCCTCCGGTCGCCAAGATATTCCCGCCTAGCTATCCGATAGAAGGGCCGACAGAGGGAAAAGCAAATGGGTGACACACAAGAGCCTGTCATTGACGTCCGCAACCTCCGCGTGGATTTTCCGGGCCGTCGCGGTACTGTAACCGCGCTGTCGGATGTCAGCCTGTCGATCCGTCCAGGTGAGATTCTGGGCGTGGTAGGCGAATCCGGTGCGGGAAAGTCCATGACCGGTCTCGCCATACAGGGACTGCTTGAACGACCCGGTCACATCGCTGGCGGTGAGGTCTGGCTCGGCAAGCGGCGCATCGATACGCTCGATGATCGCGCCATGGAAAAAATTCGCGGACGTGAAATCGGCGCGATCTTTCAGGACCCACTCACGTCGCTCAATCCGCTGTTCACCGTAGGCGCGCAGCTCGTGGAAACCATTCGACGGCATCTCGGTCTCGGCAAGGCCGAAGCGCGTGCCCGCGCTGTGCAACTGTTGCGCGATGTGGGTATTCCGTCACCCGAAGAACGGGTTAACCAGTATCCTCACCAGTTTTCGGGCGGCATGCGGCAGCGAGTGGTGATCGCGCTCGCGCTCGCGGCATCGCCGAAACTGGTCATCGCTGATGAGCCCACAACCGCATTGGATGTGTCGATCCAGGCGCAGATCATTTCGCTCCTGCGCAAGCTGTGCAAGGAAAAACAGACCGCCGTCATGCTCGTAACCCACGATATGGGTGTGATTGCGGAAGCTGCGGACCGAATTGCAGTGATGTACGCTGGACGGTTGATTGAAATCGGGCCGGTGGAGCAGGTTTTGCACCAGCCGCGTCATCCCTACACGCAAGGACTGATGGCTTCGATCCCTTCGCTTGGCGCGCGGGTCGAGAAGCTCAACCAGATCGATGGCTCCATGCCGCGCCTCGATGCGATCCCCGATGGCTGTGCCTTCAATCCGCGCTGCAAGGCAGCGGGACCGCGCTGTCTGCGTGAGCGCCCGGACCTCATTTTTTCCGATCAGACCGCTAGTGCATGCTGGCTAAATGCAGGAGGCACCGCATGACGAAACCCTTGGAGAGAACTCCGGCCCTGACTGTCGATCGGCTCGTCAAAACTTTTGATGTGTCCGCTCCCTGGCTGAACCGTGTGGTGGAGCGCAAGCCCAAACAATATCTGCAGGCCGTGAATGATATCAGCTTTACGGTGCCGGCGGGCGGTTGTCTCAGTATTGTAGGCGAAAGCGGCTGCGGGAAGTCCACGGTGGCGCGGCTGGTCACTGGTCTGCACCATGCGACGAGCGGTGAGATGCGCTTTGCGCCGGGCAAAAGCGGTACCCCCTTGTCAGCCCAGATGATTTTCCAGGACCCATACGCCTCACTCAATCCACGCTGGCGAGTGAAGAACATCATTGCAGAACCGCTGCGCGAGCTGAAGTTGCGCAACAGCGCTGCCGAAGTGACAGAACGTGTGGAAGAACTTCTTCGTATTGTGGGGCTCTCTCCATCGGATGGGGAGAAGTTCCCGCACGAATTTTCGGGTGGACAGCGCCAGCGTATTTCAATTGCCCGCGCCCTGGCGAGCGAGCCGGAGTTTCTTGTCTGCGACGAACCCACCTCGGCGCTCGACGTATCGGTTCAGGCACAGGTTTTGAACCTGATGCGCCGACTGCAGGACGAACTGGGCCTGACTTATCTGTTCATCAGCCATGACATGAGCGTCGTTCGCCATATGTCAGATCGTATCGCGGTGATGTATCTGGGACGTATAGTCGAAGAAGGGGATACAGAAGAGCTTTTTGCCTACCCGCGTCATCCCTACACGCAGCTTCTGCTGCAAACGATCCCCAATATCGAAGCGCCCAATCGCAATCGCGAACCGGCAAGTGGCGAAGTGCCGAGCCCGCTCAAGCCGCCCTCCGGCTGCACCTTTCATCCGCGCTGCCCATTCGCAATCGAGCGTTGTTCCAAGGAAGTACCGGCGATGCAGCTATTGCCAAATCGTACTCGCGTCGCCTGTCACCTGGTCGAGATAGAGGATTGAGAAGCCGACATCCGGCTTCCATCGCTTCAAGCCAAGGCTGCTCGCAGATCATGGGAAAGATCCCGTATCTCGCTCAAGTCCAGTTCGGATTCCACATGTTCCAGATGATGCGCCATAAGATGCACGGCCTTCTGCGCTTCCTTTGCCGAAATCGCTTCAACGATCTCGGCATGCTCATCAGGCCCGCAATTGAACCGGGCAGTATTTCGATAGACCGCTGTGATGAGCGAACTGCGCGCAATAAGGTCCCGCATCGTTGTGAACAGGAAATCGGAGCCGGTCAGTTCCGCCAGCAAAAGGTGGAAGCCGCCCGAAAGTTTAATAATGTCCGTGGTGCTGTCTTTCGCGTTTGCAACACGCTCCAGATTCACGTGCTCGCGAAGCCTTTTCACGCTGTCCTTCGGGGTCAATGTGCAGAGCCGCTCCACGATGCAACGCTCGACGGCTTGCCGAACAAAGAAAACGTCCCGCGCCTCTTCTACAGACGGCTTGCTGACGAAGGCCCCGCGATTGGGAATGATGGTCACAAGGCCATCGCGTTCAAGGACTGTCAGCGCCTGGCGGACACGGGCGCGACTGACGTGAAAGATCGAGGCCAATTGTTCTTCTTTGAGCTGTACGCCAGGACGCAATCGCCGTTCAGCGATCGAAAGCCAAACCCTTTCAACTATCTGCTCGACCGGCATTGCGGCTGGTGCGTTCATCTGTGGTTCTCCTTGTTGACGCAGACAAGCGCCAAACGCGTGAAAAAGTCAACTCGGGCATTTAATTGCTTGCAGTATTGTCGACAATATGAAAGATGATTGTAGATGATAGTATCACCTTTTGGGTCACCAATGGAATTTGATTTCGAAGCCATCGAACCGCAAAGCCGCTATAGGCTGCTGACGAATTTCATCGGCCCCCGTCCTATTGCGCTGGTGACGACCCGATCTGAGGCGGGACATAACAACGCTGCGCCGATGAGTTTTTTCAACGTGTTTTCACACGACCCGGCTATCGTTGTACTGGGTATTCAACCCCGTCTGACGGGCGAGCAGAAGGACACAATGGTCAACATACGTCGTTCCGGCGCGTTCGCCATCAGCATGGTCGACATGGCCCTTTCCCGGCAAATGTTGATTTGCGGACTTGGCTTCGACAGCGAGGTCGACGAACTTGACGTTGCAGGATTGACCCCCGTTGAGTGCCGCAAGATTGATGTCGCTTACCCTCAGGAGGCGCCATGCGTCTTTGAATGTCGGGTCGAACGCCTGATCGATTATCCGCGACGCACTCTGGTCCTGGGCGAGGTGGTGCAGATGCACGTCCGTCGCAATTGTCTTGATGCCGAGGGCCATTATGTGGACCCGGAGTTCTATCAACCCATAGCCCGGCTTCACGCGGACAACTATGTGACTTCAGATCGCCAGTCCGTTTTGAAAGCCCCGCCTATCGGCGATTTCAAGAAGCCGAAACAGTAGGTTAAAAAGCTTAGGCAACGAGAATACCATTATGCATATTCGTCTCATCAATCCTAACTCCACAGATTCCATGACAGCGCAAGCGCTCGAAAGCGCCTTGCTGGTCAAGCATGATCGTACCCTTATTTCCTCCGCAAATCCGACGGATACACCGGTAAGTATCGAAGGTTATGCGGATGAGGCGATGGCCATACCCGGAATGCTGGCGGAAATCCGAAAGGGTGAAGCTCTGGGGGTGGACGCTTATGTTATAGCTTGCTTTGACGATCCCGGTTTGCATGCCGCGCGGGAAGTGGCGAAGGGGCCTGTCATCGGCATTTGTCAGGCTGCCGTTCAGGTGGCGATGACCATCAGCCGCCGTTTTTCCGTGATAACGACGCTTCCGCGGTCGGTGGCTATCATCGAGGATCTAGTGAGTGAATACGGCGCCGACCGTCACTGCCGGAAGGTGCGAGCAATCGATCTTCCGGTGCTGGCTCTGGAGGACGACTCGTATAAAGCTGAACAGTTGCTGCTGAAAGAAATTGAGCGCGCCAAGGCAGAGGACGGTGCAGAAGCGATCGTGCTGGGTTGCGCAGGAATGTCGTCATTGTGCGAACGCCTCAAGGAGGCGAGCGGTATACCTGTTATTGATGGCGTGACGGCTGCCGTCAAAATGGCCGAAGCGCTGGTGGGTGCCAGATTCGCAACCTCCAAGGCGAACAGCTACGACTATCCCCGTGTCAAAAACGAGCGCGGGTGCAGGGTTTCGGCTCAAAAGGGGTGAGCCTCAATAATTGTTGACAATATTGTCCTCTTTGCTTGCTGTGATGGTTGACTTTCTGCTTTGCATCAAGCTTCGTGAACAGAAGAGGGAGCAAAGTCATGGCTGAGTGGAGGGGGGTGTCGACGCAGCAGATTGTCGAGAAAGTCTGGTTGTCCATAGCGGAGCGGCGTCTTCGTCCCGGCGTGCAGCTCAAGGAAGAGAAGATGGCGGAGATTTTCGATGTCAGCCGCGCTCGTATCCGGCAAGCGCTTGCTTCACTCAAACGGGAGGGCCTTGTTGATATTCTGCCTAATCGCGGCGCGTTCGTCTGCAAGCCTACTGTCGGGGAAGCCCGGGATGTTTTCTTTGTAAGGCGCACGGTCGAACGTTGCGTCGTGGAGCGGCTGTGCCGGTCAGCAACGCAAACCGATTTCGGGCGCCTCAGCGATCACGTTGACAAGGAGCGGATCGCCAATGCGGGAAATATCACGACCGACATCATCAAGCTCTCCGGTGGCTTTCATCTTCTTCTGGCCGAACTGGCATCTTCGGATTTCCTGTTCACTATGATGCGTGACCTTGTGTCCCGCACATCGCTTATCACTGCGGTCTATCGCAAAGCTGATTATTTCAATTGCGGACCAGACGAACACGCCGAGATCGTTGATGCGATATTGCAGAAGAATGTGGCGAGAGCCGTTCGTCTGATGGCGCATCACCTCGATCATGTGGAACGCCAACTCGATCTTCGCGAAGTCAATGACTATTCGGATGATTTAAGTTCCGTCTTTGCCTAGGTGACCTCTGAAGCCGGAGAACCCGGCCGGGCATCTGCCGGATTACCGATGATAACGCGTTCATAATCTGGATGACGTAAAGAAACTCACATCAGATATTGTTTGTGCCTGCGTGACTGACGATTTTTTGCCGCTACGAGCAGTCAGATCATGCCGACCCCCGCCTGCATTTCGTCGGCGTGGATATGATCTGGCCACCGATCCGCCGGTACAGCTCGAAATCGACTGCAACTATTTTCGGTTCATCGAATTCACATGGAGCAGTGGAATGCGCGACGCGGTATATTGGTGCAAATACTGATTGGCTAGGGTGTGGAGATAGTCTTCGGGGTGCCCGGTGATACGAACGTACGTTGAAGACGATCAAGGACATTTGTCGCGCCACGCGGCTTGTGCCCTAGGCTGTAGTGACGATTTAACTATCGCAGCCATATGGCTATGGCTGCGATGTGACGAAGCCCCTGAAGTTGGCCAGCAGCTTGTCGTAACGAGTGGCAACGCGACGGAACTGCTTGAGCTTTGCAAAGAAGCGTTCGACGAGGTTTCGTTCTTTATAAATGCGCCAGTTGCATGGGTGTGGTCGCCGCCGCTCGGGCCGTGGCGGGATGACTGGAATAGCGCCGGCATCCAGAATGGTGTCGTGGAAATGCTCGGCATCATAGGCCCTGTCGGCGATGACATAGCCGGGGTTGAGACCAGCGAGCAATTCTTTGCCATAGATCACGTCACCGCGGTGTCCTGGCGCAAGCACAAAGCGCACCGGCAAGCCTAAAGCATCGACGGCAGCATGGATCTTGGTGCCTAACCCGCCGCGTGAGCGGCCAAGGCCTTGGGCGTCCGCTCCCCCCTTTTTCGCCTCGCGCCAGCGGCTTGAGGTTGGGCACGGATGGACGTGGAATCGATAGAGACCCAATCAAGGTCCGCTTCTCGCGCCAGCGCCTCGAACAAGCTTTCCAGAACACCCATCTCGATCCAGCGGTAATAGCGTCGCTTGACGGTCTGGTGATCGCCATAATGCTCAGGCAGATCGCGCCAGCGCCCGCCGGAGCGGGCCATCCAGATCAGCGCTTCGATAAATCGGCGGTTGTTGGAACGCGGACCCCGCCGCCCTTTGCGTCCTCCTGGAACGAACGGCTCGATTCGAGACCATTGTTCGGCACTCAGCCTATCAATATCCATGACCAACCTCCAAAAGTCAGCCTTGAATCTGATTTGCTCCCAGTTGGGAATCCCAAATCCTTAAATCGTCACTACAGCCTAGAGCGTTTCATCTTTTGACGGAATCATACCCGGCACTTTCGAGATAGTTTTGGCATTCGGCGGGCTGAATGGTTTCGACCAGCCTGCCGATATGACGCCATGTGTCGTCGATGGTGCGCTTTTGTGCATTTCTCATCCAGTGTTTAATCTTGGAGAAGGCCTGTTCGATCGGATTAAGGTCCGGCGAATAGGGTGGCAGGAACCAGAGCCTCGCACCGGCTGCTTTGATCAATTGTCGGATGGCTGCCGATTTGTGGCTGCCGAGATTATCCATGACGACAATGTCGCCTGGCTTGAGCACCGGCACCAACTGTTGCTCGACATAGGCGCAGAAGCACTGGCCGTTCATCGGTCCGTCGAAGACACAGGTGCTGTAAGCCGATCGTTTCTCAAGGCACCCAGGAATGTCAGCGTGCGCCAGTGGCCATGCGGCGCGAATGCCCGCAGTCGCTTGCCTTTTGGACCCCAGCCCCTGATCGGCGACATGTTGGTCTTGATCCAGGTCTCGTCAATGAAGACCAGCCGTTTCGGGATCGAGATGATTTTGCAGGGCCTTCCATCGCTGTCTTCTGTGAGCAACGTCGGCACGCGCCTGCTCAAGGGCGAACAGCGTTTTTTTTGAAGCGCAGCCCTTCGCTGCGAATGAATTCCCAGATCGTATTGTGCGAGACGGAAATACCGCGCTCGGACAGCTCCGCCTTCAGGCCATGCAACGTCAGGTGCGGGTTCTCGGCGAGCCGTTGCACAATGATATCACGATGCGGTTCGAGTATCCGCTTGCGATGGCCGCCCATCTTGCCGGGATGAACCGATCCGGTCGCACGATGGCGCTGCGACCATTTCACGACTGAAGACGGGGCAATTTCAAACCGCGCCGCCACGCAACGAACGCTTTCGCCGTCCAGGACGGCGGCAACAACACGTTCGCGAAGGTCATTCGATATCGGTGCGGTCATCGGATGCTGGCCTCCATCCAGCCAGCATCAATGAATCAGAACAAAACTGATTTGGGAACCGCTCTCGATTCAGAAAAAAACATAAATGCTCTAGGGAGCGGACGCGTCTGTACAGAACAACCGCTGCCGACCGAGATAAGCGGCCTTAGGGCCTGACCAAGGATGGCGCGGGCACGACGGTGTTTGCCGGCATGTTCTCATGCGGGTAACTTGCAGCTTGAAAGGCGCCGACGGACCAATAAGTTACGAAACGTCACCAGCTCAGCATCAGAGTATAGATCACAAAGCGGCCAGTATGGCCGATGGCAATTTGTTGCGCTCCGGTGCTGGGGTACCCAAAGTACACTTCGCTTCGGTACTCGAAAATGGTCATTCTCGCAAATACATATCGTTTTTTTGATTCAGGCTCTAAATGGTTATCCGTGGTGGTTATGTTCTCACTGTCGTTGGTGCTAGCATACCTAAGGAAAGCCAAGTCGATTGCCTTAGCGAACGATATCGCCACAGCAAATCTATCCGGTCCGCTCACCAGAATGGGCAGACCGGACGCTATTCAGGGCTCAGCTGACCAGCCCCGCGACCGCCAGGAGAGTGGTGAGCGACGAAGGCTCGGACGAGAACACGTCGTAGACACACGGCGCTGCGAAGGTTGCAATCGTCAGAAAGCCGACAATGAGGATACGCATTGGATGCTCCTGTGGTGAGTGCACTGTTCAGGCGACCTTCAGTTCAACATTGATATTGCCGCGAGTTGCCTTGGAGTAAGGGCAATTCTGGTGGGCGTCGGTGACGAGTTCGCGAGCCAGTTCCCGATCCAGACCCGGCAGGCTGATGGTCAGGCGGGCCTGTAGGAAATACGCCCCGTCCGTGGTTCCGAGATCGACTTCCGCATCAACGGTCGTTTCAGCGGGCAGCTTCAGTTTCCGCTTACCGGCAGCCAGACCCATCGCCCCGATGAAGCAAGCCGACCAGGCAGCTGCAAAGAGTTGCTCCGGATTGGTGCCTGGCTGTGGCGTACCGGGAGGCGAGAGCTTCACGTCGAGCTGGGCGTCGTCGCTGCGTGCGAAACCGTCACGTCCACCTGTGGTGCGGGTCTTGCCGGTGTAGAGAACCTTGTCAATCTGTGCCATCGAACACTCCTTTGGTTTGTCGCTGCTGCGACGTTGTTGATGGAGAGATGTTTGAAGGATCGACGTCTCCGGAATGTTTCAGAATTTGCCCGAAATGTATCGCAATGTAATCGCGCGCTCGGGCGACATGTTTTCATACACAGTTTTACGTCCGGGAGGGCAGGACTACTTCCGCCACCAGTCCTCCCTCCGGTCGGTTGCGCAGCGCAATCGAACCGCCGATCGTGGCGACAAGTTGCTGAGCGATCGCGAGCCCAAGACCCGTGCCCCCGGTTTCCCGGTTGCGAGATTGCTCCAGCCGGAAGAAGGGTTGCATGGCAGCTTCCAGCTTGTCGTCTGGTATTCCCGGACCGTGGTCGAGAACCGAAATGACAATCCCGCCATCTCTCCATTCGACGCTCAATTCAGCCTCTCCTCCATATTTCAGTGCGTTGTCGATCAGATTGGTCAGGATGCGGCGCAGCGCATGCGGTTTTGTCGATGCTGTTCCCCGAACGATACCCAGAACGGTAACCGGCTTTCCGGTGTCCTGATAATCGTAGGCAATGCTATCGATAAAAGAGGATAGGTCGATACGGGAAGTCTTCTCACCATTGCTATGCGAGCTGCGGGCATAGGCAATGCCATCCTGGACCAGCCTTTCGATCTCAGCAAGGTCATTGGCCAGCTTGTCCTTCTCTGGTGAATCATCCGTCATATCGGCGCGCAGCCGCATCCGCGTGATAGGCGTTTGAAGGTCGTGAGAAATTGCCGCCAGGATTTGCACCCGCTCCTCCAGATAGTGGACAATACGCTCGCGCATAGCATTGAAGGCCCGCGCTGCATGGGCAACCTCGCGTGGGCCGGCTTCGCTAATCGCTGGCCCCGCCTTGTTTGGATCAAGCGTATCGGCGGCAGCGGCGAGGTAGGCCAGTGGCCGGGTCGTTTGTCGGACCGCGTAAAAGGCACACAGAAGGAGTAGGAGCATTTGCAAGGCGAAGACGTAGGGCAGCCATTTTGCTAAGGGCATGATCGGGCGGGGGGTCACGTCTATGGTGAGCGGGTCTCCGTCGCTGAGTGTCAGATGGATCTGAAGCCGCCTCACATCACCAGGGATAGATTCAACCCGTAACGGAACCCGATGCCCGGCCGCTTCCTCGACACGTGCAGCGATTTCAGCTCCTGTGGGCGAATTATCGGGGACGCCTTTCAATCCTTCGCCCAACACAAATCTGTAATTGCCCCGGCTCAGCCAGTCGGTAAAATTTGCCCTTTCGTTTGCCGGAAGGCGATCGAGGACGGCGATGGAAGTGGCGACATCGCTCTCGAGCGTGCCGAGCATCACTGCCTTCGCAGACATATAGCGTTCCGCATAAAGGAGGCTGAACGAAAGGCCGTAGGCGACCGCGAGCCCGAGGAGAAGAATGACGAAGATACGGGCGCGCAGCGTGCTTGGCCACGGCACTATGCGGGCAATGCTGCCGAACGTCATGGCCGTGGCTCCGATATCTCTATCGGGACTGAAAACACGTAGCCTTCACTGCGTACTGTTTTGATATAGGTGGCGTCACGTGCATGGTCGCCCAGCCGCTGGCGCAGCCGGCTGACCAGAAGATCAATTGATCGGTCGAACAGTTCCGCATCGCGCCCCTGAGTAAGGTTCAGCAGCTGATCGCGGTTGAGCACGCGCTGGGGATGATCGATGAAGACATGTAACAGACGATATTCCGCGCCGCTGAGCGCAATTTCCGTGCCTTGCTCGTCGATAAGATGACGGCCGACGGTGTCCAGCCGCCAGCTTCCGAACCTCAGCACTTGTCCCGCCTCGCTGATCTGTAGGTTTGGCGGCAGCATGCGGGTGCGCCGCAGCACAGCCTTGATGCGTGCGAGAAGTTCACGCGCCGCGAAAGGCTTCACGATATAGTCGTCTGCACCCATTTCGAGACCGATGATCCGATCCATTTCGTCGCTGCGCGCTGTCAGCAGGAGAACCGGGACGCTTCTGTGTTTGCCGGAGCGCAGTTCGCGGCACAACACCAGTCCGTCATCGCCCGGCATCATTACGTCGAGAACAATCAGGTCGACAGCATTCGCCTCAAGGAATGTACGCATTTGGCGGCCATCGGCGGCAACCGACGTCCGCAGCCCGTTCTTCTTCAGATAAGACGACACCAGTTCTCGAATTTCACGATCATCGTCAACGATCAGAATGTGATCGACATGCTCCATGGACATCCCTCGAATCCTCGCGTGTTATCGCGGCGCGGTTTACTCTGTTTAAGCTTGGAACCGGCTGCCGAAAAGCGGTCATGCGTTTTCCGGCAACCAAAATGCTTCAGAATTTGGCAACGTCCAAAATCGCCTGAGCAAATGCTTGTGGCGCCTCCTGGGGCAGGTTGTGACCTATTCCGCCGCCAATGGTGCGATGTTCATATTTTCCAGTGAACTTCCTGGCATAAGCTGCCGGATCAGGATGCGGCGCGCCGTTGGCATCCCCCTCCATCGTGATCGTCGGCACGGAGATGAGAGGCGCGTTGGCGAGCTTTTGTTCGTAAGGGTCAAATTTCTTCTCGCCATCGGCAAGGCCCAACCGCCAGCGATAATTATGGATGGTGATCGCCACATGATCCGGATTGTCGAAGGCGGCTGCCGATCGCTCGAATGTCGCATCATCAAATTTCCAGGTTGGAGAGGCGGTTTGCCAGATCAAACGGGCGAACTCGCGCGTATTCGCCTGATAACCAAGACGGCCACGCTCGGTCGCGAAGTAAAACTGGTACCACCAGGAAAGTTCTGCCTTCGGCGGCAGCGGTTTCATGTTTGCTTCCTGGCTGCCGATCAGATAGCCGCTCACCGACACCATTGCCTGGCACCGTTCCGGCCAGAGCGCGGCCATGATGTTGACGGTGCGCGCGCCCCAGTCGTAGCCAGCGACAATCGCCTTGTCGATCTCGAGTGCATCCATCAGTGCTATCATGTCTACGGCGAGTGATGATTGCTGGCCGTTGCGTGGGGTTTCGCTCGACAGGAAATGCGTGGTTCCGTAGCCGCGAAGGTAAGGCACGATTACGCGATAACCGGCAGACGCCAATAAGGGCGCGACATCCACATAACTGTAAATGTCGTAAGGCCAGCCGTGGACTAGCAGAACAGCCGGACCGTCCTTAGGCCCCGCTTCCGCGTAGCCGATATTCAGGACGCCCGCCTTGACCTGCTTCAGCGTTTTGAAGGACATATGCCTGCCGGCCCCAGCGACCGGTTGCGGCGAGGCCCCGGCCGGTCGCGCGCTGGCCAGCGAGGTGATGCCGAATTCGACAGCAGCGACTGTCATGGCGGCGATGCCGAAGAAACGGCGGCGCTGATGATTGATTTCGTTGGACATGGCGTGGTTCCGATCCTTGTTGATTGCGATCGAAAATTGCCGCCCGCTTGTATCCCCGTTGTGTCCTGGCGACGGGCTATTGAATGCAAATGTAGCATCCTGTGGTCTGGATACATTTTGATACAATTCGATTTCCCGTCCGCAGGGCCCCTGCATGCAGTCTCGTGCCGGGCGTTTTCTACACTTCGATACACTTTGCCATGTTCCCGGAAATACAGGGGATACGTCGCCTTGATCAGTTTGGCGCCGTTACTGGCCGTGCCTCATCGACGTCCAGATCCCCAAATTTCGGTTTTCGAGGTGACGATTATGACGCTTCTTGTTATTGCCTATCTCGGAGGAGCGCTGACTATCCTCAGCCCCTGCATCCTCCCCATCCTTCCCTTCGTCTTTGCCCGAGCCGGGCACCCCTTCATTCGCAGCACCTTGCCGATGCTGGGAGGCATGGCCGTCACGTTTGCGCTTGTGGCGACACTTGCCGCAGTAGGGGGCAGCTGGGCGATCCACGCCAATGATTATGGTCGCGCCGCCGCACTGCTGCTCCTTGCCGTCTTTGGCATAAGCCTGCTTTCGCCGCGTGTTGCGAGCGCGATCACCCGGCCGATCGTCGATTTTGGCAACCGGATTCTGAATGCTTCCGGCAAGTCCGGTTCCGCACCGACCCTTGCAAGCTCGCTGATACTCGGGATTGCGACCGGCCTGCTTTGGGCGCCATGCGCTGGCCCGATACTCGGCCTTGTGCTGACGGGTGCTGCGTTACAGGGCGCCAACCTTCAGACCACTTTCCTGCTTGCTGCCTATGCAGCAGGAGCGGCGACCTCGCTTGCTGTTGCCTTGCTCGTTGGCGGAAAGGTCTTTGCGGGAATGAAGCGTTCGCTCGGCGTCAGTGAGAAGATCCGCCAGATGCTCGGCCTTGCGGTGCTGGCCGGCGTCACCGTCATCGCGCTGGGGCTCGATACCGGCCTTCTGGCGCGGGTCTCCTATGCTAAAACCAGCGCCTTCGAACAGGTCGTGCTCGACCGCCTGATTTCGAAATCAAACGCCGGTAGGACATCGGGTTTCACCAGCAATGGTATGGCGACAACTGCCGCAGATACCGCAGGACCGTTCCGCAGCGACCTGCCGGTCGAAGGTCGTGCTCCCTCTCTGGATGGTGCTGTCGAGTGGCTAAATTCACCCCCGCTCACGAATGAACAACTGCGCGGCAAGGTCGTACTGGTGGATTTCTGGACCTATTCCTGCATCAATTGCATCCGCACTCTGCCCTACGTTCGCGCCTGGGCGGAAAAATACAAGGATCAGGGACTGGTCGTAATCGGTGTGCACGCTCCGGAATTTGCGTTCGAAAAGAAGATCGATAATGTCAAAAAGGCTGTCGCTGACTTCAAGATCGGCTATCCGGTTGCAATCGACAACAATTACAGGATCTGGCGTGCCTTCGAAAACAGCTATTGGCCCGCTCACTATCTGATTGATGCCAAAGGCCAGATTCGCCATCATCATTTCGGAGAAGGCAATTATAGCGGAACCGAGCAGGCGATTCAGGAGCTGTTGCGCGAAGCTGGCAGCGACAGGGCGGCGACAACTGCAGTAAAACCGACCGTCAAAGGCGCGGAAGCCAGCCCCGACCTGAAGAACATCCGCTCTGGCGAAACCTATCTTGGTTACGAGCGCGCCACCAATTTTGCGTCGCGGGAAAACCTGCGTGCCGATACTGGAGTCGCCTATTCGATCTCCAGACCGGGCCTCAACGAATGGGGCCTGTCCGGGAGCTGGACCGTCGGTGCGGAGCAAGCGAAGCTGGACCAGAAGGGCGGCAGCATCGTCTACCGTTTCAGCGCCCGTGACCTGCATCTGGTCCTCGGTCCGGATGCTTCCGAAAAAGCAGTTCGTTTTCAGGTGACAATCGACGGCCAGGCGCCTGGAGTCGATCACGGCGCCGATACGAACGCAGACGGCAACGGTGTTGTGACGTCGACCAGGCTTTATCAGCTCGTCCGGCAACCCGGTCAGGTGGAGCCCCGCGAGTTCGAAATCCGTTTCCTCGATGCCGGTGTTGAAGCCTATGCCTTTACCTTTGGCTGAAGCGAGCGGTGTGGTCAAACACCGGAAGAAGAATGTCATCGTAGACGCTGGAGGACACTGTGCAGGAAGAACCTGCACCGGGCAGACGGCAACGGCGTGCGCGCCGCGCAGGCGCCATTGTACAATACTCTACAAAACTGCCCGTATGCGGACATATTCAGGATACCTTGGACGACAATAAACCCAGCATCGCTCCTGCCAAAACGGCAAATGCAGGAATTCACGGAGGAGAACCAGCTTGACAAACAATTCAACAGCAAACGCGCGAACAGCTCAACGCACCGTCTTTGTCAACGAACTGACAAATGGCTTGCTCGATCCTGCAGCGCCCATGCTCGGCCCGGTCGCGGACGGAGGCGTGATCATCGCCAACACATCGCCGGGTTGCTGGGGGCCAATGATCACGCCTGAAATCCGCGGTGGTCATGAAGTCACCAGACCTGTCGCCGTGGAGGGGGCTGAGGTCGGAGACGCGATAGCAATCAGAATCCGGTCCCTCGTCGTCACATCCGCCGCCACGGCATCCGGGAACGACAAGGTCATGGAGGGTCGTTTCAACGGCGATCCCTTCTGTGCTGCCGTGTGCCCTGGCTGTGGAACACAATGGCCAGCGACACGTATCGAAGGCATTGGTCAAACCGCTGTCCGCTGCGAGACATGTGGAGCCGACGCTGCGCCATTCACTTCCACCCATGGCTACACGATTGCGTTCGACGATGAGCGCAGCGTGGGTCTCACCCTTGGTCGCGCTGAAGCAGAGAAAATGGCTGCTGACGCTGCCCGGCTCATGGCCCTGCCGGATGCCTCGATCCAGAATCCCATCCTGACCTTCGCGCCAGCCGATCTCGTTGCCGTCGCGACGCGACTGCGGCCTTTTCTTGGCCAACTCGGAACGACGCCCGGCAAGGCTATGCCCGACTCGCACAATGCAGGCGATTTCGGGTCGTTTCTGCTCAACGCTCCCCACGCTTATTCATTGACCGAGGAAGAGCTGATCGCAAACAAGACCGACGGCCATCTCGACGTCAACACGGTTCGCGAAGGCGCCGTCCTCATCTGCCCAGTCAAAGTTCCCGGCGGCGGCATCTATCTGGGAGATATGCACGCATTCCAGGGTGACGGGGAAATCGCCGGTCATACCGCAGACGTGGCAGGCACGGCCACTCTGGAAGTTCACGTTATCAAGGGACTGAGGCTTGACGGCCCGATTCTTTTCCCGGTCGCCGAGGATCTGCCCTATCTTGCACGTCCGCTCACTTCGAGTGAAAAACATGCGGTCAAGGCTCTGGCCGCCAGACACGGGGTCACGACGGTGGAAGAGGATGCGCCGGTCACCTTTATCGGAACCGGAGCCAACCTCAATCTCGCGACGGAGAACGGTTTGCAGCGTGCTGCCGAGGTCCTCGAGATGAGCGTGCCGGAAGTCATGAATCGCGCGACAGTGGCCGGAGCAATCGAGATCGGCCGCAATCCGGGGGTCGTTCGTGTGACCTTACGGGCTCCCCTCCATCTACTCGAAGCAAAAGGTCTGTGCGCCTTCCCGCGCAGCCTTTACGGCCTCTAGCCTACTTCCACTTACTCGCCGCGCCTTTCGCGCTGACATCCAATTCCCCCGATCCACCCTGTGCATCGGGCGGATTCCTGCGCGCCCTGGCCCGCCGGAAAGCTGGTACAAACAAGGAGATTTATCCGTGACAACATTGAAACGACCCGCCGCTTGGAAGTTGGCCGCCTCGGCAGCATTTCTGATCGCAGCCGGGCTTCCGATCGGCGCGCAGGCCGATATTGCGAAGCCCGTGAGGGTAGCTGAAACCCAGCTTCCGGCAGACACCTCCATCAGGCCATTTCATTTTCGCGCGTCCGATGAGGCTCTGGCCGATCTGCGTCGCCGCATCTCCGCCACCAAATGGCCGAGTCAGGAGCTTGTTGGCGACGACACGCAGGGCGGGCAGCTGGAAACGATGCGCAAGCTCGCGCAATATTGGTCGACCGATTACGACTGGCGGCGCGTCGAGGCGAGGCTCGAAAGCCTTCCCCAGTTCGTGACCAATATCGACGGCGTGGATATTCACTTCATCCATGTACGCTCCCGGCACAGGAATGCTCTGCCGATCATCGTCACGCATGGCTGGCCGGGTTCCATAGTCGAGCAGCTCAAGATCATCGATCCACTGACGAACCCCACCGCGCACGGCGGCACCGATGCAGACGCCTTCGACATCGTCATCCCGTCACTGCCGGGCTACGGCTTCTCCGGCAAGCCTACCGAACTGGGATGGGAACCGGCACGCATCGCCCGCGCCTGGACGGAACTGATGAAACGGCTCGGCTACACCAGTTATGTCGCTCAGGGCGGCGATTGGGGGGACGCTGTAACCGAACAAATGGCCGTGCAGGCACCGAAGGGCCTGCTGGGGATACACACCAATATGCCCGGTGCCGTTCCGGACGATATCCAGAAGTCGCTGGATGCGAACCGGCCGGCACCCGCCGGACTATCCGCGGAGGAAAAGCGCGCCTATGGGCAGCTGGATTTCTTCTACAAACACGGCCTTGCCTACGCGCAGGAAATGACGGCCCGTCCCCAGACGCTCTATGGCGTGGAGGATTCCCCAATTGGCCTCGCCTCGTGGATGCTCGATCACGACGCAAAAAGCTACCAGCTGATCGCACGCGTATTTGACGGACAGGAAGAAGGCCTGACGCGCGATGATGTGCTCGACAACATTACGCTCTACTGGCTGACCAACACCGCTGTGTCTTCGGCACGGCTCTATTGGGAAAACAAGTTCGCTTTCTTTGCACCGAAGGGGATCAAGATCCCGGTCGCCGTCAGCGCCTTCCCGGACGAGCTTTATCAGGCACCGGAAAGCTGGGCAAAACAGGCCTTTCCAAGTCTGATCTATTACAATCGCCCGGCAAAGGGTGGCCATTTCGCGGCCTGGGAACAGCCGCAACTCTTTTCCGAGGAGCTCCGGGCAGCGTTCAAAGGTCTCCGGTGAGCGAGCCGTTATAGAAATCGCACGCGTAGTATCCGTCAGGGGCACTCCTCCGGGGATGACCCCGATGGAAAATGTGACGACGGAGACTTTGAACGAAAAGAAAGGGCGCGGAGAATGTTCCGCGCCTTTTCTTGCCGATACGTAGAACGTTCCCGGAAGCCGATCGATCCACTTGCGGTTTCACGCTGTTGACGACCCCCCAATCACGCTCTGGCAAATATATGAAGATCACCTTGCAGCGGCCGCTTCTTCGATCAGGTCCACCACCATGTCGGGATGGGAAACCATCACGACATGCGATCCGCCATTGATAACGACCGTCTTGCGGGATGCGGCTCTCTCGGCCATCCAGCCCATTGCTTGCGGGGGAATGTTCTTGTCCGCATCCCCATAGATGAACCAGGATGGCCTGGATTTCCAGGCGGCTTCCGTGGCCTGTTCCGTCAAGCCTGCCTCGCTGAGCGGTCGTTGCGCAGCTGCCATGAGCAGGGCCTCTTCTTCCGGAACATCGGCAGCGAACTGCTGATGGAATTTATCCTGTTGAATGTAGAGATCCTTGCCGCCATTTTCGATCTCGACCGGCACCGCCAGGGCTGCTCCAAGCGTGCTGCCGGGGAACTTAACCGAGAGACCTGTCAGATTTTCACCCTTTTCAGGGGCAAAAGCGGCGACAAATACAAGCGACTTCACATTGTCGGATTGCGCAGCAGCCTGACTGATAACTGCGCCGCCATAGGAATGGCCAACCAGAACAACAGACGTCTTGAGACTGGCAAGGGTGCGCTTGACATAGTCCGCATCTGTCAAGAGGCTGCGCAGCGGATTGGCGATGGCGATAACCGGGTAGCCGTCCTTTTCAAGGCGGGCGACAACTCCGTTCCAGCTTGACGAGTCCGCAAACGCACCATGCACCAGCACGACAGTAGGTTTGTCCTCCTGGGCGATAGCATTTCCCGAAACGAGTGTGGCGGCTGCAATTGAAGCTGCGATGATCAGCTTACGCATTGTTGTTTCCTTAATGGCCTATGTGTTGTTTGGAGCTGAAGCTTGTAGAAATGGCGTTCGCCACCGGATGCGGCTGAAAGTCATGTCCAGCCGCATTCGGTGAAAGGTTGTCTGGCGCGCTTATTCGTAGCTGGACGGAGAGGCATCACCAAAACGATGCGCGGAGCCGTCATGATAAACGGCGGCATCCTTGCCGATGGAGGCAGGCGCACGGAAGTCCAGCTTTACCGAGACCGGGCTGTTGCCGGGAGCGCGTGCCGCCTTATCCTGAAAGGCAAGCGCCTCTGGCTGGCCAACATAAGGGTTCTCAGCAAATGATGCGCTGCTGCTCAGGGCGATGATGGCGGTGGCGGCTGCAAAAACGATCTTGTTCATGGCGATATCCTTCTTTGTTCTACCTAGCGAAATCTGCTGCCCTGCGTCATTGCGGGGCTCTGCGTCGCTTGATGACGAGAAGATGCATCGACCGATTATCCGGGATGTGTCCGCCAGCCCCCCATTTTGTATCGTTGTGTAAAAAGGGGCGCTCACCGTTTCGTGCTGTGGTGGCGAGCACCTTATGGTGGCTTCGAGGACCCGAGGTAGTTGGCGGGATTCGCTCAGGCTTAGCCCTGCGCGCGACCTATCAAGGAACTTAAATTACCACGTCGCGTTACTCAAAGGACGGAGATGCCAGTTTCCTGCCTTGCGCACCGTTGCGCGAACACTAGTTGGCGGGAATTTCACGGCGAGCCAGGCTTCAAATGTCTATCCGACACTATGAGGAAACGAACTATGGGAAAGGAAAAGCCCCGCGAAGACCTGTTCCGCGATGCGCACAAGGACATCTCCTACGAGCGCAGGCCAGCGCAGGCAGTCGGGAACGACGAGATCGCTCGCTCCGGCACCTTGAAGCGATGGGCGAAAGAACGCGGCTTGAACCATGCACAAAATCTGCTTGATCAGACGCTTCAGGAAAAACCCAGGACCGACTGCAATCTGATGAAGCTTGCGGGCGGTTCAGTCAACCAGCGTCCCACGGCAGCGTAATTATGGAAGGGTGCTGTTCGGCACCTTTTTCATGTGAACAGAGATCACGTAAAAGGAGGAGCCAGCCATGTCAGCCAGCGACAAAGCCGCATCTAAACGGAAGCCACGCCAGATTCATGACCAGACGCTTGAGGCTGGTCAGGGTGGTGAGCTTCATCAGGTTGCCGACGACAAGACACCGGTCATGACCACGGCCCAGGGCGGACCGATTTCAGATGACCTCAATACGCTCAAGATCGGTGCACGCGGTCCGACGCTTATCGAGGATTTCCATTTTCGGGAAAAGATATTTCACTTCGACCACGAACGTATTCCCGAGCGCGTCGTCCATGCCCGAGGCTATGGCGCGCATGGCTATTTCGAGACGACAGCATCACTTAGCGAATATACGCGCGCAGACATTTTCCAACGGGTTGGCGAGAAGACGCCGGTCTTTGTCCGTTTCTCCACGGTCGCCGGATCGAAGGGTTCGTTCGACCTCGCCCGGGACGTCCGGGGCTTCGCCGTCAAGATTTACACCAAGGAAGGCAACTGGGATATTGTCGGCAATAACATTCCAGTCTTCTTCATTCAGGACGCCATCCGATTCCCTGATATGGTACACGCCGTCAAGGAGGAGCCGGATCGGGCATTCCCGCAGGCCCAGTCGGCACATGACAATTTTTGGGACTTCATCAGCCTGACACCAGAATCCATGCACATGATCATGTGGATCATGTCGGACCGCGCCATACCGCGCTCGTTCCGTTTCATGGAAGGATTTGGCGTCCATACTTTCCGCTTCGTGAATGACAGGGATCAGTCGACCTTTGTCAAATTCATCTGGAAGCCGAAACTTGGCCTCCAATCCATCGTATGGAACGAAGCGGTCAAGATCAATGGCGCCGACCCCGATTTCCATCGGCGCGATCTCTGGAATGCCATCCAGGCGGGTGACTTTCCGGAATGGGAACTGTGCGTGCAACTCTTTGATCAGGATTTTGCCGACAGCTTCGACTTCGATGTGCTGGACCCGACCAAGCTGATCCCGGAAGAAATCATAAAGCCCATGCCGGTTGGGCGGCTGGTCCTCAACCGCATGCCGGACAATTTCTTCGCCGAGACTGAACAGGTCGCGTTCATGACGCAGAACGTTCCCCCCGGCATCGACTTCTCGAATGATCCGCTGCTTCAGGGGCGCAATTTCTCCTATCTCGACACGCAATTGAAACGGCTGGGTAGTCCCAATTTCACCCACATCCCCATCAATGCACCCAAGTGTCCATTTCACCATTTTCAGCAGGACGGACATATGGCGATGCGCAACCCTGTGGGGCGGGCAAACTATCAGCCAAATTCGTGGGGGGAGGGACCGAGGCCCGATCAAAAGCTCGGATTCCGATCATTTGCGGCGCAGGAAGATGGGCAGAAGGTTCGCCTTCGGGCGGAAAGCTTTGCCGATCATTACAGCCAGGCGCGCCAGTTCTACCTGAGCCAGACCGAGACGGAGCAGAAGCATATAGCGATGGCGCTGACCTTCGAACTGTCGAAGGTGGAAACGCCCAGGATCCGCGAGCGTATTGTGTCCCACCTGCTCAACATCGATGCCACCCTTGCGGAAACGGTCGCCGGCAAGCTTGGCATCCGCACGATGCCGCAGGCGGCAGATGTGATGGTGCCGGTGCGCGACGATCTTGCTCCGTCTCCGGCGCTGAGCATCATTGCAAACGGGCCCGGCAGCTTCAAGGGCCGGAAGATTGGTGTACTTGCCGCCAACGGCTCGAATGCCCAGGTGCTGGACGCAATCCGGCAGGCCACTGAACAGGAGGGCGCAACGTTGGAACTGGTCGCGCCTACGGTCGGAGGTTTCGAGGCGTCCAGCGGCGACTGGATGGAGGCCGATCATATGATCGATGGCGGTCCATCCGTCTTGTTCGACGCTGTCGCACTTGTACTGTCCGAGGAGGCAGCGGATCGATTGACCAGAGAAGCCGCGGCGCGGGATTTCGTTGCCGACGCCTTTGCCCATTGCAAGTTTATCGGGTTTACCGCAGGCGCGATGCCGCTACTGGCAAAGGCGGGCATTGAACCCGATATGGATGAGGGACTAATCTCGCTGGACAATGAAAAGGGAGCGTCGGAATTTGTTACATCCTGCCGCAAGCTCCGGTTGTGGGCGCG